>NZ_LNFY01000001.1:0-326127 GCF_011057685.1 Thermotoga sp. Ku-13t | reverse complement strand
ACGGTTTGCGCGTTGTCTGCGGTCTTCAACACCTCTCCGTAGCGGAAATCTACTTCGTGCTGGGAAGGTGCAACCTCGTGGTGTGATGCTTCCACTTCTATACCCATTGTTCGCAAGGCGACGGCCACTTCACTCCTCAGCGATTCGACTTGATTGAGTGGTAGTAGGTCGAAGTAACTTCCCTGATCGAGAATTTCTGCCACCGGAAATCCCTTGAGATCTCTGGGCAGCACAAAGAACTCCATCTCGGGACCGGCGTAAGGTTCAAAACCCATTTTTCTGGCCTTTTCCACAACTAGCTTCAATCTGTAACGGGGATCTCCCTCAAAAGGCGTACCATCTGGCTTGTACACATCACAGATCAACCGCGCACTCCTGATACCGTCATTCGTCCAGGGCAAAATAGCAAAGGTATCCGGATCCGGCCTCAGGTACATGTCCGATTCCTCGATTCTCACGAAGCCTTCAATGGATGAACCATCGAACATTATACCTCTTTCAAACGCTCTGGGCAGTTCCTGAGATGGTATTTCCACATTCTTGATGTTCCCGTTGATGTCTGAGAACTGCAACCGTACGAACTGGATGCGTTCCTCCTCAACAATCTTCAGAATGTCTTCCACTCGCATGAAATTACCCCCCTGCAACTTTCATATACCGAAATTCTAAGTTGGGGTCGTTTACACACGGGTTAATGGAAGCTAAGTGGAGGAAACAAAACGATGCATTTTCCGAAAAACTGCGAAAAAACGGTCTGAATCCTTTTGAACAAGCTTTGTGAGCAAATCTTCGTTGAGCATTTCCAGAACGGGCCTGAAAGTGAGTCTATGGAGGGGCGTGGGACCGTACCGGCGGAGCTTTTCAAGATGTTCTTTCGTTGCGTAACCTTTGTGCACACGAAAATCGTATTCGGGATATTGCTCATGAAACTTTTCCATCATGCGATCTCGTGTCACTTTGGCAACTATGGATGCGGCAGCGATAGAGGCACTTTTTCTATCGCCCTTGACGATGCACGCCCCCTGCTGTAAAAGCTTCAAAGATTTGCCATCCACCAGGACGAAGGCTTCTGGGCAATCTAGTTTCTCGAGAGCGCGGTTCATGGCAATCCTGGTTGCGTTCAGGATGTTGTGTATGTCTATTTCCTCCTCCGTTGCAACACCGATGCCGATCCGTGCGCATTTCTGTATTTGCTCGAAAAGAGCCTCTCTTTGAGATGGTGTCAACTGTTTGGAATCGTACACGTCCAGGGGTTCCAGAAGGATCACCGCGGCGGCAACAACGGGTCCCGCTATGCAACCTCTTCCAGCTTCGTCAACACCTATGATGGTACCAAAATTTGATCTGTAGAAATCGTCGAAAAGGAAGAGTTCTTTCCTCATCGAAAGTCTATATTACTACAATCACGTCATTTCTGCATCTGGTGAGAACCAAAAAGTGGGAGCTTCATCCAGAAAGTAACATTCTCTTCCGAAAGGCGTTACCTTCACATGGACCAAACGACCGTATCTACATAGTGGAAGCGCTTCCACGAAGCTAACATACCAGAAAGAACACTCCGCAGGTGGCACTCGTGAGTGACGGATATCGCGTGCTTCGTGGATCTCGTTCACCTGACAGCTGTTTTCACGGCATCGTTGAATATTTCAAGAATCAATTCTTCATAGCTCAAACCTGCAGCCTGCGCCATTTTCACTACGTCCGAGTAATTCGGCGTCAACATGGGAAGGGAATTCACCTCGAGAAAATAAGGCTCATTTCCTTTGAGTCTCAAGTCCATGCGAGCATAATTTCTGAGGTTCAAAGCACAGAAGGCCTTCATCGCGTACCGTTCGATCTCCATTTTAAGATCTTTGCTTATCTCTGCAGGACAGATGTAACGTGTCTGTTCGCCAAAGAAGTGCTTAACCCTGTAAGAGTAGAACCGTTCAATGCCCTCAGGTAGAGTAGAAAAGTCGATCTCCAGTATCGGTAACACGCGACCCGCGAGAATACCCACGCTGAATTCCCTTCCATCTATGAACTCTTCCACGAGGGCTGGTTCCTTGAAAAGCGCATGCACCCGTTTCACAGCTTTTTTGAGTGCCTGTTCGTCTGCAACGACAGAATCTACATTGATTCCTTTCGCGCTACCCTGCCTGGTTGGTTTGACTATAGCGGGAAAGAAATCGATCGATGCTGGCTCCTCTCCTGGCTGGAAGATTACAAACCTCGGTGTGGGTATCCCGTAATGTTGCAGAACGATCTTGGTGATCACCTTGTCCGTGCAGAGGGCGTGCGCCAGGGCAGAAGATCCGGTGTAAGGTATCTTCAAAACATCGAGTACCGCTGGAACGTGCATTTGAAGGTGTGACGTGGAAAGGTTGAACACCGCTTCGAAGGACCTGACACGCTCAACGAAGTCATCACCAAAGGGAATTTTCTCAACACTGTGTTCTTTCGACAAAGCCTCACACACAGCCTCTATCATTCTGTTTCGCTCATCGTCGAGATTATCGAGATCATAAACAACAGCCACTCTCATCCTTGCAAGCCTCCTCGAGCAATTTTTTCAGTCTGTCCTTTTCGCTGATCAAGTTCCCTTCTTCGTCGACACACCTGCACTGTCCATCGATCAGAGCTGTCTTCACATTGCCCTTAGCCACTGAGAAACCTTTCACGGCTGGAGCGTCCAAGATTCCAGTCCTAACCGCTTCGAAGAGAATTTCTGGCCTGAGCAGATCCTCATCCTTGCCCTCACCGAGAGATTTTATCGCTTCGATTATCTGCAATGCCTCCTCTTTGATCCTTTCTTTCTCACCCCTCACCCACGGATCTGCCAGAGGATCAACGCATCCCCGTAACGCCATGTTTATGGCCCTCCTTGCGATCTTCACGCTCTCTATGATCTCCTTTGCTGTGGCTCTCTTCGTGGATTCGCAGTACGCTACCACGTGGACGATGTGCGGTTCAAGCGCCATGCCGTAGAACATGGATACACCGATCTGTCCCATCGCCGCGTTGTGATCTGCGGGCATCGACATCAGCCCTGTTCTTATCATCCGGTAAACTTTGAAGTTCTCGTCAGCAAGCCTTTCTACCAGTTCTCTCTTCGCAATCATTTTCGCCAGATCGGCCCTTGGTGAAATTCCAGAAGGTGTCTCCAGCATGAATTGTTGCACGTACTCTCTCACTTCAAGTCGTTTTGCAATGAACGTGGCAAGATACGCTGTGGCAACTTCAACAGCGTCGTGTGCCAGCCTCAGAGCCCACTGATGAGAGTCCGTGACTTCGACAGGGACATCGTTTTCAGCATTCCAGCGAATCGCCTCCATGTTCTCCTTTATAGCTTCTAACAGTGGTCTGTTCGAGCGTCTGTCAAGATCGCTGTACCACATGATCGGTATTGCAGCCCAAGCGTTGTTGATGGTTTCCTTCAAGAGTTTCGAGAACTCGACCATGTGCGTCGTACCTGCGTAGCATCTGACAAGCGGATAGTTTCCCCTCCTGCTGGCCTCGTACAGTCTCACAAAATCTTCCCTCGTTCTTATTGGCGCCCCTCCGGCGCCATCTTGCTTTGGATCCATCTTCTCCGGTTCAAAAAAGAATTGCTGGCAGTTCTGATCAGGTGCGATCGATATGACATCAAGAAGCTGCGACTCCGCCATTTTCTTTATCTCCTCGATGGTCTCTTCAAGCGTTTGCAAACCAATATGATGGCGTATCAGAGGAAAAGGACTTTTGAACTTAATCCTCTCACCCAGTCTCTGTGGGAACACTTCCTGTTTCTGCAACTTTCTGGCTTCGCCCCTCAAGAACATAACGATTTCGTCCAGTTCTTCACTCCCGTCGAAAGCTTTCTTTATGAAGCTGAATCTTCTTGCCGCTTCAGCTGTTTCTACGGTTCCACCGAATATGTAAGTCTTATCCAGCAACCCTCGCGCTTTTAACAGGTCTTCCAGCGTTTCGAGCAAATTCCGCAGTGCCTCCGCTCCCAACCTGTAACTCATCGCTACCACATCCGGCTGGTGTTTTTCGATCTCTTCCACGAGCTTCTCCACCGGGATGGCAGAACCTACGTATACCGTTTCATAACCGTTCTGCCTTGCCAGATTGAGAAAGTTGAGCAAGCCGACGTTGTGAACGCAACTACCAATTGAAGCGCCGATCATTTTCATTGCCATCCCTCCTCCATGATGCGTTTAACCTCTTCGATGGTTTTGCCTTCAAGGTGAAGCCTTTCGAAGTTTCTACCTTCTTTGAAGAAGTCGATACCCATCATGATGGATGCCAGTCTCACAATGGAATCTATCGTGGGTGTTTCAACGTTGACTAATCTGCCGAAGGCCGAGATCGGAACAAGGCTGGTCGGAACGTCCTCCAAGATGTATCTGTTTTCCAGGCTTGTGGGCGCCTGAATGCCTCTGTAACCTTCGTTGTTGTGAATGGCTTCGTAAAGATCTCTACCTTTTACATCGTACGCGTAAAAGAGCCACTGCACTGCCGTCATCGGTTCGATCCCGAATTTCCTCGCAACCGCACACCTTTCTTCATCGATGGCTTCAAGAACTTTTGCCACCGACTGGCTTATGCCTTCGAAGTAGAATTCGAACTTTCCAAACGTGGTTTCTACCCAGCCCGCGTTCAGAATGATTGTTGCAGGGTGAAAAACGGCTCCAATATTGTTGAAACTCGTGTAAAGCGTACTCGGGGCGATCTCGAATTCTGGCATCACTTTCAGAAGTGTCTCTTCAAGATCCGTATTTCTCGATGCAGGCAAAGCTGCCACGGGTACAGCATTTTTGATCCTGAAGATGCGCACCACGCCGGGGTTGGACATGCGTGAAGCGAAGATGAACGTCTGAGCTTCCGCGACCACCACATCTTTTTTCACACCTTTCTCTTTAAGAACGTTAACGAACTCCAGAGCACCCGCGGTCCTGCCGGGATTCAACACGATGATCTGTCCATCTTCGAGCAATGGAGCCAACTTTTCGGCTATTTCTCTGTGCGCATTGGCCGGAACGACAACCATGAGAAGCTTTCTTCCTTTGACCGCTTCTGCGAGGTTTGTAGTGGCGAAAGAAACCTGAGCTGTGGCATTGACCTCTCCTTCTAGCTTGATCTTCCTCGTTTTCATGATGGGTAAGATCCTTCTTTCAGACCTGTTGAACAGAGAAACATCGAAGCCTTTCAATGCAAGGTAACCTGCAAGTGCTTGTCCGCCATTACCCGCGCCGATCACGCAGATTTTCATGCATGTCACCTCCGTGTCAAATTCATTACAATCTTAACACCACAAACAGCCCACGTCAAGTTCTTAGTTCAATAAATTAAACATAATTAGAGGATAATAACAGGAATCTTGCTATAATCAATATGGTGAGCTGAATTGATGTCAGTGGTTGCTGTCCCAATCGTTTTCATCGAAGAAAAACCATACCTTGTCTTCATACGCAGATCGCGCAGACTGAGCAGGCACGCAAACCAGATCGCCTTTCCTGGAGGCATAGTCGAAAACGAAGAAACACTCACCGAAGCGATGTTTCGGGAACTCGAAGAAGAGCTAGGTGTACCAAGAAACAATTGCAAGTTCTTAGGTGAGCTGTCTTCAACCGTCACAGGTAAATCGAACCTTTTCGTGCAGGCGCTTTTAGTTGTGATAGAAAGACCACACTTCAAACTGAACACGTTCGAAGTCCAGGATCTTTACTTCGTCGCACTGTCTCAGCTCAAAGAAGCCAAATGTGATGAGGTGACGTTCCCGGACGGTCGAAAAACGTGCAAGTTCGTGATCGATGGCCTGGTCATATGGGGTGCCACGGCGAGGATCGTGAAAGATTCACTGGGCAAAATAGAACAGCTACTGGAGGGTTGCAGAAATGAGTTTTCTGGTGACGAGAGTGACCAACCCGATTGAGCATCTTTCGAGAGTTGGAGTCGATCCGGCTTCGATACCCATTTTCCAGAACAAGGGCGAATTCGTCAGCCTGTTGATCTACGATGTTCCGGTGATCAGCGCGAACGTGATCAAGCAGGAGATGCTCGCCGCGGGTGGAGATGCGGCAGTCCACAAGCATTCGATCACTCAGAAAGTTGAGTCAACCAACGTTCTAACAATGGGAACGCTCGCACAGCACAGAAAACTCGTGGAAAAACTCTCCATGATGCATTACTGGAAACTGGACGAGATAGCTCGAGACATAAAGTACTGTCTTTTCGAGGAGGGAACACGTCAGATCGAACTGCCATCTGGTCGAAAGATGAGTTTTGAAAGACCGCTGATCATGGGTATTGTGAATGTCACTCCTGATTCTTTCTATGCGGCGAGCCGGGTCGAGAAGGATAAGCTGCTCGATTCTGTCGCGAGAATGGTGGAAGAAGGTGTCGACATCATCGACATCGGTGGTGAATCGACCAGGCCCGGTTCGGAAAGGGTCAGCTTGGAAGAGGAACTCAACAGGGTTGTTCCGGCTGTCGAACTCGTCAAGAAGAATTTCGACGTCATCGTCTCCGTGGACACGTACAAAGCGAAAGTTGCCGAGGAAGCGATCAGAGCAGGCGCAGAAATCGTCAACGATGTGAGTGCGCTGAGGTTCGATCCCATGATGATCGAAGTCCTCAAGCAATACAAACCTGGCATCGTTTTGATGCACATGAAGGGCGAACCCAAGACCATGCAGGAAAATCCGTATTACGGAGATGTCGTGAGAGAGATTCTCTACTTCCTCAAAGAGAGGATCGAGAAGGTCAGAGAAATTGGCCTGGGGGACAGGGTCATCATTGATCCTGGAATAGGTTTCGGTAAAAGGCTCATGGACAACCTCGAGATAATAAAACGCATCTCTGAGTTCAAGAGCCTGAAAAAACCTGTACTGGTTGGAGCCTCAAGGAAGTCTTTCATCGGTCAGGTCCTGGACAATGTGCCGCCCGAAGAAAGGTTGTACGGCACACTCGCGGTGACGGCTTACTGTGTTCTGAACGGTGCCGACATAGTCAGAGTACACGATGTCAAAGAAAACGTGCACGTTGTGAGATTGATCGAAGCGATTCGACGAGCTGGCCAGTGAAAGGGGAAATCTCAAAACCATCCTTAGGCAGATCAACAACATGAAACCTACCCGGGCGAGGCTGCGGTGGTAAAATAATACCAAACTCGCCCAGGAGGTGTGTAGCGTGAAGAAACTTCTGCTCGTTCTAGCTCTTCTGGTCTCTGTTCTATCGTTCTCGGCAAAGTACGGTGGAGTGGCTCGTTACGTCATGGGGGCTGATGCGGTATCGCTGCTTCCGGCCAACCAGACGGACAACATCAGCGGAACCGTGTGCCGTCACATCTTCGATGGCCTCGTGGAGTTCGACGAGAAGCTGAACATCACCCCTGCCCTGGCCGAAAGGTGGGAGATCTCGGAAGATGGCTTACAGTACACGTTCTATCTGCGGAAGGGTGTCAAGTTCCACGATGGAGCCGATTTCAACGCGCAAGCGGTGAAGAAGTATTACGATTACGTGCTGAACAATTCCCTCAGAAGAACTGGCCTGTTCAAAGGCATCGTCAAGGAAATCGTCGTTGTCGATGATTACACAGTCAAATTCATCCTCGAGAAACCTTATTCGCCTTTCCTGAACCGGCTCGCACACGAAGCGGCCCTGATAGTTTCTCCGAAGGCCATCGACGCTTACGGTAGCGATCCTGCAAAGCTCGGCAGGAACCCGGTCGGAACTGGCCCGTTCATGCTCAAGGAATGGAAGATCGGAGAGAGGATAGAACTCGTCAAAAACCCGAACTACTGGAGGGAAGGCCAACCGTATCTCGACGGTATCGTGTTCACGATCGTCCCGGAAGACGTAACGAGGGTCACACAGCTGAGGGCCGGAGACGCGGACGTCATGTTCAACCCACCGCCAGCACTCGTTCCGGTGCTGCAGAAGGATGAAAGGCTAGTTGTCAGGGTTGAACCGAGTTTGCGAGTGATCTACATAGGTTTCAATCTTAGAAAACCACCCTTGAACGATGTCAGGGTCAGACAGGCGCTCAACTACGCGATCGATAAGCAAAAACTCTGCTCCACAATCATGAGAAACCTCGCGATTCCTTCCGATTCACCGCTCGCAAAATACACTTTTGGTTACTATTCGACGGGAGGTTACCCGTACGACCCAGCGAAGGCAAAACAGTTACTGAAAGAAGCAGGTTACGAGAACCTCAAGTTGGAACTGTTGACTCCCAAGGGAAGGTATCTAAACGATTACGAAGTCGCCGTGGCAGTTCAGGGCATGTTGAAAGAGGTTGGAATAACAGTCGATGTGAAACCAATGGAGTGGGCAAGCTACATAAACAAGCTGTTCTCAAGCAATCCTGCGGATTGGGATTACGAACTGTTCCTCCTCGGCTGGGCGCCTTCAACGGGTGAAGGGCACTGGGTTCTGTACCCGCTGTTCCATTCGGACAACATCAATCCCAATGGCACGGGCGATAACAACACTTTCTACAGCAATCCGAAGGTCGACGAACTCATAGATAAGATCGCTCACGAACAGAACAGAGAGAAGCTTCTGCAGTATTACGCGGAAGTTCAGAAAATGATCGTACAGGATGCGCCGTGGATCTTCCTCTACAACATGACGAACATCGTTGCTCACAGGAAAGAATTGAAAAACGTCTTGCTCCTGCCAACCGAGTTCGTTATCCTCAAGTACGCCTGGTTCGAATGAAGAAGGTGTGGCGCATGCCACACCTTTTTGAAAAATCCGGTGTGCTGAAAACATATAACCGGCACTTGGACGGTGGTAAAATCGAGACTGGGAGGAGTGTGTGTGAGAATTCTCGTTTCAGCCCTTCTGAGTGCGACAATACTTTTGATCCTGCTGCTCACCGGTTGCATGCAAACGTCTGAACCACCCATTTATCCAGTTGAAATCGTATTGAAACTGGTTGAAGCCAAGGCGTTGCCTGGCGGGAATGAGATCACTCAGGTGACCGTAGCACTGAGTAAGGGAAGCGAACAGGTTTACAAGAACACTTTTGAACAATTACCTGAACAAATCAAGCTCTACATAAGCCCTGGAACTTACACCATCACCTTGATCATCGATTCGTCACAAGGAAAATTCATCGGAACCACCACTACTGAGCTCGTTCCGGGGGAAAACGTGGTAACTATCGAACTTCAACCAGTGCAGGAATGAAGTGCGTTAAGATCAGACACTGAAAGCTCAGAGTTCTGTTTATTTTTGTCTTTTTCTCATCACAACAGTCACAAGGTACAGCACGTTCCCTGAAGGCTGAAGCACGGCTTCTATTGATCCATTGCTCACTCTGATCCTCCCGTTCTTCTGCATGAACGCACACGAATTCTTCGATTCGAGCAATTCCTTTAACTCTTCAAGGCTCACACCACGTTCAATCATCCTTTCATACGCATGCGGGGTGAGCAACAGATCTTTTCCCAGTAACGCGACATGAATGGTGCTACCAATATCTTCTTCCAAAGTTTTTTCAGCTTCTTTCGGCACGGCATCGACTTTCTTTTCACGGTTTCTGTAGGCCATCACGAACAAGGAAACCAGAACGATCACTACACCGAGGATTTGCTGCAAACTTATTTTTTCGTTCCGGAACAGCACACCTGCCAGGCAGGCCACGACCGTCGTCAGGTTCGAAAAAAGGCTCACGAGAATCGATGGGGCATGTTTCACCATGTAGTTGAGCAGAAAGAACGCTATGGCAGAAGAAAGCGTACCGAGATACAGCGCCCCTAAAATCGTTTGAAGGTTGAGAACGAGTCTGAACTCACCGCTCAGTTTGCTCACGAGGGTAAAGAAGGCAAAACCCGAGATCATCATTAGGAAACTTATTTCGTATGGTTCGAATTCACTCGACAGCTTCCTTGACAGGATTGTATAAAAGGCTGCAGAAATTACGGCAATCAGCATCGAGATCTTCCCGAACAAGGCTTCTTCTGTCAAATTGAAACCCACTATCAGGATACTTCCCAGGAAGCTGCTCACCAATAACATGTAGTGATACCGGTCACCTTTCTCTTTCAGTAAAAAGATGGCAAGAACGTTCACAAAGATTGGTATCAGGGCCACAAGCATACCAGCTTCGGACGCATTGATCCTTTGAAGGCCTATCGTTTCGAAAAAGAAATATAGGATGGGTTGAAAGACAATCAACTTCCATAGTTTCCAGTATGGTTTTTTCCTGAGCATTATCGCTCTGAAAATCAGAAGAAAAAGAAAAAAGAGGCTCGCAACGAAGAAACGGTAGGAAAGAAAGGTCAAGGGTTTCACGTAATCGAGCGCGTTCTTCGTGAAAAGAAAGGAAAATCCAAAGATAAACGAGACGCAAACGCCTGCCAGGATAACCTTCCAGCTCACAGGATCATTCCCTCAGGATTTCAACCAGTTCACAACCGCTTCTGTCACTGCTTCTTTTTCAACGTCGTTCGTGAGAACGTGACCAGATTTTTCGAAGATCAAAAGCTTCCTCCTTTCAGACCGCACGTTGTTATATATGAACTGCGCAGCCTCGAGGGGTACGAGCTCGTCGTTACGTGCAGCGATCACGAGCGTATCGGAAACGATCTGTTTTACAGCTTTTCTTGACATCTTGATGAGTTTGTACAGTTCCGCAGCTTGTTTTGGCCATTCGTAGGACCAGTATTCTCCGTTGAGAAATTCCATATCTGGATCTTCGAGCGGCTGCACGTTCTGTTTTGGAATTCTGTCTTTGAACAACCCGACCAACCACGCGAGTTTTATCTGGTTACTGCGAGTGTAAGTCGCTGCAGCCAGCGTGATCAGTTTCCTTGGTCTCAACACAGAAGCTAAAATTATCGCTATCACACCACCCATCGACAACCCTGCGATGTGTACCTCTCTGCATATCGCTTTCAAATCGTAGTATGCATCGAACGCTCTGCGGAGCCAATCGTGCGCGTTACTGGTCAAAAAATCTTCACCGCACGTGCCATGCCCCGGTAAGCGCGGTACAGACACAGTGAAGCCCGCTTCATGAACTTTCTCAGCCATATAGGTGAAATCGTGTGGAGAACCTGTAAAGCCATGGATGAACAAGACCCCCGTTTCCCCACCTTTGAGGAAGATGGGTAAGGAACTGCCGACAGTTTTACAATCAACGAATCTCATCTCTTCACCTCCGTCACAGAATTTTACTTCAACACTGTTGATGAACACAAGCAATAAAAATTTTTTGCTCAAGACGGGGATGCTATGTCCCGGAGAGAACATTAAATATCGTGAAAGCAACTTGAAACGTCACCTGAGCTTTGATAAAATTTTTACGGATATCTTAACAAGAGGAGGGATGCGAGATGAAGTGGGTTAAGTGGGTGCTTCTGCTCGCCATGTTGCTGAGCATCAGCGTGATGGCCAGCAAGATCAAGCTGGTCGTGTGGTGCGGTGGCGGTACAGAGAGGGAAGGCCTTGAAGCAGCCATCGTGGAATACAAAAAGCAAAATCCAGACGTAGACTTCGAACTTGTCGATGTTCCGTACGCGCAATACGAGCAAAAGGTGAGACTCGGCATCATGAGCGGTGATCTGCCGGATCTCGTCACCATAACCTATCCGTACGCTCCTGGTTACATGCAGTACATGATCGACCTCAGACCTTATATCCAGAAGTATCTCGGAATCACACCGGAGAAGTACCTGGACGCAATGTACGACGTTGCCGCTGTGAGGATTGTCGATGCCAACGGTGAGATCAGGTACGTGCCGCTGCATTTCACGATGCAGTGTCTCTGGGTGAACGCGGACTATTTCAAGAAAGCACAAATTCCTTTCCCACCCTTCGGTGGTAGATCTGATCCGTGGACTTGGGAGGAGTTCGTCGAGGTACTGAGAAAAGTGAAGCAAGCCAACAATCTACCTTACGCCATGTCCATGCAGAGGACTGCCGAAAGGTTGTTCAACTACCTGGGAATCAGAGGCGTGAAAATCCTCGACGAAAACCTGGATTTCACACTGGACAAAGATCCAAGAGCCAAACAAGTGCTCGAAGAATTCGTGAACTTGTTCAAGGAAAACCTGATGGTTCCAGCAGAATGGATCGCCGCACAGGATCCCAACATGGCCTTCACGGGTGGCTTGACCGCGGTGCTCTGGGCTGGAAGCTGGAGCACACTCGATCTGCTCAAAGCTGAAAAGAATTTTGTACCCGCATACCTGCCGAAGGATGTTGAGTGGCTGAGCTGCGAGGGTGGCCGCTTCTTCGGCGCCTTCAAGACGGGCAAGAAAGACAGAGAGGAAGCTGCCGCCAAGTTCGCGCTCTGGGTCGGCTGGAAGAACCTCGGTTACGACATCTATCTGAAGAAGACTTACCACATGTCTGCATATGAAGAACATGAAGTGGACTACGATAGGGAGATCATGAAACAAGTCCAGGCTGTTTGTGGAAGGCTCGCAGAGGTGACGCCCAACTGGGTTGTCACGGTACGCAACTCCACGATCTATTCGAGACTGCAGACACCAATCGTGAACCAGATCTCAGCCGTCATAGCTGGACAGATCAGTCTCGACGAAGCCATAAAGAATCTCAGGAAAGAGTACGATAAACTCGTCGCAGAACTTGGTGGTAAGAAATGAAGTTTCGGGGGTGCCACCTGGCACCCCTTTCGATACTGCGAAAAATCGAGGAGGAATGGCATGAAAAGACTGATCAATAGTCGTTTCATTTTCGCGATACCTGCTCTGGCCTTCCTTTTCATATTCGTGCTACTTCCGATTTTCAGCATCTTCGTGATGAGCTTCTTCAACTGGGACTTGCTCAACCCGCCGAAGTTTGCAGGCTGGTCAAACTTCATCAGGTTGCTCGAAGACAAATGGTTCTGGAATTCCATATGGGTTTCAATAAAACTCTTGATCATGACGGTCCCGCTGTGCTTCTTCATTCCCCTCGCGCTGGCAGTGTGTCTGTACAGAGAGACCACCTCTTCTAAGATTTTGAGAGCGTTTTTCTACTGGCCATACATGATGCCAGCAGTTGCAGGTACGACGATGTTCAAATGGCTTTTATCGTACGATCTTGGCTTGCTCAACCATATCTTGAAATCCATCGGATTCAGTCCTGTTGCCTGGTTGCTCAAGCCAACCCCGGCACTGTTTGCGATCTCGCTGCTGCGAACCTGGGGTATGACGGGCCTTTTGATGATGATGTTCATCACCGGACTCCAGTCCGTGCCTGAAGAGTTTCACGAAGCTGCAAGAGTCGACGGAGCGAACAGATGGCAGACGTTTTGGTACGTAACGTTCCCACTTCTGAAGAACACGAACTTACTGGTTTTGACGACAGCCATCGCTCACGTCTTCAGAGATCTCGCTGGAGTCTACGTTTTGACGGGTGGAGGACCCGGTTACTCAACAATGGTTACGCCACTGTATATTTACAGCACAGCGTTCACCCAGTGGCGAATAGGCTACGCCTACGCCATGTCTGTTGTGTTCCTGTTGATCTCGTTCGTGATAGCAGTCTTCACGCTTCGTGCACGTGAGCGCTGAGTCGGGAGGGAAAACGATGGCCAAGTACATAAAGTGGTTGTTTCTGATCGTCATGCTTTTTCTCTACATGCTTCCGGTTTACTATTCGATCGCCTCTTCGTTCAAGAGTTTGAAAGAGATATATTCGTACCCACCGACCATCTTCCCGAAAAATCCGACGCTTCAAGGCTATAGAGAAGCGCTTCAAAAACAGGATATGATCACATACCTGAAGAATACGTTGTTTGTCGCATCGATCGCAACGGTCATAACCGTTTTGATCTGTGTCATGGGTGGCTACGGACTGGCAAAAGGTACGTTCATCGGCAAACTCGCGCTCAACAGACTCGTGGTTTTGACACTCTTCGTGACGGCCCAGGTCATCATGGTACCGCTGTTTGTCATCATCAGGAGATTGGGTCTGATCAACAACCTCTGGGGTTTGATCCTGCCTGCAGTGTACACACCCACGGGTATGTTCACGGCGATTCAGTACATGAAGGATATACCGGATGAATTTCTCGAAAGCGCGAAGATAGACGGCGCCAGCGAATGGACCATATTCTGGAAGATCGTGTTTCCGCTCTCCAAACCACTCGTCGCAGCGCTGGCGATTTTCTCTTTCACCTGGAGATGGAACGATTTTGTGCTTCCGTTGCTGGTGGTTAACAGAAGGAGTCTTTACACTCTCCAGCTCGCACTCGCCGTGATCCAGGGAGAATACGGTGGAGTACCCTGGAACACGATTCTCGCTTTCTCAACGATGACCATCATCCCGACACTGATCATATTCTTACTGTTCCAGAGGTTCTTCATGCGTGGTATCACCGCGGGAGGCTTGAAGTACTGAACATGGAGCCGATCAGAGTCGCACTGGTGGGCGCAGGAGGTTATGGAAAGAAGTACGCCGAGCATCTCCTCACGTACGGCAAAGAACATGGGACCGAGCTGGTCGCGGTCGTGGATCCCTTCGCCCAGAGGAGTGAAATTTACCAGGTCCTGGTGAGCCAGAAGATCGCCATTTTTGACGATCTGGTCCAGTTTTATTCTGGCTCTTTCGCCGATCTCGTTGTGATCTCCACACCGATCCATCTACACTGTGACCAAACCTGCGAAGCGCTTCAACACGGCAGTCACGTGCTGTGTGAAAAACCTGCCGCGGCGACGGTCCACGAAGTCAGGAAGATGATCGAATTTCGAGACAAATTCAGACGCATGGTGGCAATCGGTTTTCAGTGGTGCCACGATGAGACGGTTCAGAAACTCAAAGAAGACGTCCTCTCAGGCAAGTTCGGAAGGGTCGTGAAGTTCAAAAGCCTTGTTTTATGGCCCAGAGACACCGCATACTACAGAAGATCATCCTGGGCGGGAAAGATCAAGCTCGATGGTAAGTGGGTGCTCGACAGCGTCGCATCCAACGCAACGGCACATTTTCTACATTTCATGATGTTCTTGCTCGGTTCGAACATGCTGGATAGTGCGTTTCCAGAAGCAGTCCAAGCCGAGCTGTACAGGGCGAACGAGATCGAGAGCTTCGATACCTGCGCGATGAGAATAGTCGCGAGAGGTACCGAGATCCTCTTCTTCGCATCCCATGCCGTTAAGAACAGAACAGGTCCGATCTTCGAACTACAGTCTGAAAAGGCACGATTGGTCTTCAACCATCCGCACTTTCCAGAGAGCGCGAACAGATTTGTCCTCGTTCGTGAGACAGGTCTATACGAGCCGTATGGAACTGTGGACCATGCAAGTATGAAAAAGCTCTGGGACGTTGTCTCGATCCTGAAGGGCGAAGAGAAAATTTACTGCACCCTCGAATCCGCATTGAGCCTGACAGCCACGATCAATTGCGCGCATCTGTCTTCGGACATCCACGATTTTCCACATAATTTGAAGAGATCCGAAGGTGAACCGCTTCTGATCTGGGTGGATGGTCTCGAAGAACAGTTGAAAGAGTGCTTCAACCTTGAAAGACTTCCCAGCGAACTGGGTTTCTCCTGGGCCACGGAGGCAAAGAGAGTTGCGCTGGCCGAGTGCGAGGTGTTCGAACCTTGAAGCTCAGAGTCTGTATCGTAGGTGGCAGCGGGCACTACGGGTACGTGCTGGAATCTCTGAGTGACGAGTTCGACATCGTTGCAGTCTCTCCTGGAGTTGTGGGAGAAAACCTCGCACCGCTTCTTTCGAAGTTCAAACAGGCTTGCATGGACCCCCGTTTGTACGAAGATTACAGACAGATGCTGAAATCTGAAAGGCCAGACGTGGTGGTGATAAACACACACTTCTACATGAACGGGAAGATCCTTCTGCAGGCGTTACAGATGGGAATACATGCCTTCGTGGAAAAACCGATAGCCACAAACCTTGAAGATCTTCATCAGATAGAGAAGATCTATTCTGAAGTGAAGGATAAGGTTTTCTTCGCAGCGATGTTTGGCCTCAGGTACAAACCGTGGTTTTTGACCGCCAAGAATTTGGTCGATTCCAATGCTGTGGGAGAAATAAGGCTGATCCATGCTCAGAAGTCTTATAAGCTTGGTGAAAGACCGGAATTTTTCAGGAAGCGCGAAACGTTCGGTGGAACACTGGCATGGGTCGGAATACACGCGATAGACTGGATCCACTGGATATCGAACAAACGGTTCGTGAGTGTGTACGGCCTTCATTCCCGTATGGCCAACAAGAACCACGGTGAGCTCGAAGCCACCGGTGCGTGCCTGTTCGAGCTCGAACAGGAGGTCATCGCCACACTGACGGTGGACTACCTCCGTCCTCCTGGGGCTGAAACCCACGACGATGACAGACTCAGGATAGTCGGAACTGAAGGAATTCTGGAAGTTAGAGATCAAAGTGTGTTACTCACCGATGAAGATGGCACCCGTGTCGTTCAGAATCAGGAACAGGGTTACATATTCAAAGACTTCCTGAACCATGTGCTCGGCAGGGGACGATGTATGGTCACGGCGGAACAATCCATCTACGCAACGTACATCGCGTTGAAAGCGAGAGAAGCTGCAGACGAGCGCAGGATCGTTACTTTATGAGGAAACGTCGCCTCCTCGGTGCGAAGTTCTCTTCTCTTCGAGCCAGCGAGAAGTTGCGAGAAAGTGTTCGTAGAATTCGTCAATCTGCGCGTCGGTCAGGTTCCTGTTGCCGTAACGCAGCATCACATACATGCGCGTGAGCTTGCCGAAAGGTTCGAAGTCACCCGCGAGCTTCAAAACTTCGTAGGGCGTTAAATGATTCAGCCCGGCAAAGAATTTGTTCCTCAACCACCAGTAAGCCTCAATGACCGAGCGCTGTGAACGATCGAGGTGGAAGGGTTCTTCCCCTTCAACATCCTGTCCTGTCACCGCCTTGCTCGGTTCGCCAAGCTTGATTGGCATTGCCGATTGCTTTGAAACGTAGACCGTCATGTACACCAGAAATGCCGAAGCGAGGACCAGCAGGATAAGCGAGGACCAGTTCAGAAAATCGATCAGTCCACGCACATTGCTCCTCGTTCCAGTCACGGTTGCGGGGGCAGATTCGACGAATTCGAACCTCGTTTGACTCATCTCTGTTTCTGTTGCAGTGGACTCCGGGCTCATCTGCACCAGTTCGAACTTCGGTTTCACCAGTGAGAATATCACAGACAGAACTGACAGGGTCAAACCGAAGATCAGGGCACCTATCAGAAAGAGCAAAATGGTTCCTTTCAGCTTGAACAACTTCAAGCTCAGCGTCAAAAGAAACACTCCAAAGAGCAAAAGCACGATCGGAAAGAACACCTTTTCTAAGACCAGCTCGAAGCTTCGAGAAGATCTTTCAGCTTTCTGCGAGCTTTCTGGCGTCATGCCTCCCAGAGGCTTCAGCTGAACAATCTGCTGCTTTTCTTCCGATCGCTTAACTGGAAGTCGCTTCAGTGTCCAGGCGACGATCGAGAAGTTGAAGTTCGCCAAGACGATTGCACACAGCAAGGAGACAGCTACGAAAGCCATCAACATCTTCTTTTCAATGCGAACTCTCAACCAGAGAACGACAAGCAAGGTGAAAACGAACAGAAATGCAGTCTGCAACCTTCCAACGTGTGAGGAAAAGTTCAGCGAGACGCCGAGCGCGACGAGCCACAACCAGCTCGGTATGCCCTGCGATCTCAGCACATTCAAAACAGCAACGATGCAGACGCTGGTGAGAAAAGCTTGTAGCGCATTGTTTGTAACCACGTAAAGCAAAACCCAGCTCGCGAAGAAGAACAGCACGGACAGCAGCTGAATCGAGCAACCTGGTCTGTAGGTCGACAGCAAACTGAGAAACAGCACCGTACCCGGCAGAAGCACGTACAGCCACAAGGGTCTTCCTTGACCGATGAGCAACAGTGATAGCATGGAAACGATGAAACTGACGAGCCAGTCAGTGAACCTCGTCGATTTCATAGAAAACCTCCTGCAGGGTCTGACTCGGTTTGATGATTCTCACGATCACCTGTTCTTGCTCCAGCAACCTGGCCTTCTCTCTGAGCCTGACCATGTCCAGCGGGTACATCTCGTACGTTCTCGTGGGCCTGTAGCGTGGATCTCTGTAGCCGTAAGGCAACAGAAACACCAGAACCCTTGCGCACCGCGCCCTCGCCTCGAGTATCACGGGCAGGATCGAATCAGTCAGATACATCGAAAGGATCACCACCGTCGAGGTGAAAGTCAGCTTGGGTATCTGCGAGTACAGCACGTCCGAAAGTTGAGGCCCATCGCCGGTGCCTTCAGACAGTGCGAGCAGCTCCACGGCGCGCACCCACCCATCCTGCGAAGCCCAGTCCATCTCGAGCACTTCTTTTCCTACAACGGTCATCTTTATCACATCGTTTCCCTGAGAGAGCCAGTACAGAATGGCAGCAGCTGCGTGCACGGCTTCTTCTTCGTAACTGGTTCTGAACTGTGCCCAGACGTTCTTTGCAAAGATTTCCTTGGCCATGTTCAGATCCAGAAAGACAAAGGTTCTGCTCGTGGCCGTGTGTTCGTATTCTTTGACGAGCAATTTGCCGAACTTCGCGGATGCCTTCCAGTGCACCTTTTTTATTGGATCGTTCGAATACTCCCTGAGACCACGGATCCGCAACGGATCCTCAAAGAGTTCGAAGTCAGACCGCCTGCCGGGCAGAGGTTCTCTCAAACGGGCTGGAAAGAACTCTAAATGCATCAATCTCGGTAACACAAGCACTTCCTGAGGACTGTTGAACTGCACCCAGATCCTGAACAAACCTAGGGGATGTTCGTGATAACACAAAAGATCTTTCAGGATTTTTCTCCCCCTGGTTGGAAAAGAAGTCCTCACGTCTATTCGAAGCGGTTCAGGACCAACATGGGCTTCCCTCTCGAACAGGTTGTACGTCAGCGACCTTCCCACTTCGATCTGTCCCAGCAACGTGACTTTCAAACACTTCGATGGAGACACAACAGCGTGTTGAAACCAGACTTCCTCGTTGGTGAAGACCCTCTGAGCTGAAAGGTGCCTTTCAACCTCAAGCTGTGAAAGTGCCCTTTTCGTATCCAGAAAGTGCAACCATAAAAAACCACAGAGTACAACGAACGTTACGCTGAACACGCTCGCGCTGAAAACCAGCCATACCAGTGCCGAAACAGAAAGAACGATGAGCGGTTGAACGTCGAAGCTGATCGACCTGATCTCGAGTTTCACGCCTTGATCGGTGCCTCCTCGGTGTTCAGGATCTCCTGGATGATGTCAAATTTTGTTTTGCGCATCAACCTGGCTTCCGGCTTGAGTATGAGCCTGTGCGCGAGCACATCGATCGCGATGCTTTTGACATCGTCTGGGAGCACAAAATCTCTTCCCTCTATGGCTGCCAGGGCCCTGGAAAGATGAACGAGCGCGATGCTCGCCCTCGGGCTGGCTCCAAGCGCCACATCGGGATGACTCCTTGTCCTCATCACAATCCTGACAACGTAATCCATGATGGAATCGTCCACGTACACGTCTTTGACAAGTTCCTTCATGATGCTCAGTTCCTTCGGATCGCAGACTGGTTCGAGCGATTCTATCGGGTGCGATCTCTGCAACCTCTTCAGCAGTTCGATTTCCTGTTCTTTCGTGACGTATCCAAGGCTGACACAGATCGCGAACCTGTCGAGCTGCGCCTCAGGCAGGGGAAAAGTGCCTTCGAATTCAACGGGATTCTGCGTTGCCACAACGAAGAAGTGCTCGCTCAGCTGGTACGTCACACCATCCAGACTGACCTGTTTTTCTGCCATGGCTTGGAGCAGGGCAGACTGCGTTCTGGGTGTAGCCCTGTTTATCTCATCCACAAGAAGGATATCCGTGAAGATGGGGCCTTTCTTGAAACTGAACTGTGCGGTTCTGGGATCGAGCACGTTGAAGCCGGTCACATCGGAAGGTGTCAGATCCGGGGTGCACTGTATTCTGGCGAAATTCAAACCGAGCGTTATCGCGAACGATTTCGCCAGCATGGTCTTACCAACTCCAGGCACATCGTTGATGAGCACGTGGGTCGAACTCAAAAACGCCGCCAGCATTTTCTTGATGATGTCGTCTTTGCCCACGATTACGCGTGAAACGTTCCTGAGCACGCGTTCAGCAAAGCTCGCAACCTGGTTCATCGTGAACGCCTCCAGTGATGAAAGTTCTTTGCCATGAGAATTCCAGCCGTCTTCTGCACCTGAATTTCCTCTGGTGTAAAACTTTCTGTGTTTCTGTAATCGTGTTTGTCCACGAACGAGTTCATTAGTCCAACCACGCGTTTGAACTTGGAAAGCTGTGTTTCTTTCAAAACAGTTCTGGAAGGATCTTTGACTTTCCCAGCAATGAAAGCGTAATGATCGAAGCAGAGTATGGCTTCGGACAATCTGTATGGCTCCAGAAGTTGGTCTATATTCTTCACAAAGGTCCTCAGGTATATCGCCTCGAACGACTTCTCTTTCTCACAGAGGAAACAACCCCTCTCACGTTCGAATCTGCTATCCTGGGCCATCGACTCAATCAGATGGTCCAACATGTCTGCGTATATGATGGCCAGCCCCGTGGATCCGAGTTCCAGATGTCTGCTCAGGTACGACTCGATCCTTTCAACGTGCTGCCGGCACAAGCCTTCGGAGCGGAGCTATGATCGCACGCCGACGTCGTTCACCAGTTCGTACAAAAGGCTGTCGATGCACGAATCCAACGCTCTATCGACGAGGGAACATATGGGGCATGAGAAACCAGATCCAACGATCGCATCCTTCAAACTGATTTCGACTAATCCCATTTACCTCACCTATAAGATTTCTCAGATGAATTTTATCAGACCACACGGTATTGCTTCCATTTGCCTTTGAAGAAAACAACAGTAGCGTAAGAAAGTTCTCCCAGTTCGGCGACGAGGAAAGAAAACCATAGAAAACTGGTTGGCAATTTCAGAGCAACCGCAACGAGCAGCGCGTAAGGAACCTGAACGAACCACCTTCCGACAATGCTGGAAAACATAGCTGCTTTCGTGTAGCCGGCTCCAAAGAAGGCGCTCATCAGCGAAACAGAAAATCCCGCAACCAGGATCGCCCACGAACCAACCCTCATTGCGAAGAGTCCCTCACAAACAACCGCTGGATCTTTCGTGAACAGTTCGATCACCAACCCTGGGGAAATGTTTGCAAGGGCAACGAAAGCGGAGACAAAGATCCCACTATAGATCGCGGCTAATAGAACGGTTCTTTCTGCCCTGTCAATTTTGTTGGCACCAAGGCATTGACCAACTATCGCGCTCGCTCCCATCGAAAAACCCATCAGTGGTACGATTGCAAGTCCTATCACACGATCCATGATACCTATAGTTGCCAGTACGCCGGAACCGTACATGCTGAAAAGCTTCATCATGACCATGCCTGAAAGACTCCTCAAGAGCATCTCGATAGCGCTGGGAATTCCTATCATCAAGAGCTTCCTGTCTATACCCCAATCCAGTCTGAACAGGCCAGGCAGGCTTATCTTAACGGCTCCGTGACCTCGAAAAAGAACCGTTAGGCCCCACACGAAGACCACGGATGAGGACAGTACGGTTGCGATCGCCGCACCTTTCACACCGAGATTCAAACCTTTAGCGTTGATTCTAGGTACTTGCTCGAACATGAACAGTGGATCGAGAAACATGTTCAAAACGGCACCAACTGCCATCATGAGGTTCGGGAGCCTGGATTCACCAGTGGTTCTCAAAGCTGTGTAGACGGAGTAAGTTGCGAAGAAGACAGGCATGAAGAAAATCCTCCAGTAACCGTAATCCAGAGCCGCGGTGATGACTCTCTCATCCTTGCTGAAAAAGGTCATCAAGGATTTTAGAAAAATGAACAACAGGGTTGAAGCGATCAGCGCAACAAAGATCTTGAAAACTATGGTCTGTTCGATGGTACGATTCACACGTGCGTAGTCTTTAGCACCATAGGCCTGAGAGATCATCGATACCGAACCAGTGCCTATGATCTCGTTGAGCACGGAGACCAGCCAGAAGATGGAGGAGAAAACTGCAACACCTGCAATCGCGTGTGAGGAGATCTTGCCAATCCAGAACATATCGACAATGTCGTAAAGCACCTGAACTGCGAATCCTCCCATGGTGGGTAATGCCATGTAAAGCAAATTTTTACTCAGACTACCTTCGGTTAGGTCTCGCGACATATAGGAAGGCTCCTTTCAATCCGATAGCCATTATAATCGAAGGATGTGAAATTGTGAAGATCAGCTTGCGATCGGAATGGAAGGATATCCTGTCGGTAACGCTCTCATGCCAACGTACTCTAGGGCTTTCCTGAAGGCGGTGTTGATGTCGTATTTTGTCGTCGCAAGGTAGAAGTCTATGTCGTAGAGTCTGTCGAAATAGTGCTGCGCGTCCACCAGCTGATCGAGCTTTTGCGATAAACTTTCTTTCAGAAAACTGCAGGAAAGTATCTCTATATTCTTCCTTTTGAGATAACTCGCTGAAAAGAGGCGGCACATGAGGGGCCTGTAACTGTGGAAAAGACAACCACCTTCAGCCTTGATGGATTCGTCCACCAGCAGTGCACATCTGTCAGCCGGCGTCAGGTGCTGGACCTTTTCGAACCAGAAGTCGAACTGGTTCGTTTCGATCAGATGCAGCGCGAGCGGTACGAATTCCAGAATCGTGACTTCGATGTTGTAGGCCGCTGTCTCGCAGCAGCGTCTGCAGCCATTACAGCCGATGTGAAGTTTTTCATGCAGAAGTTCGAGTTCTTCGTAAATGCTCAAAACCTGCGATGAGATAAATGCCAGCCGCTGAAGCATTCGTCACACACCGATACTTTGTTTAGCAAAGGCTTTTGACATGAGCGTTATTCGGAAACGAAGATGTGTTTCAGTAATCTTTCAAGAATGGGGTGAAACTTGCATGGAGGTCGTGAAGCTGGAGAAAGAGGACTGGAAAAACCTCGAACTGAAGTATCGCTGGGAAACGCCGTATTTTTACAAGGTCGAAGTTTTTGAAGACGAGGACGGCTGGACAGTAAAAGTGAAAAGGGCAAGCAGCAATGAAAAGATTGTCAAGTGCTTTTCTGAGTATCTCTACAGACCGTGGATGGAAGAGTGCGAGCTCTACGGCGCCCAGCTTGATGGGAAGATAATAGCCTGGATGAGCGTCGGATACGAACGCTGGTGCAACAGGTTGAGGATCTTCGAACTGTACGTGCTCGAAGAATACAGAGGAAGAGGAGCTGGATCCATGCTGATAAACAAAGCCAAAGAACTGGCGAAGGAAAGAAAGGTGCGAGCAATCGTTCTTGACACACACAACAGCAATTACGCTGCGATCGAGTTCTACCGCAAGCACGGATTTTCACTGAACGGATTCGACCTGACGCAGTACCACAACGACGACGTGTCCAGGAACGAGGTCAGGATTGACTTAGTGTATACATTAGAATGAATATCCCTTAATGTCATCTTCTAATGCTCGTTACTGAGTCCGTTGTAAATTCAATACGTATAGTAATGTATTAATACTATAATGTTGTGGTGCTTGACCAAAATGTCTGTATGTTTTGATCCATCTACATTCTATTTTTGTCTGTGAATTTGGGTGTGAAAATGGTGTGAATATGGGTGTGAAAATCGCTTTCGCTGATCACATGCAGGTTTGCATTGCCAAAAAATTTCGACTAATTTTGTCTGTGATTTTGGTGTGAAAATCCAAAACTAGCATGGCAAGCCACTTTGGCGTCGATTTTCACACCGACTCACTCAGGGGTGTGAAAATGGGTGTGAATTTCCCTGCCGTATCATAGTAAACACAGGTTTAGCTATTGACAGAAAAAAATAGCCCCGCAAGCCCTTCTCCTTCAGGGGAATGGGAGTGTCAAGAAAAGCTTGCCTTTCTACCTGCACGTGTGTTATAACTTGTTTACAAACTGTTTGTGGGGGTGGTAAGGTGAGTATCATACGTTCAGATGAGTTAATTAGGCTTGTTGGAAACCCTGGCAGAGATGAGCTGGAGAGGTTTGCAGAGCTTTATGGGATAATGGGGACAGACACATCAAACGAGCATGATTACATCACGTTAGCGGTAATGCGTTATGCGAGAGGGAAGTATCCAAATGCATCTGCATACGACGTAGCTTCGTTCGGCAGTATACTTCCATATCTTGCAACAGGCATGTACGGTGGCTTTGGAACAGATCAGTACTGGAAAGAAGAGCTGGCAGATATGGCTATAATAGCTGCATGTGGCGGTGTACCACCGGCTCCCGGTGAATTATTGGCTATAATGCCACGCGGCGCCAAGCTCGATACAGCAATTGCACTTGATTTTCTAACTGAATGGTACTTTGGAGATAGCGCTAAGGCATTGATAGAACTCGGTGTTAAGACAGGTAATTTGGATAACGTGTTGCTTACAAAGAATCAGCTAGAAAGCACATCCCCTTCAGGGGATTGTGATGAATGGCTGTCTTTTTCTTTTCTTGAACCATCTTGGGAGTACGGGGTATAATAGAAATAGCAAAAAGTTTTTCGGTGCTATCAGGAGAGTCGAAAAAATGACAAAGGCAGAAAAAATTAAGCAAACACGACAGCAAACTAAAGAAAGAAGAAAAAAAATCAGATACCTGTGGTGTATCAACTCAAAATTAATCTCGACTCTGCCTCAGAAGAAACGAAGGAAAAACTTTTTAAAATGTTTTTAGAAGCGAAATGGTTGTACAACTACATAGTTGCTGACATTGAAACCAGACTTAATAGCAATGCAGACAAACTAAAAGAAGTCGAAATAAAGGTCGGGGAAAACTTTGAGAGAAGAAAAATTGAAAATCTCAGTTCACAGATGAAGCAGGCACTAAGAGAAAGAATAGAACAGAATTTGCACTCTCTTCGGCTACTAAAGGAAAAAGGCTACAAAACGGGCAAACTACAGTTCAAACGTCACGTTAATTCAATCCCCCTCAAACAATTTGGAAACACTTTCAAGTTTGTTAACCAGCAGAAGACCAGAGTTAAAATACAGGGCATTAAAAAACCTTTGAGGGTACTGGGTGGGCATCAAATTCCCGAAGATAGCGAAATAGCAAAAGCAGAACTTATCAAAAAACCAAGTGGTATTTATCTTTTTGTGACCTGTTATATAGACAGGGATAAATACACAAAAGTTTGGGAACAGAGAAAGAACAAGGAAGGTGTAGTAAAACCAAGGATATGGCAGACATTTGAAACTGATAGTGGAATTGATTTCAAACCCACTGGATTTATGTTATCAAATGGTCTCAAACTTGAATGGCAGATAAAAGAAACCAGGCGGCTAAAGAAGTTGCAAAAGCAGTTTGCACGGCAGAAAAAAGGTTCTAAAAGATGGTATAAAACAAAGGAAAAGATTGCAAAGGAGTATGAAAGGCTAACAAACATTAAGTACGACGTAATTAACAAAACCTGTTCATTTTTGTACAGGTACAGGAAAATATGTTTTCAGGAAGACAACATCAAGGGTTGGAAGGACGGACATTTTTCCAAATCAGTACACTACAGCGCAGTAGGGACAATTAAGAGAAGACTGAGCGACAGTCTTCGGGTTTCTACTGCGGTGGTTAATTGTTGTGTGCCAACCACAAAGACATGCAGCAGGTGTGGAAGCCGACAGGAAATTTCGCTGTCGGACAGAATTTTCAGATGTTCAGTGTGTGGTCTGGAAATTGATAGGGATTTAAACGCAGCGATAAACATGTTGAAGGAAGTAGGGCTGGACCGGTCCGAACTTACGCCTGTGGAGTGGGAGACCGCTGCCAGGATATTCAGGGGCAATCCCTATATCCTGGTAAGTCATACCACGTAGAAGCAGGAAGCCCAACCCCTGAAGAAGAATCCTAAGCCTTCATCCAAGAGCGTCATGAAAGTGTGGGGGAGGTATTGTGATAGTGTCGGAAATGCGCTTGGGATGCCGGATTGCGATTTCTTTTGCATGTGCAATATAATGTACCTTATATTGCATCTACCAGAAACTCTTCCAGCTAGTCATGCGCTCTCTGCTCTTCCCGAGCTCTCGTGCAACTCGCTCGTTTCTCAACCAATTCCACAAAGCTATCCAGATGCTTTAAAAAAGCACTTGCAACTTAGCCGGCGACGAAAGGTCATATCATTTCTGTGTAGTACATATTATTGGACTTTGAATTGATCCAACTCGGCTTTTTAATCAGAAAAGTCCTTTTATATTTACTTATTTACCTAATGATTGATCACGTTTTATAAAATTCCTTTGTATATGTTACCATACCCCTTTTGTTATATTAATATTAGCAATTTGTACACGTTAAGGGCTCCTTGAACCTTCTCAGGCATCACAGCTGCATTGGCTTTTCAACCGCACCGCTTTACCACGTGCAAACTTCACACGTCCAAAACAGCTCCAGCCACCCCTGAAGCTTTCAGAACCTTTTTAAGAGAGCGAAACCACAGTTGACCATTCGTGATGCTCAACATCATTCATCAATTCAACCAGGGTATAATCCGAGTTCTTTCGCTATGAATATCCACATACCCACGCAGTTGGATGACGCGTCTCGACAGCTAAAACGATCGTCTGCAAGCGAAGCAGTTTGTCCGTCCTCGCGCCTTATATAAACTGAGGGTGAACATTGCTGTTCTGGGCCGCGAAGTTCATGGCTAAGTACCGCAAATGTACCGTAAGGCAGAACTTAATCTCTTGAAAAGCTCAGCCCAACGCGCCGCTTGAGGGAACATCTATAACCATCAGCATAATGCATCCACTCGATGGCGAAAGAAGATTCCGACACCTCAGATAGATCTCAGAAACGAACGATGCTAACCTATCAAGTGAACAGCAGCGTTCAGAGAACACAGTTCCACTTGACTGGAAATCTTCTGCTGGTTGTGTCTTGCAAGCAGAAGTTGATACACATGAACTCCTGCGCGGACCATATTTCATACCCTGCCCTGTGCCAAACATTGCGAACCACAACATTGGCAAACTACAACGAAGGAAATCTCAAGCGTATACGTGAGAACACACACTTCTCCAAACTGGCAAAAAGCACACGCTCGCCGATGTATCTGACTGAGATTGAGCAACATCACGTCAAATCGATTCAGTGACTTCACTTTCCTTTTAAAAACTTCAGCAAGCGCAGGCAGTTGTTATGAACCGCAATATTGCCTTACGCTCGCTAAAATGAAGGCTTTCTGAGCTTTCACTCTTTCCTCGTGCAATTGCTTATCTTTGCCTCCCGAGATCGTCAATCTTGCACGATCCAAAGACATCTTCCTCTCATCACCAACCTCGCAACACTTTCATCAGGGAAAACTTTGGTTCATGCCTCGACCTCGGTGAATTCTCTCACAATCCATTCTCTATGTAAACCATGTAAACCATGTCAATTCTCACGTCGTTCCGTTCAGCGTCATCGTTGCGATAAGCCGTTCATGTCACATCCATTGAGCTTGAAACCTTGCTTCTTGTAGAATTCGATCGCGCCAAAGTTGTTCGTCTGCGCCCCCGACGCGATTGCGCGACAATCCTTTTCTTTCGCAATCTGTTTGGCTTTATCCAGGAGCAACTCATCCACACCCTTTCTACGATGTTGCTCAAGCACCAGAAATTCATGAATCCTGAGCCTGTTGTTCCAGCTCCCCATGCCTAGCGTCATCCAGCCAACAACTTTGCCGTCAACTTCAACTGCAAATACCTGAACACCACCGTCGCTCTCTTCACCCATCCATTGTCTGCTCCTGGTAATCCTTCACGATTCGGTTTCTCTTTTCTTTGAAACCTCTGTTCGATGGTCCATCCGTCCTTCATTCCTCTGATATCAACTCCACAGTCTCATCGCTTGTCCATAATTCTCACGTACCACGCCTCCACACTGGGAAATTGAAAAACTCTGGAATCTGGCACACACTCATGTGCGCCCACCCCGTGTGAGAGAAGACTGTCCCACGCAAGTTCATTTTTGTCTTCAACCACCTTTTCAACCCGATCACCGTCAGGGCCAAAAAATCCTTTAAGCATTCGCGGTTCAGTTTATGCCCGCTTGAAAACAATCGTGAAATCCTCAGAAGCTGTCCTTCTATCTCCACGCGAATCGATGGGTGCGTTGCGAAAATCAATCAGGTGGAGTCGCAAGCTTTTATAAAACCTTCACGTTCCAAATTCAACACTTGTTGTTCTCCGCTCTGGCTCTCATTTCTGTATGGCTTTAGCTTTCCTTCTACCGAGCCAGTAGAAGATCACTGCAAGTGCAAAACACATGATCGTGCTTATGGGAGTAAAACTGCAGTGTGCGTAGTATCCAATGAGGCACGGTTTACTCGTTTTGGCAGGTATCAACGTCCAGACGCCGAGAACCACAAAGATCGTGAACAGCTACCAGCACCGTTTCATTCACTCCCCCTTGGCAACGTGGTGAATCACAGAACGATCAAACGTGCACTATGCAATCTAACGAGGATCTTTACCATTCATTTTATCGCGCTCGAATGGCGATGGGCACAAACAATTTTGCACGTTCAAGAGGGTAAGGGCGACGCTACCAGTGATCATGAAGTTTTTCCACCGGTTGAAAAACTCTTTCACCGCGGAAATGTGCTGAGTTACATGCAGTAGACTTTTTTCACACTTCACAAAGATTGCAAAGTTCACGGGTTGTCTCCTTCCAGACCAATCAATTCCAGGAATACAACGGTTCCAGCGTTCAGGCGCGAATGTATGGCCCACGTGATGTTCAATCTTCTGAGGATGTGCTTGACGATCGCAAGACCAAGACCAGCTCCAGAAACCCCCCTGACGTTCTTTGCCCTGTAGAAACGAGCCGTGACGTTCTTCAATTCCTGCTCTGGTATGCCGAGTCCTTCATCCTGAATCAAGAGCAATTGGTTCGACCTTGTGATCTTAACAATGCTTCCTTCTTTTGAATACTTCACCGCGTTGGAAACCAGGTTCCTCAACACTATTTTTAACGCTTCCTCATCGGCTTCAACCGTCACGTTCGTTCCTTCCATCGAGATGCTGACTTTTTTCTGTGCCGCCCTCTGCTCGTACTCATGGACGATTTCTTTCAAGATTTCTTCCAGATCGATCCTTCTCACAAATGGCTCGTAGTTGTCCTGTTCGATCTTCGAAAGCAATATGAGCTGTTCGAGGATGCGATGCATCCTCAGCAAATGTCTTTCTATTTTGAGCAAATTCTCCTGCACCATTTCTCCTTCTTTGGCGAGCTCCAAAAGCCCCATAGCAGCACTGATCGGTGAAAACAGCTCGTGGGCAACCGCGTTCACGAAGAATACCTTTGAATCTGAGAGCACCTGCTTTTCACTGGAAGGATCGCCTGAGGAGGGATAAAAGATCAAACTTTCCGGTGTGATGAGGAGAACGGGCCGGTACTTCCGAACCAGTTCATCCCAGTCTGTAGCCAACACCTCTCACAGTCACCAACCTTTCTTTCCCGATCTTCTTTCTGAGCGTACTGATGTAAACATCAACTATGCGTTCGTTCCGTTCAGAACCACGCCAGACTCTGTCCAGTATCTCTGACCTGGTGAACACCTTCTTCGGGTTTTCAAAGAAAAGGAGCAATATGTCGAACTCCTTGCCAGAAAGCTCCACGACCTCATCGTTCACCAGCAAAGTTCTTTCGTGCAAGATCAGCTTCATGTCCTTGTGAACAAGTACTTTCTCGTAGCTGCCACGACGTCGCAAAACTGCCCTGACTCTGGCCACGAGTTCTCTCGGGTTAAACGGCTTCGTCATGTAATCATCGGCACCGAGCTCCAGGCCGAGTATCTTGTTTCTGTCTTCACGCAGCGCTGTCAGCACGATTATGAACGTTTCTGGACAGATCAACTTGATCGAGGGGATTTCGTCCATGGCGTCTCCGTCCGGTAAAAGCAGATCGAGCACGATCACATCGAAACAGCCCTTCTCGATTTCCTGGTACATCTCCTGTAAAGTTTTCGCCGTTCGAACCTCGTGCGAATCCATCATCAGATACCTGCTCACCACATCGAGTATGTCTTCTTCATCTTCCACCACCAGCACGCGCGCCACGCGGTTGATCCCTCCTGTTCAGATCATGCCACGGTTGTTTTAAAAAACCTTTATTCTGTCACACACTCTCTAAAAGTTTTTCCTGTCAGATAAGACTGAAACTGTTCGAGGAGGTGGCAGTATGAAGAAGTTCTTCTTACTTGTGTTGGTCTTCATCGCACTAATGATGTACGGACAAACTCTCGTGATCAAGGGTTCGAACACGGTTTATCCCATCGCACAGCTTTGGGTTGAGGAGTTTCAGAAGATGTATCCCAATGTGATCGTCACGCTCGAGGGTGCCGGTTCCACTACGGGTATCAAGGCGCTCTTCAACGAAACGACAGACATCGCAAACTCCAGCAGGTTCCTCAAACCGTCCGAAATCGAGGAAATGCACAAAGCCGGTAGGTACTTCGTGCCCATACTCGTTGCCTACGACGCGCTGTCCGTGATCGTGCATCCAAGCCTCCCGATCGACGATATATCCATCGAAACGCTGAAGAAGATCTACACCGGCGAGATCACAGAATGGAACCAGGTCGATCCAAAACTTCCCAAAAGAGCGATCGTTGTCTATTCGAGGAATACAGCAAGCGGAACATTCGAAACCTTCACAGAAAAAATTCTCCACGGTGCCAAGCTCAGTCCAAGGGTGCAGATGCTCGAATCGAGCCAGGCAGAAATCGAGAGCGTCGCAAAGAACCCGTACGCCATAGCTTACACGGGCATGGGTTACGTGACAGGCAAAGTGAAAGCACTCAAAGTAAACGGTGTTGAACCGAGCGTTCAGAACGTCATCAAAGGAGTTTATCCTATCAGCAGGCCTCTGTTCGTGTTCATTGATCTGAGCCGGTTCAACAACACCTGGCCGATGGAAGGCATCGTGAGCGATTACTTGAGGTTCATCGTCTCGCCGAAAGGTCAGAGCATAGTCAAACAGGCTGGCTTCGTTCCTGCTTACGGAACGGATGAATGATGAAAAGAGTCGCATCTTTCATGTTCGTTCTTCTCACCAGTGTGGCTGCCGTTCTCGTAGCGGCAGCACTTTTTGCGATAGTGTTCTTCATGTTCACAGAATCACTCAGGGCCATCAGAGAGGTTGGTTGGAAGCTGTTTTCACCCAACTGGTATCCGGTCTGGGAACTTGAACCGGAGTTTGGTGTCAGGACTATGTTGCTGAACTCGCTGATCTTGACTGTCTGGACGAGCGTTTGGGTATGGATCGCTGGTTTGACCGTGGCGCTTTATCTGCACAAATACGCGCGCGACAGAGAGAAACAGGTCGTACTCAGAATATTAGAGTATGTGAGTGGTGTTCCGTCCGTGGTGTTTGGACTCTTCGGCGTTCTGATTCTGGGCGATCTTCTTCTAAGGGCAGGAGCGTGGACGGCGCAGAATTTTTTGAACGCTTCGATCGTGCTGTCGATTCTGACGTTACCCTTCATGACAAGCCTCACGTTCCAATCTCTCGAGAAAGTTCCAAGTCACATCGTGGATGGAGCAGTGGCACTCGGTGCGAAAGATGTCCACGTGATGTGGGTTGAACTTAAATACGCTGCACCCGGCATAGTGAACGCGATGCTGGGCGTTTTCAACAGAATCTTCGGTGAGACGATGATCGTGCTCATGGTCGCAGGTGGTGCCAACGTGCTGGTGAGATCTTTCCTGGATCCAGTGAGACCACTCACCGCGACCCTGGGTAGCGAGATCGGTGAAGTTGCCGTGGGAAGTCTTCACTACAGCGCCCTGTTCTTCATCGCGCTGCTGGTGCTCTCAGGTTGTCTAATTCTCAACGTTTTCACAAACGTGATTTGTAGAAGGCTCGAACGATGGGTCAAGGGGTGATAGCCTTGCAATGGACTCTCAGGATCATCACCTACACCGTTTTCGCGATCACGGTACTCACACTCGCGATCATAGTTGCGTCAGGTCTTCCGCACTTTTTCAAACCCGGCTTCTTCACACAATGGCCTAGGCGGGCGATGAGCGAAGGCGGAATCTTTCCGATGTTGATCGGTTCGCTCACACTCATGGTGCTTGTGTTCGCAGTTTCGATCCCTATCGGATTGATAGGAACCATATTCCTGAGCGAGATAGCACCAAGGAAGCTGTCCATGGTTCTTCAATCCCTTGCAGCCACAATGAACAGCGTCCCATCGATCGTCTACGGTGTCTTCGGGCTTTCTTTCTTCTGCGTGAGACTCTCGCTGGGTACTTCTCTGATCTCCGCATCGCTGACACTTTCAACCATGTCGATACCCTTCTTCATGAACAGTGCGGTGGAATTTCTCAGGGCCGTACCGAAGGAACTGAGAGAAGGCGTGATAGCACTCGGTGCAAGCAAACTTCAAGCCACACTGATGGTTCTCCGGGCGAGCAGAAACGGTGTACTGACGAGTTTGATCCTCACGCTCGGCAGGGCCTTCAGTGAGACTGCGCCCATTTTGGTTACCGGAGCCGTTTTCTATACGACAAAGCTTCCCAGCAAACTAACAGATCCAGTCATGACGCTTCCAACCAGTATCTACGCGATCGTCATGAACCTTGGGGAGGAGTCTCAGTGGATGGCCAAAGGTATGGCGAGTTTGATGGTGCTGATCACGATTGGTGTGTATTTCTTCGTCCAGTTGATGAGGAGGAATCAACGTGAGTGACGTCGTTTTTGAGATCAAGAATCTTTACGCTTACTACGGCGATCATTGCGTTTTGAACAACATAAATCTGAAGATAAAATCCAGACGAATAACCGCGATCATGGGACCATCCGGCTGTGGTAAAAGCACACTGCTCAGGTGTTTGAACAGACTCAACGATCTGATTCCGGATTTCTCCCTGAAAGGACAGATCCTGTTTCGGGGGCAGGACATATACCGCATCTCCGATCTGACAGAATACAGAAGAAGGGTGACCATGGTCTTTCAAAAACCCAACCCCTTCCCAATGTCCGTCTTCGACAACGTCGCATATGGGCTCAGAATACACGGAATCACGAAGAAAAGTGTACTGAGAGAGAAGGTTGAAGAAGCGCTGAGAAAGGCTGCGCTGTGGGACGAAGTGAAAGACAAGCTCAAAAAACCTGCGGTGCAACTTTCCGGAGGCCAGCAGCAAAGACTCTGCATCGCAAGGGCTCTGGCGGTTGAACCTGAAGTGTTGCTTCTCGATGAACCCACGAGTGCGCTCGATCCCATCGCCACCACGAAGATCGAAAGACTGCTTGAAGAGCTCGCCGAACAATACACAGTGATCATAGTCACGCACAGCATGGGACAAGCTTTGAGAATCAGCGACGAGGTCGTGTTCCTCTACGAAGGGAATTTGATAGAATACGGCGAGACATCAGTCATCGCCAAAATACCGAAACACGAGGTGACCAGACAGTTCCTGACGGGTAAAATAGGTTGAGGAGGAAGTGTTATGACGGAAAGAACCCTGCACTACGAAAGAGAGATGAACTTCCTGAACGCGAAGCTGATGGAATTCGTGAACGGAGTGGAGGAACTCTTTGAGAGGACTCTCTACGCGGTTCAGTCCAGCGACGAAAAGACCATAAGAGAAATAGAGGAAATGGACGATTACTTCGACGAACTCGATCTGACGATCCAGTCCACCGCGTTCGACGTGATCGCAAAATTCCAGCCACTGGCGGAAGACCTCAGGTTCGTCGTCGCGATGATAGGTCTTTCGATAGATCTGGAAAGGATCGCGGACGAGTGTGTCAACATTGCCCAGCTCAGCAGGCACGTTCAGAGGAGTCTGGAAAGCTTTACGAGCTGGGAAACACTCAACGACATGGTCAGGATCATAAACACGATGTTGCAGCAGACGGTGGAGGCTGTGAAGAACAGAGACCTCGAACTTGCGATCAAAGTCTGGCAGAAGGATGACGATGTGGACAGACTGCACAACGAAGGACACGAGAACCTCATCGAGTTGGCGTGTCATGAAACGAACCCGAGGATGATGAGAATCTACCTCGAAGAAGCTTTCCTGATAAGGCACCTCGAGAGGATCGCGGACCATCTGACGAACATCTGTGAAAAGCTTTACTTCATGCAGACCGGAGAGCAGTTGAAAAAAATCATGCGGTCCAGAGAATGACCCTGAACCGCACGATCAAGACCAACAACCACCAGCGATCAACTACTGACAATTGCGATCAGGCTTTCAGAAAATCTAAGATTTCGTTGATATCGGGTAACTGTCCGATTGGATACACTTTGATCCACACAATCTTACCCTGTTCGTCGATGAGTACGTTCGCTCTCTCGGAAAAACCGTCCTGCTCTCTGAATATACCGAAGGCTCTGGCCACTTCCCCGTGGGGCCAGAAGTCCGAGAGTATATGCAACTTCTTCAATCCCAGCGCTTCGGCCCAGGCTTTCTTGCTGGGAACAGGATCAACGCTTACACCCAGCGGCAGGACGTTCATAGCTTCAAACTGATCGTATGCCGCCTCGAGCGATTTCATCTGCTCTGAGCACACGCTCGTCCACGCGAGTGGATGAAAAGATAGAAGCACTTTTCTACCTTTCAAATTCGAAAGTTGTATCGTGTTTTCATGTTGGTCTTTCAAACTGAAGTCGGGTGCCACAGATCCAAGCGGCAGCATACTTTCACCTCCTCATATCAACCACGGAAAGAAAAAGTGAACGAAAAACCACGCGATCACAATGAAATCGGTGAACCTGTGAAGAACCAGCCAGTACCTTTTCAAAGACTTTCTCAGCAAATAGTAAGTGAAAAGTATGACCACGCCGAACCACAGAATTGTTCCGGTGTGAATCTGGATCCGTCCAAGTGCCAGATACCCATGCACCGCACCGGTGACGAGCAACGCGAAACCGGTGAATCTGTGAATTCTGGATCCGATCTTCAAAAAAGAGCGAGCACGTTCAAATCGTTTCAATATCCTTCTCAAAGGGAACAGAGAAAAATTGTAGAACAGCAACGCTACACTAATCCAGGCGAAGATCTTGTAGCTCACAGTGTACCAAACCCCACGCGGAGAAATTCTTTCAAAACCTTAGGATCTGCATGCTTGTGCTCGCAGGATTCTTCAAGTTCACATTCGAACTGACCCGTGTAGTCTTTTCCCGCCTCGGCATCGTCTTCCAAGTCCAACTTCGCACGCCAATCTGGGACGTTGGTCACATCATAAACGATCCCCGCAACCATGATGAAGGATTTGTACGTTTCTTCGTTGAGCACTCTCACTTGTGTGCCATCGAACCTGGAAAGTGTCTGCGCATCGAAAATTAGAAGACCAACGGGATAGCTCTTGGACATGCTGGTCTGAACGTTTTCGAGTTTGCTCAGCTCGTAGGTTAATTCCTGACCCACCGAATAGGAATAGAGCATCCTGTTCTTGTTGTCGTACGCAGGATTATCCTTCACGTCGTACACAACCCCTGAGAACGCTACGTAAGGTTTCGCTTTCGTGCCCTGGGTGAATTTCGAAAGTTGCTCAAGTGTGAAAACGAGTACACCGTAAGTTCTGAAACCCTGAAGCTTTCGAATCCCGTGGGGAGAATCTTTCACGATATCGTAGGTCAACTCTTCGCCGGCGTTGTGTCGTCCACGGTGCACGCCACCGCGCCAGAGATTAGAGTTCGAGACATCGTAGATGATGCCGTTCACCGCTACCAGAGCAGGTTTGTTCTTTCCATCGAAGCTGGAAAGTTCATCGATATCGATCGCGAGTATTCCCACGAGTCTGTCTTCACTCAAATTGAGCGTGCTTGCTTCTTCCACACTTAGAAATTTCTTGTCTGCTTTCGCATTGTAGACCACACCTTCAACAGATACGAACTCTTGTGTTTCGAGAAACCTTTTCAAACTGACCAGTGGGTATTCACCCTTGAAGTTTCTAATGTCGAACTGTTTCAGATCGAGTGCGAAAAGCGCAGCCGCGACCAGAACGATCACAGCGATGAATACTTTCTTCACACCTTCGCCTCCCGATTAAAGGATAGCACAATCTTTTTGATTCTTAAAACTTGTAATTGATACAGGATCAGCTTCACCATAACGATCGTGATAGAATGGTTCTGTTAGCGAACGTATCTGCAGTGATTGGAGGTGTTTAGTCTGGAAATGACGCAAAGAAATGTATCCACGCTACTTGGAGATCCGAAAAAAGCCATAAGAAAACTCTCTGGTCCCATGATGATCGCCATGCTCGTTCAGACGCTTTACAATCTGGTCGACGCGGTATGGGTCGCCGGACTCGGACCGAACGCACTCGCCGCGGTGGGTGGATTCTTCCCGATATTCATGATCATCTTTTCGCTCGCAGCAGGTCTCGGCATAGGTACGAACGCGGTGGTCTCACAGCGGATCGGTGCAAAAGACAAAATTGGGGCTGAGAATGCGGCGAAAGTGGCCCTGATACTCGTGTCGATTCTATCTGTCGTGATAACGGTCGCTTCATTGGTATCGATCAAACCTGCCTTGGTCCTCATGGGTCAGACCAACGAAGCGCTCGAACTCTGTTTGCAGTATTCGTACATTGTCCTTCCATTCACGATCGTTTTCATGCTTACCAACGTTGCGAACGCGATCTTCCGTGCTGAAGGTGATGCCAGACGCGCGATGATCGTGATAACAACCGGATCGGTCCTGAACATAGTGCTGGATCCCATCTTCATCTACTGGTTCAGGCTGAACGTTGCCGGAGCGGCCTATGCGACTGTGATTTCTGCGACAGTCGGTTTACTCTTGAGCGCCTACTGGTTCTTCGTTCGAAAAGTCTCATACTTAGACCTCAGCTTCAGGAAAAATCGGCTCGACTTTTCTCATTTATGGAGGATACTCTCTATAGGAATTCCCGCATCTCTGGCGCAGCTTTCGATGTCCATAGCGATCTTCATTCTGAACAGGTTCGCATCGATCGCAGCGGGTGCGAATGGTATTGCAGTGTTCACGAGCGCCTGGAGGATCATCAACTTTGGCACCATTCCCATGTTAGGTATTGCAGCGGCGGTGACAACCGTTGTGGGAGCAACCTACGGTGCGAAAGACATTGAAAAACTCGAGAAAGCTTATCTTTACGCCATCAGATTGGGACTTCTCATAGGCATCGCTGTGATGTTGTTTGTGCAGATACTTTCAAAGCAGATAGCTTTTCTTTTCTCCTACTCCGAGCAGGGCAGCATCATATTCAACGACATAGTGAACGCTTTGAGGGTGCTCAGTCTCTTCCTACCAGGTACTCCTTTTGGCATGTTCACCTCCGCTATGTTCCAGGGTATAGGTCATGGTATGAAAAGCTTGATCGTCACAATATTCAGGACGCTTCTGCTTCAGGTCTTCTTCTGTTGGCTCTTCGTGAGTGTGGTGAGAATCGGTCTTCAGGGTGTCTGGCTGGGCATCGTGATCGGTAATCTTACCAACACGGTGGTCGCGTTCAGCTGGGGCAAAAGCGTGATTCGAAAACTGAAACAGCTTCCTGCGATTTGAACCCCGCTATAATAGGTTGGGTGAATGGGGTTGACGAAGAAAAAGTACACCCTCTTGCTCTATGTCCTCATCTGTATGAAACTCTTTTTGTTCTATCTTTTCACAGTGGGCACTGTCAAGATTCAAAGCATGCTCAGCAGCTTTCTCTGGTGCTCGCTTCTCATTGCTTTGTTTGCAACGTTTTTCGAAAAACAGCAGTTCTTGCTTTACTGCGTCCTGTCTGGCATGTTCATCGTGGATTACCTTTACTTTCAGAACTTCGGCTCTTTACCGTCGATCAAACATCTGCTCCTCTTACCACAACTGCCCAAGGTTGGTTCGAGCATAAAGTACTTCCTCAATCCAGCCTCGCTGTCATTCGTTGCGGACATACCGTTGGTGGTTTTCTTCGATAGAAGATTCCTCAAAGGACTATCGCAGCGAGAAAAGCGAGCAGAAAAGGTTCCGCTGCTTTTCATAATCCTCTGCGCAGCTTTCGCGTTTTTCCCAGCATTTGCGGAAGGCCTGAAACCGATGCAGTTCTTCAACAAGTACGGAGTAGTTGCGTACCACATTTACGATCCTCTATATCTTCTGGCGTTCGAAAAACATACCACTGCTCTGAATCCCTCCCCTGTTCAAACTCAGCGCGAAACTGGGAAAAAATTCTCCGGAATCGCCCAGAACAGAAATGTGATCGTCGTTCAATTCGAGTCTCTGCAGAATGTACTTCTGCGCAGAACTTACAACAATCAGCCAGTCACACCGAATCTAAACGCCCTGCTTGAGAGAAATTCGATTTACTTCCGCAACTATTTTCAGCAAACAGGTGCGGGGAACACCGCAGACGCTGAATTCGTGAGTTTAACGTCTTTGCACGTCCCAGGCGATCATCCTGCTTACGAAACTTATGGAGACATCGAACTGGATGGGCTGGTCCAAGCGCTCAAAAGGGCACATTACCACACTGTTGCGATCCACGGTAACACGAAGAAATTCTGGAACAGAGAAAGGGCTTATGTTTCTCTGGGTTTTGACCAATTCTTTGGTCTCGAGGATCTCAAAGCGGACGACATCGTAGGTATGGGACTGAGCGACTTCTCCCTTTACAGACAGACAGTGGAAATCCTGAAGAAGTTGCCTCGTCCCTTCTTTGCCTTCGTGGTTACGCTATCGAGTCACACACCTTTCATCCTGCCGGAAAATTTGAAGATACTGCAACTGGATGCAAGGCATGAAAATACATTGTTTGGAAACTATCTTCAGGCCATCAATTATGCCGACCGCGCCTTCGGTTATTTCCTGCAACTTCTGAAAGCTGCAGGGCTCTACGAGAACTCCATCGTGGTCGTGTACGGCGATCATGCAGGACTCTATCCGTTCAACAAAGAAAGCAAACAATTGATGAGTGAATGGCTGAAGGAGGAGTACGATTTCCTCAAAGCTCTCAACGTACCGCTCATAATCCACGTACCTGGCCTAGGCAAAAGTTACGAGATCTCAACCGTGGGAGGACAGGTGGACTTCACACCCACGTTGCTCAACGTCCTGGGTTTGAAATGCGATCTCAAAGTTTGTGTCGGGAAAGATCTTTGCAACGGCGATGATTTTGTCGCGTTCAGGTACCACCTCCCGGACGGTTCATTCTTCGATGGTTCGAGATTCTTTGTGGTCTCGGAGGATGGAAGGATCACGAACAGTACAGGTTTTGATACGAACACAAAAGAACCTTTGCCCTATTATGAGTTTCTGGATGGCTACAGGCGTGCGATGAAGCAGATCGAGGTTTCGAGGCATTTCCTCGAAAATCTCAGAGGAAAGGTGACTGAGAAAGTTGAGACTCGATAGATACCTCGCAAATTCCGGTGTCGGAACCAGAACGGAAGTCAAAAGGTTGATAAGAAGCGGTCAAGTGAGAGTAAACAGCGAGATCGTGAAGGATCCGGCGTTCGATGTTTCAAAGAACGATGTGGTCGAATGCCTGGGCCGGCGGGTTGGACCATTCAGACACGTGTACATCGTTCTGCACAAACCTGCCGGATATGTGTGCGATAGGGTTGATGATGCGAATATCTTCGACCTGCTGAACGAACCGTGGGTACACAGGCTCCACGTGGCCGGTCGGCTGGACAGAGACGTAGAAGGCGTGGTCATACTGACGACCGATGGCTGGTTCACTCATCTGTTGATAGATCCAAAATCACGCCTGGAAAGAGAGTATCTCATCTACAAGGATGGGAAACTCACTGATGAGATGAAACGTCTTGTGGAGGCCGGGATAGAGCTGGGTGAGGAAAAGTTCGCGCCTGCGAGAATCGAAGAGGTGGACGATGGACTTGTAAGAATCATTTTGACAGAAGGAAAACACCATGAGGTGAAGAAGATACTGAGAGCGATAGGACTGAACTACACAAAGATCGTGCGAACCAGGTTCGAAAACATCACACTCAAAGACCTCGCACCTGGCCAGTACAGAAGCCTGACCCAGGAGGAAATCAAACTCACCGTTGAGATCGCCACAAGGAAGCGCGCCGAATGTCGATCGAACCGAACCAGTGAACGTGACTTCTCCGGTTCATGAATTCAAGAAGAACTTTACTGCCGTCGTGAGAAGGTAAGAAACGATCGCAGCTATGAAGGGCGTCATGACCCAGACGAGTACGATGTTCATCACGAGTCTGGATTTGACAGTTTTACACCCCTGGCGTATCCCAGACCTATGACCGCTCCAACGATTGCCTGCGAGGATGATACCGGTATTCCAACGAGACTGTAAATCCACAGCGTGATTGAATGCGCTAGAACTGCAATCATGCCGGAGAAATGATCCAACGCCACTATGCCTTTTCCCACCGTCTTTATCACGCCTTTGCTGAAACTGATCATTCCAGATGCAATGCTCAGACCTCCGAGCAACGCAGCCTCATTCACACTCAGGAGGTTTCCAGACAGAGCGCCCGTCACATTTGCAACGTTGTTCGCACCGAGTGCGTAACAACCGTACAAACCAATCAGCCAGGAACTGATCTTTATGAATCTGTCTTGGTACTGAACGGATCGAATTCTCCTGAAAAGCGTGGCAAGAACCTCGTACAGTAGAAACCCTATCAGTGCTGCACCCGCGGGTGTCAACAGCCAGACGATGACGAATTTCGTCATCGGAGACCAGTTGATGTTTTCAAAACCGAACCTGAACACGTTCGTACCAAGGATGCCTCCAAAGACCGCCTGGGACGTCGACACAGGAAATTTGAAAAAGGTCATCACGGTCACCGTTATGGCTGCCGATAGGACCGCGATGGCGCTGTCGAGAGCGACACCGGTGGTGATGTTGGAAACGTTCAGAAGGCCGTGTGAACCTCCCACCAGAGCGCCGATCACGACGAAAAACGAACCTGCGATCATAGCTCTCCTATGCGGAATCAAACCGGAAGCCACGGTCGGGCCAAAAACGTTCGCCGCATCGTTTGCACCCAGTGACCAGCCCAGAAATACTGATGGCAAAACGTACCACCACATGCACCCACACTCCTAGCGTATGTCTCGTGAGAAAATTCTACACAAAAAGATTCTTCACAACAACTTATGGGCGATTCTATAATGACTTTGGAGGGTTCGTACCTGATCTACGCCGTCATCTTGGCTGGTGGAACATCGAAGAGGCTTGGAAAAAAACTTCCCAAGCAGTTCGTGCAGGTTGGTGGGAAGGTCCTTCTTCTCTGGAGCGTTTCGACCTTTCTGGAAGTCGCTGAGATCGCGAAGATTGTGATCGTGCTTCCAGAAGAATGGTTCGAATTCGGGAAACACCTGGTGCTGTCGAACGTTAGAGCAGATAAGCTGCAGTTCGTCAGCGGAGGTGGCACAAGGACAGAATCTCTGCTGAGAGCTCTCCACTTCGTGCAGGAAAACTATGGTCTGAAAGACGATGACATGGCTGTCACACACGATGCGGCCCGCCCGTTCGTTAGAAAAGAACACATAGTGCATAGCATCGAATTGTGTGAAAAATCCTCAGCTGCAACACTCGCGCTGCCCGCAACCGACACCGTTGGTGTTTCGGACGGCGAGAAACTGGTTGGTTTGACCGAACGAAGTCGTACTTTCATGGTTCAGACTCCACAGACTTTCAGGATAAAGGTTTTTCTGGAACTCTACGAACGGTTGACGGAAGATCAGAGAGCGAGCTTGACGGACGCAACAGGAGTCTTCATCCTGAACGGTCAACCGGTGGCAATCGTTGAAGGTGATCCGACAAACATCAAGGTGACCACAGAATTCGATCTCACCATTGCAGAAAAGATCGCTGAGCTTCTTTCAAAGTGATGCGCGCACGAATCCTCCATCCACCCTCAATGTCACACCGGTTATGTACGAAGCCCGCTCACTGGCAAGGAACACAACCGCGGCCGCAATTTCTTCAGGTTTTGCGAAACGCTTCATGTCGTTTTCTTCAGCCATCTGTTTCATGACCTCTTCCTGGCTTTTCTGCATTCTCATTGCAGCCTCACGGATCAATTGCTCCAGACGTTCGGTCATGGTATGACCGGGTGCAACGCAGTTGAAGGTGATGTTGTATTTCGCATATTCTTTCGAGAGCGATCTCATGAGTCCGACGACACTCATTCTGAGTGAATTGGAGAGTAGGAGCCTCGGCAAGGGCTCGTAAACTGATGTCGACGTTACAGCGATCACCCTTCCCCATTTCCTTTCGATCATTTCTGGCAGGAAATGTCTGATCAGCCTCACCGTGCTCATCACAAGCAAATCGAAGGATAGATGCCAGTCTTCGTCTCTCAGTTCAAGAAAGTCACCGGTCTTCGGCCCGCCTGAGTTGATGATCAGCACATCCACCTGTCCCACCGCTTTTTTGATCTGGTCTATGTCTTCAGCCTTTGACAGGTCCGCATCGAATCCAAAAACTTTTCCAGAATACTGGGCAGCTATCTGTTTTGCGATCTCCTTAGACTGGTGCCTCGCGACTATGAAAACTGTAGAACCTTCCTTCGTGAACTCTTCAGCGATCGCCCTACCGATGCCGCGCGTACCACCACAGACGAGTACTCTTTTGTCGGACAGTTTCAGGTCCATGGATTCACCCCCTCTGGCCCAGAAAAATCTACGAACTTTCGTGGAAAAGCATTCTGTCAATTTTTCCACTGCTATTCTACAATCTGGCGCGGAGTACGAAGAATAAAGTTCACAACGATTTTCGCATTTAAGCCCTGCAGGTTGAATCACATTCCAGAAAGACTTCCCGAGAGCAAGCCTCTCATGAATAACTTTCCGAGGAAGATATAAACGATGAGCGTTGGAAACGCCGTTATTAGGGCTCCAGCCATCTGCACATTCCACTCGACGAAGTAGCTTCCTGCCAGGTTGTTGAGTGCCACAGTTATTGGCTGTACCGATGGATTGGGCGTAACAACGAGGCCGAAGAGGAAGTCGTTCCAGATGGAAGTGAACTGCCAGATCGCAGTGACGGCGAACGCCGGGCCGGAGAGGGGCAGCAGCACCCTGACGAATATTTTCACAAATCCAGCACCGTCTATCTTCGCAGCCTCGACGATGTCTGAAGGGATGGTCGAGTAATAGTTTCTGAAAATCAGAGTCGTAATGGGGATTCCATAGACGCAGTGAACCAGTATCAAACCCGGGATGGTTCCGTAAAGCTTTGTTTTCTGCAGAACCTGCACGAGGGGTATCAAAATGCTCTGGTAAGGAATGAACATGCCAAAAAGAAGCAAAGCGAAAACCAAGTTTGCCCTTTTGAACTTCCACTTCGTGAGAACATAACCGTTCATCGAACCGAGTATGGAGGAGATCAGAGTGGCGGGGACAGTGAGATAAACGCTGTTCATGAAGTTCCCCGAGAGTCCCCTCAGACCTTTCGATTTATCGCCGTACCAGGCTCTTACAAAGCTGGAAAAGCTGATCTCCTTCGGCGGGATCCACATTGTTCTCAAACTGATTTCTTTAAAGCTCTTGAAGCTGGTCACAACAAGGACATAGACCGGCATGAGGTAGAAGAGTACGAAGATGATGAGCACCAGGTACAGGAAGAATCTGCTCAGCCTCATCTTCTAACCTCCGTTCTTATGCTGTATGTCAGATACGGGACTATCAGCACGGCCACGCACAGGAGCAGTATCACCGCTATCGCTGCACCCTGAGAAAAGTAGTTACCCCTGAAAGTTGTATCGTACATGAAGAGTGCAGGTACGTCACACGAAAAGCCGATCCCACTCCCGGTCATGGCAAAGACCAGATCGAATATCTTCAGTGAAATGTGCCCCAGTATGATCACCGCACTCAGAGTGACAGGTCTGAGGAGAGGAAGAACAATGTGTTTGTACAGTTGAAAAACGTTTGCACCATCCAGCTGCGCAGCTTCGTACAGCTCAGTCGGGATAGATCTTATTCCCGCAAGATAGAGCGCCATCACGTAACCCGACATCTGCCACACAGCTGCGATCACGACCGCCTTGATACCGATGTTGGGATCGGTGTACCAACCGCTCTTCAAAAAACCCAAGCCTATTTTTTCCAGCATCCAATTCAATCCCACACTCTCTCCACCAGTTCCAGGGTTTAAAATCCACCGCCAGACAACACCAGTGACAACGAACGACACCGCCATCGGGAAAAGATAAACGGTTCTGAAGAAGCCCTCAAAACGAACCTTTCTGTCAAGCAAGATCGCGAGCAGCAAGCCTATACTTATGCTGGAAAGAAGGAAGAGAACCGTAAAGACCAGCGTGTTTTTCATGGATATGACGAACCTGAAATGCTGAAAAAGCCTGGCATAGTTCCGCAAACCGACAAAGGTGAAATCGGGAAACACATCTCGCCAGTTCACCATCGAAACCCAGCCGGTCCAACCGATGAATCCGTAGATGAAAATGCCCACAAGGATAAACGATGGAAGAATAAAAAGGATCGACAAGATCCTATCTGTTTTCACAGTTCATCAACCCTCCAGGAACGAAAGGGTGGGGGAACACCCCCACCCTTCAGCATCACTGCTGTGGAACGCCCTGCGCTATAGCTATACTCACGAGGGCTCTCTGCGTTGTCTTGACGTCAGGACGAGCAACGAACAGTGATATAACGTCTTTGAACTCGGTCACCCAGCTTTCAGATGCAGCTGCTCCGTGCATGACACTTGGAACGATCTCGTGCTTGAGCCAGTCTTCCATGGCGGATCTCTGGTATTCGGGGAACAGGTTTCTGTCGATGTCTGTCCTGGCCGGTATGGAACCTTTCTTGATGTTGAACGCGAGCTGTCCTTCTTTCGAACCGAGTACTCTCAGGAAGTTGATGACGTTCTCCCTGTTCTTCGCACCCTTCGGCAAACCGAAGCTGTCAGACAGAGCGTCGAATATTCCTTCGTTACCCGGCGCCAGGACCCAGCCGAAATCGTAGAAGTTCTTAGCGTAGAAGTAACCAACGGCCCAGTCGCCCATGATGTTCATTGCAGCCCTACCTTCAACGATCAACGCGCACGCCTCATCCCAGGTTCGCGCTGCATGGTCAGAGTTCACGTACCGTAGCATCTTCGCAAAGGTTTCGAGAGCGTCGGTGACTCTCGGATCTGACCACTTCGTTTTACCATTCCACAGACCCTTGTAGCCTTCCGCGCCGAGTTTTCCGATGAGTACGGTCTCAAAGACGTGGGCCGCTTCCCAACCATCCTTGGTTCCGAGGGCGAGCGGGATGATTCCGTGGGATTTCAGAATCTCGGCAACCTGGAAGAACTCTTCGAACGTCTTGGGAGGTTTCAAACCGTATTTTTCGAAAATCTTCTTGTTGTACCAGAGCACGTTCGCTCTGTGGATGTTGACTGGAACAGACCAGTATTCTCCATTGTAAGAGACGATGTCGAGAATTCCTTTGGGCATCACCTTGTCCCAGCCCTCTTCCTTGTACAGGAACGTGATCGGTTCCATGAAGCCTGTTTTGACCCACGTGTCGATGAGTTCGTGACCAGCGTGCACCTGGAACGTGTCGGGTGGATCTCCTCCAAGCATTCTGGTTTTGAGCACAGCCTTGGCCTGCGCACCAGCGCCACCAGCAACAGTTGCGTTGATGATCTCGACACCTGGATAGAGTTTGCTGTAGATGTTAAAAAGCTCCTGGAGCCCTTCAGCTTCGCCACCGGCCGTCCACCAGCTGAATATTTCGATCTTTGACGCAAACACTACCATGGCTGAAACCACAGCGATGATCAGAGCAACCTTGCGCCACATGATCACACCTCCCCCTCAGAATTGAAGGTTCAACCCATCATATCCTCCAGAAACTTGTTTATTGCCAGTACATTGCAACCGAGCAAAGAAGCCGAAGTTTCTTTGAACAGTGTGTCTCTGAAAACCGTGTTTCTGAGAAAACCGTACTCATCGAGTCTGGTTATCTCCTTCTGTATCGAAGCGCCAAACGTTTCCCACAGATTGCTCACAGAACCGCCAAGAACGATTATATCCGGATTGAGTGTGTAACCTACATTCCTGATAACGATCGCAAGATTCTTGATGAATTCCTGTATGAGTTCTTTTGCGACCTCGTCCGACGAAAGCCACGCCCTTTGCAACCGGACGAACCTTTCTCTCAAAGTACCGACTTTTTCCAGATTTTTCCGGTTTTCGAACTTATCTACCAGTCTTGATATGGACAACAGTTCTTCCACCTCGATCGGTACTCCGCTCGCCTGAAGCAGCGTGTGACCGACCTCGCCTGCCGCGAAACTCGAACCTATGACTATCCTGCCGTTTATGAAGATCGCACCGCCTACGCCCTCGCCGAGGTAGAGGAAAAAGGCATTTGAAGAATTCTTAATATCTCTCGCATAGAAGGATTCTGCGAGCAAAGAAAGGTTCGAATCGTTCTCGACTATTATCTCAACGTTACTTTTCTTGGCGAACTCCTCTCTGAAAGCTATATCATGCCACTTCAAATTCGGTGCGTACAGCAAAACACCTTTAATTGTGTCTACAATGCCTGGAAGCGAGAAAATTACCCTTATCTTTTCCCCTTTGCCAAACAATTTGTTCAAGGTCTTCTCGCTCAAAAAGCTCTTTATTCTCTTCGAAAAATCGTCGAAACTTCCCGTTGGAAAAGTCTCCAGAACCCTGCAACTACCGTCGAGAAAACCCACAGCCACTGTAGTCTGAAGCACCTGGACATCCACCAGCAGTGACGTTACAAAGTTCCTCGCAATGCCATAAACAGCGGCTTTCTTGGTGTTGGTTCTCGCGAAATACTCCTTCTGTTCTACAAATCCCTCTTCCACAAGCTCTTCTATCATACGCCAGACAGCGCTGCTGGCCAGACCGGTTTTCGATACCAACTCCGTCCTGCTCGCTGGACCATGCTCGATCAAATAGCGGAGGATCAGTTGTTTGTTCATTTTCTTCATGAGCTTTGGATCAACTTTCTTGATGGTTTTCATGAGAAACGCCTCGCAAGTTTAAGGTGGAAAAATTAGCAACCAATCTTTCTTCAGAAGATATTTCCAGAAGTATTTTAGAACTAATTGACATACATTTGCAAGCTGTCTGGAAACTGAATCTGGACTCCAGACACCGGATTCTGGCGGTTTTGAGGTTCTGCCTTCGCTTTTTCGAACTCTAACCCCCCGTATCACACTGTCTTACATGTTTGTTCCTTTAGGCTCACACTTTTGAACTTTTCAACGTGCACTCGCGGTACGAGTACCCTTCTGGTGAGCGAAACATGATAGAATTATTTTAGAAGGCGAACTTCGGGAGGAAATTCAACTCGTGGACTCGGTCGCTTTTGTTGTGGATTCCACAGCGGACTTTCCTATGGGTTGGAAACCCCCGCTCGATCTTTACAAACTGCCGCTGCGGTTGATCGTCGACGGTAAGGAGTACCGTGACGGAATAGACATAGATTCAGACAGATTGTGCGAACTCATGAGCCAAGGTCACAGCGTTTCGACGTCTTTACCGAGCATGGAGGACATAGTCAGGTTGTTCGAAGAAATCAAGGACAAATATGAACAGATCTTCGTGCTCACAGTATCACAAAAGTTGAGCGGAACTTTCAACGCGGTGAGGATGGTCATCGAGAACTTCGGTTTAAAGAACTTCTTCCTGCTCGATTCCAAGGCTGTCAGCGGCAAGATCTTCTACATTCTCTGGAGGCTCATGAAAGATGCAATGGAAGGCAAGAGAATTTCTCAGCAGAGTGTCGCCGAGTATGAAAAACACTGCGAGATGTTTTTCCTGCTTGGTTCTCTGGACTATTTGAAGAAAGGTGGAAGGATCGGAAAGTTATCGCTTTTGCTGGGAAAGATTTTACATGTCAAACCCGTTCTGAAGATAGATAGAGAAGGTGAGGTCACAAAAGCAGCCGTTGGAATGAGCCAGCACGATGCCATTGCCAAGCTGATCGCGCTGGTTAAGTCTTCTGTGGAGAAATTCTCTAACTATCTGTTGTACGGCGGCTATGGCTCAGTCCATGTAAAAGAGATGCTCGAGCAGATACTTTCAAATTTTCCAAAGTGTGACGGTATTGCGAGGGTGGGCGCGACGGTGCTCGCGCACACGGGCCCAGAAGTGATCGGGGTCCTCGTAGGCAAAAGCTTTTGAAGAAATTCAAATATCAGGTGAACAGCGGGGAGGTGTTTTCGTGGCCGAAAAGATTCCTGTGAAGACCATCATGGCCATCCTTGTGGAAAACAGGAAAGAAACAGCAGAAAAGGTTCAAAAAATCCTCACAGCCTGGGGATGTTTGATCAAGACCAGACTCGGACTTCATGACGGCGTTCTCAACAATTGTTCCGATGCTGGTTTGATAGTACTTGAACTTGTGGGGAGTCCCGAACAGCACAAAGAACTGTGCGACAAGCTCAACAAACTTCCGGGTGTGAAGGCAGACTACATGGAACTCTCGTTCGACAAAGAATGAGCTAAACATTCCCCAATCCTCGCTTTTCTCGGCCCTGGTTGTCCCTGCTCCACACAGGGAAAGTTTTTGTGTTGTGTGTTCAGTGTGAAAGCTTCGTCGTTCACAGTCATCCACGTTGCGGAGCGTTCCTGAAGCGGTTTGAAATGAAACGACCCTTCGGCCACGATGTGCTTCATCTTTGAGGGTCTGGTCTATTTTTCACGTGATCCACCAAGGATGAAGTGAGTGGGAATGTTTTTGACGATCATGTTAGAATACATGTTAGAATAAATTTAGCGTTACCATTTCGAGAGGGGGTGTATGCATGAAAAGGTTGTTGGTTGTAGCATTCATGACTTTGTTCGTGACGATGCAGGCTGCGACGTTCCTAACCATCGCCACAGGAGGCACGGCTGGAACGTACTATCCACTGGGTGCTGGTATGGCCGACATCTGGAACAAGAACATCAAGGGTATGAACGCCATGGTTCAGTCCACGGGTGCATCCGTCGCGAACATCAACCTGTTGAAGAACAAGGAAGTGGATGTCATATTTGTCCAGAACGACGTCGCTTACTACGCTTACAACGGAGTAGAACTCTTCAAAGAACCCTTCCCGCAGCTGAGAGGTCTCGCCACGCTGTATCCTGAGACGGTACAGATCGTCGCACTCGCAGACAGAGGTATCAACAGTGTGTACGATCTAAAAGGCAAGAGGGTCGCGGTCGGTGCCGCGGGAAGCGGAACCGAGGTCAACGCGAGACAGATCCTGGCAGCGGCTGGCATCACGTACAAGGACATCACGGTGCAGTATCTGAGCTTTGCGGAGGCTGCAAACAACTTGAAGGACGGAAACATCGACGCTGCGTTCGTCACGGCAGGTCACCCCACAGCGGCCATCGTTGACCTTGCAGCCGTGAGAAAGATCGTTCTCGTTCCGATTGCAGAAGAGATCATCAAGGCTCTGCAGAAAGACTATCCGTTCTACGTTAAGATCGTCGTTCCGGCTGGGACTTACAAGGGTGTTGACACGGACGTCGTCACCGTGGCCGTGAAGGCGATGCTTGCAGTTAGAGAAGAGATGCCAGAAGATCTGGCCTATCAACTGCTCAAGACCATGTACGCGAACCAGAAGAGATTGATCGAAGCCCACGCGAAAGGTGAGCTCATAATCCCAGAGACGGGTAAAGAAGGCATGTCCATACCGCTGCATCCCGGTGCGGAAAAGTTCTTCAAGGAGATGGGACTCTAAACTGTGAAATTGCTTTTGCTGTGCTTCTTGCTGAACCCGCTGGTGTTCCGTTACGTAATCATCGTTGAAAAGCAAGGCCAGGTGATCTTCGAGAAAATCTTGCAGGATGATAAGTTCAGGATCGTGTTCGTTCATTCAGTGGAAAAAACGCTCGTTGAAGAGTGTTTCAGAGTCGATCCAGACGGTTCCATGGTTCTGTACGAAGCACGATACAGCTCTTACGGGGCAGGGTTACCTTCGGACGCGGAGGGAGGATTCGCTCTCGAAAATGGAAGATTCGTACTGAAACTTGAAAGAAAGTTCGAGCGGATTACCCTCCGCGTTTCTCACATCGATGGGCACGGCATTCTGTTCAGTGATGGAGTGATCTGGTTCAAGGACATAGCGAACGTCAACGATTCATTGACGATTTACGTGAAAAAGCAACCCTCTTTTGAAGAACAATTTTTCGAGGAGGAATCACCGTGAGCAGCGATAGGAACATAGCCAAGCAGGCCCAGGAGGTTCTTGAAAAGTACGACAGGGAGGCACGCTACAGAACTTTCAAGGGATTTTTCGCCAGGATCGTTACCGCGATAGCGATAACGTTTTCGGTTTTTCAGCTTTACACAGCCGCTTTCGGTGTGCTGGACGCGATGATACAGCGTTCGGTCCACCTGGCGTTCGGCTTTTGTTTGATTTTCTTGCTCTATCCGACCAGTAAAAGATGGCCAAGAGACAGGATCCACTGGTTTGACCTTTTGCTTGCCATTCTGGCACCGCTCACCACTATTTACATCGTTGCGAACTACAAAGAATTAGTCCTGCGGGCAGGTACCGTCACGAGGATGGATTTCATCGTTGGACTTCTGGGCATTGTCCTGGTCCTGGAAGCGGCACGTAGGATCGTAGGACTACCCATCGTCATTGTGGCGATATGTTTCATCCTGTACGCACTCTACGGAAGGTACATTCCGGGCATAATGGCCCATCGTGGTGTTTCGTTGCAAAGACTTGTTGGACATCTTTTCTACACCACCGAAGGTATTTTCGGTATTCCTCTCGGTGTTTCTTCTACGTTCGTTTTCCTGTTTATACTCCTTGGTGCCTTTCTTGAGAGAACAGGGCTCGGACAATTATTCATTGACATTGCCAACGCTCTTGCGGGGTGGGCCACCGGTGGACCGGCAAAAGTCGCGGTGTTTTCAAGTGGCTTGATGGGCATGATAAGCGGCAGCAGTGTGGCCAACGTCGTCGGTACCGGCACGTTCACGATACCCATGATGAAGAAGCTCGGCTACAAACCGGAGTTCGCAGGTGCGGTAGAGGCCACGGCGTCCACTGGTGGGCAACTGATGCCACCAATAATGGGTGCCGCAGCTTTTCTGATGGCTGAGTTCACCGGGATCGCATATTCGAAGATAATAATCTCCGCCGCTATACCTGCTGCACTGTACTATTTTGGCGTCTGGATGGGCGTGCACTGGGAAGCGAAGAAACTCGGGCTCAGGGGCCTGTCGAAAGAAGAGCTTCCGAAGATGAAGAAGATCCTTCTGGAACGTGGTCATCTTCTCTTTCCTCTGGTTGCCATCATATACCTGCTCGTCACAGGTTTCACACCCATGAAAGCTGCACTGTACGCGATCATCTTTTCCGTGGTTTCGTCTCTCATAAGAAAGAGCACAAGGATAAAGCTTTCTGATATCCCTGCCGCACTCGAAGCGGGAGCGCGAGGTGCGCTGAGCGTTGTCGCTGCCACGGCGTGTGCTGGAATCATCATCGGTGTGGTGACGTTGACAGGCATAGGATTGAAGCTCGGCACAGCTCTGGTCGATCTGGCGCGTGGAAATCTTTTGATCACTCTCTTCTTCACCATGCTCACTTCTCTGGTGCTCGGTATGGGAGTACCGACGACCGCCAACTACGTGATCACCTCGACGATCGCTGCCCCGGCGTTGCTCAGGCTGGGTGTGCCAGTTCTCGCTGCTCACATGTTTGCATTTTATTTCGGCATCATCGCGGACGTCACACCCCCGGTCGCCCTCGCCGCCATGGCCGGAGCTGGCATAGCGAGGGCAAACCCGATGAGAACGGGTTTGAACGCGTCGAGACTCGCAATCGCGGCGTTCCTCGTTCCATACGCGTTCGTGCTTTCACCCCAACTACTCCTGGTGAACGTGACCAATCCTTTGCAGGTCCTCTGGCCGCTGTTCACGTGTATTGTTGGATTGTTCGTGCTCTCTGGAGGGCTCGCAAGTTATCTCATGGGCAATCTTTCCTTGTGGGAAAGGTTTTTGTACGGGCTCGGTGGAATTCTACTCATCGAACCAAGAGGTGTTACAGATTTGGTCGGTTTTGGCCTGATCGCGACCGCTTTCCTGTTACAGTTTGCGAGAACGCAACTTGTCAAGAAAAGCTGATTCTGAGACGATTCTACAGCCTGGCGGTGCTGCCGCCAAATTTTTTGCCTCCTCGTCGATAAAAGATTCTAAGCTGACACGGTGAAGATAGAGAACTATCGCGTCGTGATGGTGTCAGGTTACAGCAGAGAATACGTGAAACGAGCGCAGGAACGAATCCAGATAATTCGGGCGCTGTCTTCTCAACCGGTGAAAGTACAACAAAGCGAAACTCGAGATCAATTGAGTGAAAAAGACAAAGCCAAGCTGAAGCTGATCAAGACGATCCTTGAGAAACTCACGGGGCGCAAAGTGAAGTTGCTGCTGCTCGAGATCAACGAATCACATGAAAGTGTTGAACGATCAGACAACGCTAATGTTCAGGTTGGAGTGACGTACGAGCGGAGCGGGTGCGAAAGAGAGTCTGAGACTGTTAGCTTCTCCACACGTGGTTATGTTGAAAGGAAGGACGGAAGAAGGATAGAGTTCGAAATCAATTTCCATCTGAGCAGAAACTTCGAACAGAACGAGTTCATGCGGTTCATCGCCGGGAATTTACAAGATCCTCTGGTGTTGAGGCTGGACGATGCACCACTGGAATTCTCTGACAGGAAACTGACACTGAATATCAATTTCGACGGCGTTCTGGACGAGATGAGGCTACCGAGGAACACCGGACTTTTGATGCTCGATCTGAACGAGAATGGTAAGCTGGACGATGTCCACGAGTTGTTCGGACCATTGTACAAGGATTTCTGGAGCTTGCCAGATACGATGCGGACAGAAACAACTAGATCGATTAAAATGATGCTGTTTTTGCGAAGCTGAAACTGTTGATAGCTGATACCTGCGATGCGGAGCTCGTGTCTCTGTCGGAAGCGAACGTTGGGGCCATATACCTCGGCTTTGTGAGAACTCCATTCAGCCTGTACGATAGCACTGAAATTGTTGGTAAACTCAATTCCACTGGTATCTATTTGACAGAGAATGGGCGCGCCAGAGCCGTTCAACAGCTGGATCTCAGGATTTGAATTCACCTGCCAGAACCTCTCACGGCGGGGGCAACCCGCCCTGGCAGCAGACTCTTACGTCATCTCTGCCTCTCTATTTTTCCAACATTGAAACTGTTCTCTACCCATTTGCTTGGTGTAAGGTATCGAGCGGGAGAAAAACATAAGACGTAATACTCGAGTAAATTAGTCGGAATATTTGCATGTTAGCATAAAACTGGAGGTGAACCTATGGATCTCAAGTTTTCTGTGAGTGCGGCTTCCGAAACCCCCACCAGGGTGCAGGTGAAAGCAAGGAATTTCACGATGTACGTCGACGAGCCACCACAGCTTGGAGGAGAAGACAAGGGAGCCAATCCGGTTGAATACTTGCTCGCAGCGCTTGCGGGTTGTTTGAACGTTGTAGGACACATGGTGGCCAGAGAGCTCAACATGAAATTGAACGGCCTCGCGATAGAGATCGAAGGCGTTCTTAATCCTGCAAAGTTTCAGGGAAAGTCAGACGCAGAAAGAGCTGGCTATAAGCAGATTAACGTCACGATCAAAGCAAAAACCGACGCTTCGGAGGACGTTCTCAAAAAGTGGTTGCAGATCGTTGAAAGCAGATGCCCGGTCTCAGACAACATAGCGAATCCAACGCCTGTGAAGTTCAACGTTACCAAAGCTTGAAAAGAAGGGCCCACGGATCTGGGCCCTTTTTCATTTCAATCTTAGCTTCAGAAGCAGCGCATCTCCTCCACCGTGTGAGCGCAACTGCAATCCAAAGAAGTGCGAGTAAGAAACGCCAGTAATGAAGTAATTGACACCGTCAACAGCGACAGCGTAGCCGACTTCGTCCATGAACGATCCAAAGCATTTCGACCAGATGAGTTCTCCGTTTTCGTCGATTTTCATCACGAGATAATCACTTCCACCGCTTTTTTTCGCGCTATACACGTCATCGGACCACGTCGTTCCAACCAGAAGGTAACCATCATCGAACTGGGTGATCTTTTGTGCTATATCATCCTGACTGCCACCGTAGCTCTTTTGCAATATTACCTCACCGTCAGGATCGAGCACAAAGATCACGAAATCTGCACGACCATGCTGCGCGATTTCTTTCGACCAGCTCGTTCCGAGTACCAGAAGCTTGCCATCTTCAGTGACCAGAAGATCGTTCGCCTGATCCCAATCTGCACCACCAAGCTTTCTCTGCCACAGCAACTCGCCGTCTTTTGACAGCTTCAGGATCCACATATCGGCGGAGGTACTGGCAGTGTCAACGCTGGTTTCGCTCGATTTCGTGAGGCCAGCGACGTAGTAAGCATCCTGCGCCTTATCGATGGCGAACCCACAGTCCCAATTGCCGCCGTCAAAAGTTCTCTGCCACAGAACTTCTCCATCTCTGCTCACTTTCACCACCCAGACGTCTTCATCGCCCGCACAAGTGGTGTATCCAACGAAAACGTAACTATCGTCTTCCAGCACATCGAACACCGATTCGTAAGCCTGCGTTCCGTAACAGCGTTTCCACAGCAAATTTCCCTGTGAATCGTACTTCATGAGCCATACATCCTGAGCGCCAAATTGCGCGGGGATTTCACCATCCTCAGAGTTACTGATCGCACCCACGATGAACCCACCATCGCTGGTCCTCTCAACACAGTTGGCACCTTCGGTGCCCGTTGAACCTATCACCCTGTTCCAGGAAAGTTTTCCATCCTTCGAGAACTTCGCAAGCATGGCATTTTGATCACTCATATCCTTCGTGGTCGATGTCCAGCCGACCATCACAATGCCATCGTCCAGCACTGCCAGATCGTAGGCTATGTCCCTGTTCACCGCCCCGACGAAACGTGCCCAGACAATTTCATCTTCGCGCTCTCGAAACGAACCAGACGCGATGAACATCACCAGTATGCCCGCTATGAGAAAAAGATTGATGAGCCATCCTGTTCGGTTCATACTTTCATCCCCCGAGAGATTCCATAGTATTTTACATCTCCTCAACCCGAGGTGATTCATGTTCCCCTGCGGAATCCATTTTCCCAACCAGAAAAGGATGGCTGTGAATATTTCAGAATCGAATACAATTTCCGTCATCGCTCAGCAAAGATTTGGATAAACGTGCAAGAAAAACAGACCTGGTCCGTTCCATGTGAACACCCACCAGCTTGACATGTTACAGGTAAGGTGGTATTATTTCTATAGACTTAATTCATGTTACGAAGAAAATACCCAAAGTGGAGGGGGTGCTGGTATGAAAAGGCTGTTGATCGTATCGATTCTGCTCTTCGTTGTTATTCTGAGTGCTACAACGCTCACCGTCATAGGTCCATGGGCCGGTCCGGAAATGGAAAATTTCATGCCCGTGCTTCAGGAGTTCGAGAAACAAACGGGTATAAAGATCGAGTACAAGATCTACAGGGCGGAAGATCTGGCGAACCTGTTACCAGCTCAGTTCGCCGCGAAGAAAGCACCGGGAGATGTCATATTCATGTGGGCCAGCTTCATAAAAGAATACGGACAGAGAGGTCACATCCTCCCGCTCAACGGTGTCATCGATGAATCCAAGTATCTGCCTGGTGCACTGGATGCGGTGAAGGTTGGCAACCAGCTCTATGGAGCTGCGTACACCGGAAAGGTCAAACCGGGTTTCTGGTACAGAAAATCCTTCTTCGAAAAGTACAACCTCACACCACCGAGAACGTGGGATGAGTTTGTGGAGTTGCTCGAAAAGATCAAGAGGATTCCGAACATCAAAGCCCCCATTGCGAGTGGCGACGGTGTTGGCTGGCCTCTGTCGGATGTCACGGAACATTTCTTGATCACCTTCGGTGGTCCTGAACTGCAGCTCGATCTCATCGAGAACAAAGTGCGCTGGGACAGCAACCTGGTCATGAAGGGTATGAACAAGCTTGTCACACTCCTCAAGAACAAACACTTCGGTGAGCCTACAGAATGGACACTCGTATTGAAACAGTGGTGGAACGGTGATTACGCACTCTACTTCATGGGAAGCTGGATCACGGGTATGGTCGACGATCCAAACGACCTCGGTGTGTTTGCCCTTCCAGGAGCGGCTGGCGTGGTGTTCGGAGCAGATTACGCGTTCGTTCCGAAGTACACGCAGTATCCTGAGGAAGCGAAGAAGCTGATCGCCTGGCTTTGCGGTCCAGAAGGACAGGCAATGCAGGTGAAACAGGGTGGGCACATTGCTACTGCCATTGGCATCGATCTGTCTGTGTATCCACCCGTCGACAGAGAGGTTGCGAAGATCGTGCAGGGTGTGGCCATGCTGCCAGATCTGGATGATTCAATTGGTGGGGAATTTCAGCCAGCGTTCTGGGATCAGCTCAAATTACTCTGGGTGGCTCCGGACAGGCTGAACGAAGTTATCAAAACGTTGCAGGAGAAGGCACCAAAGAAGTGATCGGATGAGGGCCAGGGCAAAGTACGTTGTATTCTTTCTGCTGCCGGCTTTCACGTTGATAGCTGTGTTCGTCGTTTATCCGGTTGTAAGAACCGTTACGCTGAGTTTCTTCGATGAAAGCGGCAAATTCGTTGGCTTTGTCAACTATGTCAGGGTACTGTCGAGTAGAGAAATCATCAACGTTGAGGGCTTTCAGAGGGGTTTTCCCCTCGGAGCCCTCGTTCATAACCTCTTGTGGGTCGCGATCCACCTCCCTGTGACACTTTTACTGGGGCTTCTGCTGGCCGTTCTTCTGAAAAACGTACGTGGAGGTTCCATCATCAAATCGATCATCTTTCTTGGGATGGTCATGCCGATGATCGTTGGTGGCGTGATGATCAACTTCATCTTCGATCGAAACCTTGGCATCTTCAACGCGTTCATCAAGCTGTTCGGCATACAACCTAAAACATGGACTGCTCATCCTGACACGGCCCTGCTTTCTTTGATCTTCGGTTCTGTGTGGCTCTGGACGGGTTTCTCCACTGTGCTTTACTCGGCCGGTCTCGAGACCATTCCGAAGGATCTCTATGAGGCGGCGCAGCTCGATGGGGCGTCACCGTTCAAAATTTTCACGAAGATAACCGTTCCCATGCTCAAACCCATCACGATTGTCGTCATCACCATGACGCTGCTCTGGGAGCTGAAAGTTTTCGACATCGTGTACGTGGCGACGATGGGTGGTCCGGGTGGTGCGTCGAACGTGCTGGCGTTGCAAATGTACCTGTACGCGTTCCGGGCTATGGACTTCAACAGGTCGGCGGTTGTCGCCGTTCTGATGACAGCTTCGACTTTGCTGGTGAGTCTGCCGTTGCTCAGAACGTTGAAGGAGGATCAGACATGAAATCGAAAGCGTTCTTGGTCTCACTTGCTGGCTGGCTCGTGGCACTGATCTGGATCCTGCCGTTCGTCGGAGTTCTCATGACAGCGATAAGGCCACTGGATGAACTGCTGAAAGGTTGGTGGAACTTTTCGACCTTTCGGCCTACACTGAACAACTTCGTCGGAGCATGGAACCATCCAACGGCGTCGCTTTCAAAAGGTATGTTGAACTCCCTCATGGTCGCAGTTCCCGCAACGTTTCTCCCTCTTTTTCTTGCCACAATGGCAGGCTATGGCCTTTCGAGGTACCGCTTCAAACTGAGAACACCTTTGCTCGCACTGATAATTGTGGCACTTGCACTGCCTCAGCAGACGATCGCCGTTCCAATCTTTCAAATGATGAACGCACTGAACCTCGTGGACACATATCTTGGACTGATCATCGTTCACACCGCGTGGGGTATACCGTGGATCACGTTTTTCATGAGGAACTTCTTCGCGACGATTCCGAAATCAATGGAAGAAGCTGCAAAAATAGATGGTGCCAGCGATATAATGATATTCTTCAAGGTAGTCTTTCCACTCGCCATGCCGGCAGTGGGTTCGGCTTTCGCGTTGCAGTTCACCTGGGTCTGGAGCGATTTCTTTCTGGCACTGATACTGATATATTCACCCGACAAACTGCTCGCAACTCAGCGCATACCGCTCATGAGAGGCGTTTATCACGTCGATTGGGGTCTGCTCTCGTCAGCAGCGATCATGGTTATGGTGGTTCCGATTTTAGTCTATCTGTTGCTGCAACGCTATTATATCAAAGGCATGATCGGCTGGTCGCTCAAGTGAAAGGAGGAAACCCATGAAGGTGAAACTCCCAGACAGGTCCGTCGAAGAGTACAGGAACCTGGTTGGTGAACAAGTTGAAGAGATCAGGGAACTCGTAAAGCCTTTGAAAGGGTTGAAGGTGGTTCACATCAACGCGACTCCTTACGGTGGTGGCGTGGCCGAGATATTGCAGACACTCGTTCCGTTGATGAGATCGATCGGTCTGGACGCGGAATGGCGTGTGATAGAAGCCTCTGTGGAGTTCTTCAACATCACGAAGAAGTTTCACAACACCCTGCAAGGAGCAAGCATTGAGATAACAGAAGAAGAGTGGAAATTCTACGAGGAAATCTGCAAAAAGAATGCCGAACTGATCGAAGGAGACGAAGACATTGTTGTGATACACGATCCACAGCCAGCCGCGATACGTGGCTTTGCCAGGGCCAGGAACACCACCAAATGGATCTGGAGATGCCACATAGATCTGTCGGCACCGAACGAAAGCGTTTGGAGCAGATTTTCTCAGTACGTTTCAGACTACGACAGAATGATCTTCCATCTGGAAGAATATTTCCCGATGGACATGAAAGAAAAGTGTACGGCGTTCCCACCCAGCATTGACCCGCTGAGCGAGAAGAACGTAGAGTTAGAACCAGGGTTCATCGGGGAGACTTTAAAGAAACTCGGTATCGATGCAGAGAAACCTTTGATAACTGTAGTCGCCAGATTCGATCCTTGGAAAGACCTCTTCTCCGCAATAGACGTTTACAGAATCATCAAGCGGGAGCTTGGTTCGGTTCAACTTGCGATCGTCTCTGCCATGGCGCTGGACGATCCGGAGGGCTGGATATTTTTCGAAAAGGTCTTGCGGTACGCGGGGATGGACGAGAATATAAAGTTCTGTACCAATCTGAGAGGTGTCGGAAGCAAAGAAGTGAACGCGATACAGCGCGCCAGCACGGTGGCTCTTCACACCGCCACGAGGGAGGGCTTCGGGCTGGTGATCAGCGAAGCTCTGTTCAAAAGAGTGCCCGTCGTGGCCAGGCCCGTTGGTGGTGTCAAGATCCAGGTTCAGCATGGAGAGAACGGTTATCTGGCCTGGGAGAAAGAAGCGCTCGCGGAGTATATACTCGAACTGGTGAAGAACGAAAGCTTGAGAAAGCGGATGGGGGAGCTTGGAAGAAAAACCGTTCTGGAAAAATTCATTTCTACTGTGAATCTGATGAACTATCTTAGAACTTTCCTCCAGGTTCTGGGGTGAGAGGTTGCCTGCACCAGCGTTGAGAAGAGAAAACAAACTGCGCGTCTTGAAATGCCTGTTCGAACACGGCCCCATGTCCAGAGCACAGCTTTCAAAACTGACAGAACTTTCGTTGAGTACTTTGAGTTACATTGTGCGCGAGCTCTCAATAGAAGGACTCATCGACGTGGACGAAACTGAGCCAAGCAGAGGAAGACCTTCACAACTGTTGAGCATCGATCCGAACGCCTGGTACGTCATCGGAGTGAAGATGGGGCGCGAAGAAGTTCGTGGGGTTTTGTTCGACGCAAAGATGCGTCCAGTGAAGAAGCGATCCGTTCGAATCCTCTCGCACATGCGTAACAATGAAGGTTACACGTTCGCGTTGTTGAACGTCGTTGAAACGTTGAAAACTGAGAAATTGCTCGGCATCGGTGTGTGCTCTTCTGGGATAGTGTCCGAGGAAAAGGTTGTAGTATCGCACCTGATGAACGTTAGACAACTCGATGTTCAGAAAATTCTGGGGCAGAATCTTGGAATCAACCACGTTCTGCTCATGAACGACGTCGATGCCCTCGCATATTCTCTTTCAAACCATCGAAGGGAAGAGTTCTTGGTGATCAGTTACGGAACTGGTATCGGGGCCAGCTTCTGGAGCGGTGGACATGCCAGGCATTTCGAAATAGGCCATTCGATCGTTGCGAGCGATGGAAGATGTTACTGTGGGCAGACCGGGTGTCTCGAGTATCATTCATCGGAGTACGCCGTGCTCAAATGGTATCTTCGAAAAGATATAGACTTTGAAGATTTCGTCATGAACGAAGAAGAAAAGTACAGGTCGGTCGTGGAAGAGATCAGAAGCTGTGCTCGATCGAATTTTGACTCGGTGAAGACTTATTATTTTGAACCGTTCAGAAGGTTCTCACTCGTTCTCGGTAACCTGATCATGGTGCTCAAACCGCGCAACGTGTTCTTCCTCGGTGAGGGTATTGTGAACGACGACATGGTGCAAATGCTTCAAACGCTCGTGAGAGAAAGGTTCAATTCGGAATTCATCGGTGATGCCACATTCCAAAGGGCGGTCGCGGAATGGGAAGAAGGCGTGGCGTTCGCCGCGGTGCGCAGGTTTCTTCCAAAGCTGTTGTTTTCACCTCCACGGTGAAGATTTTCGACACTCCGTATGATAAAATTGAAAGCGGTGGGAGATAGAAAAAGTGCTGGAAGAATTGAAACAAGATCTGGTAGAACTGTGCAAGATCATCTCCGACAGAGAAATAAGCGACATCGCGCTGAGCGCCCTGAAGGAAGCGGCAAGAATAACGTTCCAGATGAAAATCAGGGACATCTTTAACTTTGTGAAGTTCGTGGTCGTAGGTTCTTCCAGGCTCATGAGTTATCTGCGCAGAACGATCAAGCAGAAAGGCTGGAACGCACCGGGGACGTGGTGGAAGGACGCGAAGGAGGGTTTCAAGAAAAAACTCGAGCAGATCAAAACCATTTGGGAACAGATGAGCCCGGAGCAAAGGGTGGACACGCTGATCGATTTCGTGATAATCGTTCTCATCCTTTTCCTGGTCGGCGGAGGTTTCGATTTCGAAGGTGGCCTACCTGACACGGATCTCGCGTTTAGTGTGGGGGCGCACAGAAACATCTTCACCCACACTGTGCTTCTCGGACTGACTCTCGAGTTCACCGTAAGGTTCCTCGTCGCGCTCGCAACGGAATCTGAAAAGCGTGGGTACAGACCAAGATCCGAATTTTTGAGAGCCGTGCTGGACTTCGCCAAAAAACATCACGGCGCAGCCATAACGGGCATGTGGCTGGGCCTGTTCGTGCATTATTTGAAGGACGCCAACCTTCTTGCCAGAAGGACAAAGCCGTATACGGGCATCACAGGACTATCGATGCAAGAACACCAGCGAATGCTGGCGTCCAACGCTTTTGCGTCTGCAATATTTGGTTCGGACATTGTGGTTAATCCTATGCCAAAAAGCAACGCTCAAACGAACTGAGAGTGAAGTCGATCAACCCCCAAAATCCCATCATCTTGCATCGTTGCACGGTTCAATTCACTCCCTTCTTGGAACGGAAAGGCCCGCTGGTGTAACGTTTCCCGCGAAGCGCAAAGACCGCGTGTGAAGAATGAACAGCCCATAAGAGACGAGCAGATGCACTATGAAAAAGTATGAGAATGTTGATGTTACAATATGAAACCACTCCATAGAGTATGGTAAACTATACATGGAACGAAAAAGTGAACCTGAGGGAGGTGTCCTTATGGGTATTCCACTGATAGGTGAAAGGTTTCCAGAGGTCGAGGTGATGACGACTCACGGTAAGATGAAGCTGCCAGAGGCTTTCAAGGGTAAGTGGTTCGTTCTGTTCAGCCATCCGGCTGATTTCACACCTGTGTGTACGACCGAGTTCGTCGCGTTCCAGAAGAGATACGACCAGTTCCGACAACTTGGATTTGAACTGATCGGTCTCAGCGTGGACCAGGTTTTCTCACACATCAAGTGGGTTGAGTGGATCAAGGAAAACACGGGTGTACAGATCGAGTTTCCTATCATCGCTGACACGGGCAGGATCGCTGAGATGCTCGGAATGATTCATCCCGCTAAGGGTAGCAACACGGTCAGGGCGGTGTTCTTCGTCGATCCGAACGGCATCATACGCGCGATACTTTACTATCCACAGGAAGTTGGAAGGAACCTGGACGAGATACTGCGAATGGCAAAAGCTTTCAAAGTGGCTGATGAACACAAAGTTGCGATACCTGCAAACTGGCCCAACAACGAATTGATAGGCGACGAGGTCATCGTTCCGCCCGCAACGAGCATAGAGGAAGCGAAGAAAAGAAAAGAACAGTACGAGTGCTTCGACTGGTGGTTCTGCCACAAGAAGGTTTGAACTGGCGCCCCGTTGGGGGCGTTTTTCGTATAATTCGATTCAGGAGGTGTTACACGATGATACCAAAAGAGCTCGAGAGGGCGTTCAACGAGCAGATCAAAAAGGAGCTTGAGTCAGCTTACCTCTACCTTTCCATGGCTGCATACTTTGAACACGAGAATCTGGGAGGAATGGCGCACTGGATGAAAAAGCAAGCACAGGAAGAAGTGAACCATGCGATGAAGTTCTTCGAGCACATCAACGAACGTGGAGGAAGGGTGGAACTCTTCGCCCTGGCTGAACCGAGGAAAGACTGGTCTTCTCCGCTCGAGGTGTTCAAACACACGTACGAGCACGAACAAAAGGTCACGGCGAGCATAAACACACTGGTCGAGCTGGCACGAAAGTTGAACGATAACGCGGCGCTCGTCTTTCTGAACTGGTTCGTAAACGAACAGATCGAAGAAGAAGCCAACGCACAGAAAATAATGTCACTACTGGAACGCATCGGGGACAATGTCGCTGGTATAATCATGCTTGATTCAGAGCTTGCGAAGAGGGGGTGAGCGTTATGTTCAACATCGATGAGGTTTTTGAAATGGCAGAGCAGATTGAAAGAAACGGAGTCGTTTTCTACAACAAAGCGGCAGAGATGTTCCCAGAATACACGAAAAAATCGGTCTTTCTGAAGCTTGCGGAAATGGAAAAAGAGCATGAAAAAAGATTCCACCAAATGAGACTGGAACTCGCTGCAAAAGAGCGCGAGATCACGCAGTTCCTCGACCCTCAAGGTGAAGCCGCAGCGTACCTTAGGGCAATGGTGAGTGGCAAGGTGTTCGATTCGAAACTCGATCCCACGACGAGGTTCAAACAGGTGGGCTCCGTTTCAGACGTTATCAGAATAGCGATAGACGTGGAAAAGGATTCGATAATTTTCTACCTTGGTCTGAAAGAAATGATCCCACAGGGACTCGGCAAAGACAAGATCGATCTTATAGTTCGTGAAGAAATGTCTCACGTTGCGCTGCTCAGCGACATGCTCGAAAAGATTTCGTGAAAGGGAGTGTCCCAAGTGGTCACCAAAGAAAAGGTCCTTGAAGCACTGAAGGAAGTCATAGACTTCGAAATAGGCCTGGACGTGGTCAGTCTGGGGCTCGTGTACGATGTGGTTGTGGACGAGGAGAACAACGTCACGATAACGATGACGATGACTACCCCGGCGTGTCCACTCGCAGGACTCATATTGCAGGACGCGGAGGACAAGGTCAGACAGATCGAAGGTGTCAAAGACGTGAAGATCAACCTCACCTTCGATCCACCATGGACCCCGGACAGGATGAGTGAGGAAGTGAGGAAAAAGTTCGGTATATGAAGCTCAGAGAACTCTACACAACGATCAAAGATATTCTCAAGGAAGCCTCCGAATCGAGTGGTTCGGAGGCTTTGTCCATATTGAGCAAGGTTACAGGCAGGAGCCGTGAAGGTCTACTGATGGATTTCGAAGAAGAAGTTTCCGAAGCGCAGTGTCAGCTCGCCGTTTCGCTGGCGAGAAAACGTGCGAGCGGGTATCCTCTTCAGTACATCACTGAAAAATGCTATTTCTACGGTCTGGAACTGTACGTGTGTGAAGGGGTGTTCATTCCGAGAATGGAGACGGAACTACTGGTGGACTTATCTCTGGAGGTCATGGAGGAAAAGAACATCAAGCTGGTTGCAGATGTCGGCACTGGAACTGGATGCATCGCTGTGGCGATCGCTCTGAATTCTCAGTGCAAGGTCTTAGCAACCGATGTCAGTGAAAAAGCTCTCGAGGTTGCAAAAAAGAACGCCGAGAAGTACCAGGTTCAGATAGAGATTCTGAAAGGTCCCTATCTTGAACCACTCCTCGACTTTCTGGACGGTGTGCAGTTGATCGTTTCTAACCCACCGTACGTTTCCACCCTTGCGCAGCTCCCCGCAGATGTTCAGAAAGAACCACCAGAGGCGCTCTTTGCGGGCGAGGACGGTCTCGATTTCTACAGAAACTTCTTCTCCGTTCCTTCTCTGCTCAGAGGAAAAACCATCATCATGGAGATGTCACAAGAGCAGGAAAGCGGTTTGAGAGAACTACTTCAGAACCTTGGAACGCTCAGTTTTTTTAAAGATCAGTTCAACAGAACCAGGTTCTTCAAACTCGAGATGGAATGATAAAATAATTCGTGGAACTAACTTTTGGGGTGGTTGCCTTGAATAGATTGCTCAAGTACGCCAGACCCTATGTCTTGTTCTTTGTACTGGCAATACTGATCGTCCTAGCTTCAGCCATTGTGGACCTTTTGCCACCACAGTTGATCAGAACGATCATAGACAGTTACGTTAACAACGAAACCTTACCAGCTGCCGAGCGGTTAAGCGGGATCTACAGACTCAGTTTGCTGGTGCTCGCTGTCTTCACAGTGCAGTTTTTGCTCGGTTATTTGAGCACCTTCATCACGTCGTATCTTGGCAACAGGATCGTTCACGATGTGCGCACGGAACTCTTCAGAAAAGTCTTGCGCCTTCCTATGTCGTTTTTTGACAAGAATCCTTCCGGAAGGATCACGACGAGGATCGTGAACGACACACAGAACATCCAAGAGTTCTTCACCAGCGTCATAACGGCGATGGTGAAGGATGTGTTCCTCCTGGCTGGTACGATATATTTCTTGATACGACTGAGCCCGAAACTTTTCGCTACGACCAGCTTCGTTTTTCCCATCATAGCGGCCGCGATGATCCTGTTTAGATACTTCGATCTGAAGGTTTACAGAGAGGTTCGTACCAACCTGGCCAAAGTGAACGCCTACCTTGCGGAACACATCAGTGGAATGGGTGTGATAAAACTCTTCCTCGCCGAAGATTACAAGAGAAAAGAGTTCGATGCGGTGAGTTCAGAGCTTTACAGATCACAGATCAAACAGATGTACGTGTTCGGAATCTTCAGACCGTTCATAAGCTTTGTGAGGCACCTGGCCACAAGCGTGATCATCTACTTCGGTGCCAGAATGATACTGCAGGAGACCATAAAGTTTGGAGAGCTGTACGCATTCATAGCCTACATAGACACGTTCATGAGGCCTCTGGAAGACATCTCTGAGAAATACGACATCGTACAGAACACGGTTGCTTCGTGCGAGAAAATCTTCTCGCTCATGGATGAAAAACCCGAACTGGCTGGAAAAACGAACAGTCAGCTCATCATCGAGAAAGGCGAATTGAGGTTCGAAGATGTGTGGTTCAGCTACGATTCCGACAGGTGGGTACTGAAGGGCATCAACGTCGTTTTCAAACCTGGGGAGCTGACCGCCATCGTGGGTGAGACCGGGGCAGGAAAAACATCCCTGATGAACCTCATAAACGGTCTGTACGTACCTCAGAAGGGTCGGATCCTCATCGATGGTAAGGACATGTTCGAATACGATCTGATGAAGATCAGAAAACAGATAGCCGCAGTCCCACAGGATGTGATACTCTTCACAGGAACGATCCTCGACAACGTGAGACTGTTCGATGAAACCTACTCCGAGGAACAGGTAATCGAAGCGCTGAAAAAGGTCCACGCGTACGACATAGTGTCCCGCCTGAGTGATGGGATCTACACCAAGATTGTAGAGCGAGGTTACACGCTCTCTGCCGGCGAGAGACAGCTCATAGCCCTCGCACGTGCGGTGCTGTTCGACGCGAAGATACTGATCCTCGACGAGGCCACTAGCAACATAGATGTCGAAACGGAAACGCGGATCGAAACGGCCATAAGAGAACTCGCGAAGGAAAAAACGATGATCATGATCGCCCACAAACTCTCGACCGTGAAGAACGCCGACAGAATACTGGTCGTGCACAACGGCAGAATAGTCGAAGAAGGGAAACACGCCCAGTTGCTGGCAAAACAGGGAGTGTACTATCAGCTGTATCAGATTCAGTTCGCTTCATGATTCTTCAGAGCTTTTCCAGCCAGGCTTCGTACAGTTTCTGATAGTGCGGTACAAGCCTCTGATCAGGTTCGTAAACTTCAAGCTCGTTTTTCAAAGCTTCCATGGCTCTCTTTCTGTGATCCTCTCCAAGGAGGTGCCAGACGGTGCCCAGGGCTGTACCTTGCCTCTTACTCTGTACGATGATCTTTTCGTTGATGACGCTGGAAAGCATCTTTGTCCACACGTCTGCCCTCGTGAGTCCACCCGTTGAGTAGACATTTTCGAGCTTTCTGGGTATAACTTTCACTACATCGAAGATCCTTTTCAGGTTGAAGATAATGCCTTCTAAAACGCTCCGTGCCACCATCCAGTCGGTGGTGTCGCCACGGAGGTTCAGAAACCTCGCGCTCAAGCTTGGATCCAGCTCCGGGAATCTCTCACTGAATACGAAAGGATAAAACAACACAGCTCGCGAAGCGTCCACGTTGTAGAAATTCTCCTCAATCGATTTTACGATCTGGGCGTGATCGTGCCTGGAGAAAAGCTTCACGTACCAATCGAACACGATTCCACCGTTACTCGTCGCAACCCCAGCGATGTAGTAATTCTCGTCCACAACGTAGCACCACACACCAGGCGAAGGATACTGCGCTGGTGGTTCACTCACGATCGATCTGATCGCCGCGCTGCTGCTCGAAGAGATCGTTATCGAATCGTCGACGCCCGCACCTGAACCTACGCTCGAAGCCGCTGCATCCGAGATACCTATGAACACGTCGGTCCCACTGGCAAAGTTGCTTCTTTCGCTGGCTTCTTTCGTCAATTTCCTCACGAACGTCGGTGGAACGAGTTCAACTAACTTGTCTTCGCCCACACCCGTCAGTTCTCTCAGCAAATCCGTCATCCACGTCTTAGTGTGTATGTCCATGAACCCTGTGCCAGAAGCCACCGAAATGTCGCTGGCCAACGTGCCAGTCAATCTGTAGAATATGTAGTCTTTTATCGAGATGATCTTGTAAGCCTTTTTGAGCCTCTCAGGTTCATTCTGCGCAAACCACATGAGTTTGAAGATGGGATAGGCAAAGTTGCTGGCACAACCCGCCCTGTTCTGCAGGGTTCTCACGAGCTGTCTGTCCTTCTTCACTTGGAGAACCTGAGGGATCGATCTTTCGTCCACCCAGGGAATGACGTTGCTGATGGGCCGGTAATTCTCATCGAGGAAGAGGAGAGAATGCAACATGCTGTCAAGCACGATGCTGTCCACGCGGGGGAATTTCTCTCCAACCCTTTTCAACGCTTCGAACACCGCATTTTCGATCTGCACAGGATCCTGTTCGAACATCGAAGGCCCAACAGTGAAGACATCGTAAGATTCGCTCACGTCGAGCAGAACTTTCAACGCATCAGAATCGTAAACGATGATCTTCACAGCCGTCGTGCCTATATCCACACCTACATGCAACCCCACCCGCGACACCTCCACAGGTTTATGTTATACCAGCTGAAAGGGAAGATCAACAATATCAATGAAGGAACTTCACAGAGATCCAGATCCCGAGACTGGATGCGAACAGCGTCAGCATCGCGACGAAGAAGGTGTTCTTGATAAACTTGACGTTGTTCATCTCTATACCATAGTTTTTGAGAATGCGTGACCACATCATACCGGCGAGCGCGCCGATGAGAGTTATGTTCCCACCGATGTTCGAACCGACCACTAAACTCAAAGCGTAGCTGACTGGTTTCTGCCAGAGCGCGTGAGCGAAGAAGATCGTCATGGGCTGGTTTATCATGATGTTCGCGGCGAAAGCCGTAACGTACGTGGTGAAGAGAGAAACCAGTAAGTCGTTCCGGAAATTGAACAACTTACCAACAAGATCGGTGAGACCATACATGGAGAAGGTCTGCACGAAGACGAAGAAAGTTATGATCATGGGGAGAATCTTCCAGGGAACTCTCTTGAAGACATCGATGAAGAAAGAAAGACTTTGACTGTCTTCGAAATTCGCTTCCGACATCTTGCTTGAAAAAACGAGGTTCAGCAGTGCGTAGATCGCGCAGTACAGAACGACAGCCTTCCACAGGGGTAAACCTATGAAATCTCCTATGGACACAGTCACAAAGAAAGCACAGAAGGTCAAACCAGAAAGCCAAGCGTACAGCTTGCTTTTCAGAGCTTCATCTACATCGAGCTCGAGTTCGGCTTCCACACGCTGCGGGATCTTCTTTCCGTACTGAACATAGAAGCCCATCAGTGAAGCTGCTATGGTCGCGACGGTGGGGATGAACATGAGCCTAGTGTACTCAAAAAAGCTGAACGAATAAGCTTGAGCGACGATCACGTTCGTTGGATTTCCTATGTAGAAGAACATGCTCCAGGTGTTCGAAGTGAAGAAAACACTGATCAGCAACGGCATTGGGTCCACGCCAGAATACTGCGACATGTAGACGATGATGGGTGTCAGTGTCAGCGTCACTATATCGTTGGACGTGAACATCGTCATGATCCCTGCGAGCAGAACCATGTTGAAGAAGAGTTTCTTGCCATCACCTTTGCTGACCGACAAAAACTTGTAGGCGATCACTTTCAGCAAGCCAGACGCGTCCAGACTGGTACAGATGTACGCCGAACCAAAGAAGATCACGAGTATCTGCCACGGCACAATGTTCAGCTGTTTCATGATAGAGGTTCTGATCAAGTTGAGTGGAACCACACCTGTGGCGATCAGGAGAATGAGGGCAAGCAACGAAGATTTCGCTTGATCGAGCGAAATGACCGCGTTCTTTATCTTTATCTTCGGCTCCTTTATCGTTGCATAGACCGTGGCGAAAAAGATGTTCAGAGTGATTACGAGGTCAACCATAGATCATCCTCTTCACGACTGCATCATGATCTTACCAGGAACAAGTTTCTGGAACGCTAATTTGCGTCGCGTTTCACATCGCTCTCACTGCGACGTCAGAAACGATTCTGGAATGTTAACACACCCTTCCAGCAGCCCATATAATATCGAGGCCATTGAAACTCACACCTGGTGCGTGGAACTCAACACACCAGCTTTTTGAGTGGTCCTCATTTTCTCATTGACACTTTGACGAATCCTTCGTATATAATTTTTTTGACAACCCATGTGAACGTGGGGTTTGTGAAAATATTTTTCCAAAAAGGAGGGAGTAACCGTGAGGAAGGTCGTAGTGCTTGCGTTTGTTGCCATTGTCCTTGCAACGCTGTTCGCCGCACCGAAATACGTGCTCAGATTCAACCACGTCCTCGCAGCCACAGAACCGTACCACGAAGCATTCCTGAAGTGGGCGAAAGCAGTCGAGGAGAGAACGAACGGGGACGTGAAGATCGAAGTGTTCCATAGTGCTCAACTCGGTGTAGAAGAAGACATCCTGGAACAGATCAGAGCTGGCGCACCAATCGGCCAGAACACAGACTCCGCGCGAATGGGTATGTACGTTCCACCAATCGGAGTCATGAACATTGCCTACTTCATTGACTTCATGGGTGCGAAGACTCCAGAAGAAGTCATCGAAGCTCTCCAGAAAGTTAAACAATCGCCGTCCATGAGGAGATGGCTTGACGAACTCGAGAACAAGTACGGCTTCAAGGTCCTGTCGTTCTTCTGGGTCCAGGGTTACAGACATTTCTTCACGAACAAACCCATCAGGAAACCTGCCGATCTGAGTGGTTTGAGGATCAGAACACCTCCATCGCCAGCCTGGCAGGAATCCATCAGGGCACTCGGTGCACAGCCTGTCGCTATCGCTTTCGGCGAGATCTACACAGCGATTCAAACAAAAGCGTGCGATGGAGCAGAGCTGACTTATGCCAATGTCTACAACGGATCTCTCTACGAAGTCGTCAAGTACGCCTCCGAGACGGGACACATACTTCTGATCAACTTCGAAGTCGTCAGCTCGAAATGGTTCAGAAGCCTGCCACCTGAATATCAAAAGATCGTCGAAGAAGAATGTGACAAGGCCGGTATTGAAGTCTCACTGAAGATAATGAAGGAACTCAGCGAGCAGTTCAAGCAGAAATGTGTTGAGAAAGGTATAACAGTGATCAGCGACGTTGACAAGGCCGCGTTCATGGAAGCTGCCAAGCAAGCCTACATAAAGCTTGGAATCATGGATGCGCTCGAACAGCTGATCAAGGAAGTCAGAGGTCAGTGAACCCAAGCCCAGTCCCTCGGAATGAGGGACTGGGCTTTTCTATAACTATTACTGAGGTGATAGACGGTGAAGAAGCTCGACGAATGCCTTGTGAAATTCGAAAAAATTGCAGCGAAATGGCTTTTGGTGGCGATGATCATCATGGTATTTGCATCCGGCGTGGCAAGGTTCTTGAGAAACCCCATGAACTGGGCCGTCGATTTCAGTTCTTTCCTGTTCGCCTGGGCGTGTTTCTTCGCGATGGATGTTGCCTGGCGCGAAAACAAGATGATGTCTGTGGATCTTTTCGTGAAAAGGTTACCTGCCAAAGTTCAAAAAGTGATCAGAGTGATCGTGCTGTTCATAATTCTGGCTTTCTGTATTTACATGGTTATCTGGGGTGCTCAACTGACATGGGCACAGAGGTTCAGAAAATTTCAGGGAATGCCAAACTTCAGCTACGCCTGGGTGACACTTTCAGTTCCGGTCGGAGCGGCTCTTCTGGGAAGATCGACCTTGCAAAAAATACTGAGCGAGTTCAAAAATAGACCAGCCGGGGAGGCAAAATGACATGCTCTGGATGCTTGTGACTTTCGTTGTCTTCATGCTTCTGGGTATGCCGATTGCTTTTGCCATAGGTATATCGGGGTTCATCTGGTTTTTGCAGCATCCGTATTTACCGATCACGATACCCATCCAGCAAGCTCTCTCACAGATCATCAATTTCACGCTCCTCGCGATACCCATGTTCATCATAGCCGGCAGCGTGATGAACTCGGCCGGTGTCACTAAAAGGCTGTTAGACTTCGCCTCATCACTCGTTGGGCACATGCGTGGGGGACTCGGTCAGGTTTCGGCGGTTCTTTCAACACTGATGGGCGGTGTTTCGGGCTCGAGCATCGCCGACGCGGCCATGGAAACCAGGATGCTCGGTCCAGAGATGCTCAGGAGGGGTTATCCGCGAGGCTTTGCTGTTGCGGTGAACGTGTGGACGAGCCTGATCGTGCCGATAATACCACCCGGCATAGCCTTCATTCTCTACGGTACCATTGGCCAGGTTTCCATCGGAAGACTGTTCGCTGCCGGTATCATTCCGGGATTGATGCTGATGGTTGTGTACATGTTAGTCATATACTTCGTTGCGAGACGACTGGGTTTTCAACCAGAGAGAGAAAGACGCGCTTCGGGCAGAGAGATAGCACATGCACTGTCGAAGAGTATCTGGGCGTTGATATTCCCAATGTTGCTCATACTGGGTTTGAGGACTGGCATCTTCACACCGTCCGAGGTTGGTTCCTTCGCCGTGATCTACGGTTTGATCGTAGGGTTCCTGATACACAGGGAGATGAACCTTAAGCAATTCTTTTCCGAGACCCTCGAAAACGCTCTGGGAGATATCGGAGCAGTTTTAGCGATTCTCGCGATGTCGAACATCTTCAGTTACGGCATGGTGTGGGAAAGGGTGCCTGAGACTCTGGCGAATTTCCTGCTTGGCATATCGAACAATCCGTATGTACTCATGATCATCATAATGTTCTTTCTCATTTTCGCTGGTTTGTTCATCGACGCGACCGCGCTTATTCTGATGACGACGGCGGTGCTTTTACCAGTGGCGAGGAGGCTAGGAATCGATCCTGTGCACTTTGGACTCGTGTTCATCCTCTCTGCGGCGATGGGTAACCAGACGCCTCCAGTTGGCGCATCGATGTACGCAGGTTGTAGTGTTCTTGGAGCGACTCTGGAAGAATACGTGGAGGCATCCTGGCCGTTCCTGATAGCCACCATCGTTGTGATCCTTCTGATCATCTTCTTCCCGCAGTTGTCGCTGCTGATACCAAAACTCATTTTCGGTTGAGGAGGGATGAAGGATGAACTTTCAGGGTAAAGTCGTTTTGATCACCGGAGCTGGTTCCGGCATAGGGAGAAAAGCGGCGATCATGTTCGCAGAAAGGGGTGCCAGAGTCGCCGTTAATGATATATCTGCCGAGAAAGGAAACGAAACCGTAGAGATGATCAGAAAGAATGGAGGAACGGCCATCTTTGTGCACGGCGATGTCTCAAAAGTTCCCGAAACCGAGAAGATAGTTAAACAGACTGTTGAGGCGTTTGGACGGTTGGATATACTGGTGAACAACGCGGGCATCGTGCCTTCTGGGAAGATAGAAGACCTCACTGAAGAAGATTTCGAAAAAACCATGGCCGTCAACGTCAAGGGCCCCATGTTCTTAGCAAAGTATGCCGTTGCGGAGATGAAGAAAGTGGGTGGGGGTGTCATAGTGAACGTTTCGTCGGTGGCGGCGCTGAAAGGTATACCCAACAGGTGCGTCTACAGCGTCTCCAAGGCTGCACTGCTGGGCTTGACGAAGTCGCTCGCAATCGACTACGTCAAGGACAACATAAGGGTGAACGCAGTCTGTCCCGGCACAACTTACTCTCAGGGTCTCGCGGAAAGGGTGAGATCATCCAAAGATCCTGACGCAGTACTGGCAGAAATGATGGCGAGACAACCTGTTGGAAGGCTCGCAAAGGAGGAAGAGATTGCTTTTGCTATACTATTTGCAGCGTGCGATGAAGCAGCGTTCATGACAGGAAGCTACGTTGTGATAGACGGAGGTGCGACAACAGCCTGACGTCGGGGGGCGGTCCATGAGCGTCCTTCAAGCGATAAGAGAGAATTACAGGGCTTTCACAAAAGCAGAGCGAAAGATAGCTGACACAGTACTCCAGAATCCGAGGACTGTTCTTGAATGTTCAATAAGTGAATTGAGCCAGATCTCTGGAGTCAAGAGCGAAGCATCCGTCGTGAAATTTTACAGAAAAATAGGTCTTACGAGTTTTCAGCAGTTCAAGGTGCTTCTGGCTCAGGAGCTCTCGCGAGCTCCTCTGGAGATAGTTTACGAGGACATAAGCGAAGGCGATGATACAAAAGCGATAGCTCAAAAAATTTTCAAGGCGACAGTGCGTGCGATCCTCGATACACTTGACACGGTCGACGTGGCAAGTTTGGAAAAAGCCGCCGATCTTTTTTTGAAGGCAAAGAGGGTTCTTTTCTTTGGCTTCGCAGCTTCGGCAGCCGTCGCTTTCGATGCCTTTCACAAGTTCACTCGTCTTGGAAAACATTGCCTGTTTTCGAACGACGAGCACATCATGGTCACACTGCTCGCGAGTGCGAATAAAGACGATCTTATCGTCGCTATCTCGCACACAGGTGAAACCAAATCGATCGTTGCCCTCTCGAAAAAGGCGATCGAGATGGGAATACCAGTCGTTGCGATAACTGGAAACGGCAAATCAAGTCTCGCGAAACTCGCCACAGTCGCGCTCGTGACGAACACCAAGGAAACGAAGATCAGAACCGATGCAATGACGTCCCGAATAGTTCAGCTGGTGATACTGGACACGATATACACCCTGCTGGCCGTGAAGGATCCTCAGGCCATAGAGAATCTGAAAAAGAGCAGGTTGGCGATATCCGAGTTGAAGTACTGAAATGGAGGCGGTCTGGTGAAAAGGATTCTGATCCTTGCAAGAACTTTTGGAAAGTGCTCCGACGAACCTGTGAAATTTTTGCGGGAAAACGGTTTTGAAATCGAAAGGAAGGAAAAAATCGAGCCCAGAGATCTAAAAGAGTTCAACGCAGTGATCGTGGGGCTCCAGAAGATCACACGTGAAATGCTGGAGAACTCGAACGTCAAAATCATAGCGAAGCACGGTGTCGGGGTTGACAACATAGACCTCGACGCGGCCACCGAATTCGGAATTCCCGTAACGATAACACCGAACGCGAACGCCGTTTCTGTGGCGGAACTCACGATGACATTTATCTTCGCCCTGTCCAAAAAGCTCGTCGAGTTGCACAAGACCCTTTACGAGAAGCGTCAGTTCGTTTCGAGTACCGGGCTCGAGTTACTGGGCAAGACGCTCGGCATCGTTGGCTTCGGTTCGATCGGAAAGGAAGTTGCAAAGAGAGCGCTCTGTCTCGGTATGCAAGTTCTGGTTCACGATCCGTACGTAGAAGCGAACGTTCTGAAAGAATTCGGCGCGGAAGGTGTTGAACTGGATGAGCTGTTGAAACGCAGCGATTTTGTAAGCCTGCACGTGCCTTTGAACGAGAAGACGAGGCATTTGATCGATCGTGAGAAACTTTCGCTGATGAAAAAGACCGCCTATCTCATAAACACAGCCCGGGGAGGAGTCGTGGACGAAAATGCCCTCGTTGAAGCCCTCAAGAATGGTCAGATCGCCGGTGCCGCTCTGGACGTGTTCGATCTTGAACCCTTACCGCCAGACTCACCCCTGTTCGACTGCCCCAATTTGATAATGACACCCCACGTGGGCGCACATACTTACGAAGCGATCCTACGCATGAACATGATGGCTGCCGAATCGATCGTTGATTTCTTCAACGGCAGGGTACCGAAGCACGTTGTAAACAGTGAAGTGATCGAAAAATTGCTCGAGAAAGGTTTTAAGAGATAGTATGACCGTTTTCAGCTTGAACTGTCTGGCCCGTCAGGCCAGATTTTTTGATTTTGCTTGACTCAGTTTTTACAGATGTTGTATAATGAGTTAAACCAAATCAAAGGGGGATAGTTGTGAAGTACAGGTACATCGTGCTCAGCATGGTGGCTCTCCTGATCATGCTCACCTCTCTGGCTGTATGGACCTCTTCGGAACTTCTCCAACAACGATGGCCAAAGATCTGATTTCCAAACTCTTCACAGCTTCAGCCACAGAGCTCGTTTACGTTAAGCCTGCGACCGATACTGATCTGATCAACTTTGCGAATGATTACGTGGTGGATGCTCTCAGAGAAATCATAAATCATAATCTTTGCTTACACCGCTACACCAACTTTGAGCGTTAAGGCTGTGATCGATTATTCTGCCGACGCAAAGCCGTTTCCCTACTTGATAACCGGCAAACCCGATTTCGTTGATAAGGTGTACATGGTCGAAATAGTTGCCAGTTCGCAAGCGACCACTACTTCTATTACTCTGCCAATGATCACAGTAAAAGGTGTTCCAAACAAAGGATTCTTCTTCGCTGTGTATTACGAAGGGACAAATCTGAGAGTTTATCCATCATCGCTCATACCCTTCTAAGACAACAAGTTCAAAGTTATCATCGTGGTCTTCGAAGCCCCATGCGGGGGCTTTCGTTCTGAAAGCGCATCTTTCCTGTGCGTTGCAACGCAAAGTTCATTCTTCAATCAACGATGACAATCTTTCCGCAAGGTCCTGAACGTTGACGAACAGAACCGAGTGAATGCCAATTCGTTGTGCACCAGCGACGTTCTCAGGTGTGTCATCCACGAAGAGCGTTTCTTCTGGCTCCATTTTTTCTTTCTCAAGGATGTACAGGAAGAACTCAACGTCTGGTTTCACAAAGCCTATCTGGTGCGACGCATACACTTGGTCAAACACGCTGTAGTGACCCTGCACGAGGTGGACTTGATAGTGTGATTCTATCGTGTTCGTGCCTGCAACCACTCTGTATTTTGCCTTCAGTTTTTTGATCAAATTTGCCACTTCATGTCTGAGCACAGGCCTGAAGAACCTGACCCACAGATCTTCGTCGACGCGTCTGCCAGAGATTTTTGAAAAATTCGACCAGAATTGCATAGAATTGATCTTTCCAGTCTGAAGTTTTCTCAAACCTGCGAATCGTGCCAGCGTTAGAAATTCTTCCCGGCTTAAACCGAGGTATACCGAAATCGCATTAGCCACAGACGTTCCATCGTACAGCACTCCGCCAACATCGAAGATGAAAAGTTTCAACTTGGTCATGGTTTTCTTCCCTTCGAAACGATACACAGCAGAATAGTCCTCAGTTTCGACCTCCAGTTGAGCTCTGTGAGAACGCACAGTTTATTTTACTCCTTTCACGTCCATGTATCTGTTGGTGCGTAAGCTCGGTCGTTTCTTTTTAACAATCTGGCAGGTTGGTGAAAGGTACACAGATTTCGATCGAAAATTGTAAACATGAGATTACCTTTATGACAGGTTACGAAAATCATCGTCTGAAGCGCCTTTCCGTTTTCTTCAAAATGAACGACGCAGTTTGCTTTTCTAAAGATTTTAGCCATATAATACAGCAGAAAGTCAGCGGAGCGGATCGAATGGATTCCGTCCATGTTCCTGTACTCGTTGATGAGATCATCGAGTTTTTCAAACACATTCACGGTGTGTTTTTCGATTGTACCGTGGGTCTGGGTGGACACGCTGAAGCCATTCTGACCAGAATCGACAGCAGCGTCGTGGTTGGATTGGACATCGACGATGAAGCTCTGGATTTTGCAAAGAAAAGGCTGGAACGCTTCATCGAAGAAGGTCGCGTCAAACTGCTGAAAAGTTCCTATGTGGATGCAACCAGAGTTCTGAAAGATCTTGGGATCTCGCAGGTCGATGCGATTTTGATGGATCTTGGAGTTTCATCGATGCAGCTAGAGAAAGCGGAGCGAGGATTCTCTTTCAACAGAGACGGTCCACTCGACATGAGAATGAACAAGCAACAGACTTTAACAGCGTACGATGTGGTGAACTTCTGGGATGAAGAGGCTCTCAGAAAGATTATTTTCGAATACGGTGAAGAGAAAAGGTACGCCCGGCGCATCGCCAGGTTCATAGTTCGTAACAGGCCCATAGAGACCACGAAGCAGCTGGTGGAGGTTCTGGCGAAAGCGATCCCAGACAAGTATGCTCGAAAGAGGCATTTTGCAACGCGTGTGTTCCAGGCGATAAGGATTGCGGTCAACAACGAGCTTGAAAATCTCAAAAAATTTCTCGTCCAGGTTCCGACGATGTTGAAACCGGGTGGCAGGATCGCAGTCATATCGTTCCATTCGCTGGAAGACAGGATCGTCAAGGAGTTTTTCAGAACCTGTTTTGAACTAAAACAGTTGACGAAGAAGCCGATAACACCTAGGGAAGCTGAGATAAAACTGAATCCAAGAGCCAGGAGCGCCAAACTGAGAGTAGCGGAGCGGGTGTGAGAGGAGGGGGGAAGGTTGACCCCTGTAAAGTCAATAGCGAAGCGGAGGAGTCGTTCAGCTGAACGGATTCTTTCGTTGTCCCTCGTGAGGATCGCCCTCGTGATGGTATTCCTCGCGGTGCTGGTAGTCGCCACCCTGCCACTGGTAAGGTTGATGTATTCAACGGCGAGCCTGTCGAGAGAAAACAGAGTTCTGCAAGCACGTATCCTTGAGCTCGAGCAACAGATCCGCCAGCTCAAATTGGAACAAGCGTTGTTGATGTCCTCACGAGAGGTGATCGTGCCAGGTTCTAATGAACAGTAAGTTGATCTCGAGCCGATTGAAATTCTTGACTTTTACCTTCCTGTTCTTCTCGGTGGGCACGTTTGTGTTGCTCTCACTGAGAAGCTTTAATGTAACCGTTGGGCCCCTCTGGACGATCCGCATACCCGCCTCGAGAGGTAAAATCCTGGATGTGCAGGGCAGACTCTGTGCGTACGATGAGTTCGTCAGCGTGGGCTATCTTGATCTCGACTACGTGAGAGGCAGCAACCTCAACAGGCTCAAACCATACCTTGAACTTCTTCTCAGGAATTTCAAAATCGAGAAAACTGCGGAGGCGATTCTTTCATCGGGAAACAGGTTCCTCAGACTCGGTGAAGGTCCTTCGAGAGATGAGATCCTCAAGCTCGTTCCCACCGAGATGCTGCCTTTTGTTTCCGTAGAACTCGAACCTAGAAGAAAGCGTTTCACCGATTTCGGCATGGATAAGATTTTAGGGCTCATTGTCGCCAATCGTGCGGTTGGTGGTGTGGAAGAGGCGCTCGACGCGCAGCTGAGAGGCAAAAGGGACGGAAAGGCCTTTCTAAAGTTTTCTGGATTTGTGACGCTTCTGCCCCAACTCGTATCGCTGAAGGATCCCGTGAACGGAAAAGATGTTCGATTGACCATAGATCTCGACTTACAGCGCATATGTTATGAGGAGATCGTGAAAGCCAGAGAACAGAACCAAGCGGTCAGCGCGGGAGCCATCGTAATGGAAACCAAGACTGGAAAGATCAGGGCTATGGTCACAACGAGGAACTGGAACGATGCGGTGCTCGGTTACATCGAACCAGGTTCAGCCTTGAAACCCATAGTGTACGCGATCGCCATCGAGAGTAGCGTTCTCAAAGGGGATGAAACCTTTCAATGTACAGGACAGATAAAGCCCGTCCCGGAGCTGGACGTAACTGTGAGGGACATCGATGTACACGGCACCGTGGGCGTGAAAGAAGCGCTCGCTCACTCCTGCAACAGCGCAACCATCATGATCGCCAGGCTGATCAGAGAAAAGATCGGCGAGGAAGCTTACTACGAATGGCTGAAAAAGGTCGGTTTCGGGGAGAAAACGGGTGTGGAGATCGCCGGAGAAATATCTGGAGTGCTGAGGAAACCCAGTCAATGGTCGAAGATAGACTTCGCGATGATCAGCATCGGGCACGGTATTGGAACACCCCCTCTACAATTCCTGGCGGCATTCAATACGCTCGCCAACTCTGGAAAATATGTCAGGCCCACGATCGTTGAAGAAAACACACCAGTGGAGAAACGCGTTCTGAGTGAAGAAACGAGCAGGTTCATACGCGAGGCACTGCAGGCAGTCGTGAGCGAAGGAACGGGAAAAAGAGCGAACGTGCTGGGGGTAAGTGTCGCAGGTAAAACCGGGACGGCACAGAAGCTGGCCGATGGGAAAGACAAATACGTTTCGATCTTCGCCGGCTACTTCCCCTCCGAAGATCCTCTCTACACGATCCTGGTGTATGTGGACGAACCGTCGGCGGGGGCGTACCTCGCCGGAGAGGTCGCCGCACCCATTTTTGCCTCAATAGTAAAAAGAATGATTCAATTTCGAAAAGAGCACCCTCTGAGCGTGACGACGCATGCGATGCCAGACCTCCGTGGTTTGACCTTGCGCGATGCACTTTTGATACTCCAGCAACTTGGAATCTCCGACGTGACGATCGAAGGGGTGGGAAGAGTCGCAGAACAGTATCCAGAGCCCGGTGCGATCGATTTCAGGGGTAAGACGGTCTTTCTGAAACTTCAATGACGTTTTTCGCGTGATAGAATTTTAGGCGAGGTGCCGTGGTGACGCTGTCCTCGTTGTTGAAACAGATCGTTACAGGGTTCGTGGCTGTCATCCTCACAGTTGTGCCACGTGAATATTTCAAAGCCCGACTGGCGGTCAGGCTCGGCGATCAAACGCCTCAAAAGGTTAGCCGAACCAGCCTGAATCCTTTTGTGCATCTGGATCCGATCGGGACGGTTGCCTTCATTTTCCTGAACTTCGGCTGGTCTCGCCCCGTTCCGATCAGGCCCTGGAACTTGAAGAAGGGCAAAAAACACTTTCTTCTGGTCTCGTCGATTGGGCCTGCGACCGGTATGGTCTGTTTTCTTTTTTATGGCATTCTGGCACGCTCTTTGAACGACTTCGAAATCGCTTTTGAGATTTTCAGCAAGGCTGCGAGGTTCAGCCTGACGTATGCTCTGTTCTCTCTCTTTCCAATACCACCCCTCGACGGTTCCCGCATCCTTGGAGCGCTGCTCCCCGAAGGTTACACGGAATGGTATATGAAGTACGAAGTTTACGGGGTGCTCTTCATGCTGGCACTTCTATTCCTCTGGATCATGCCGTTGATAATGAACCCGTTCATTCATTTCATAGAGAAACTGACAGTATTCCTGACAGGATGAAAGGAGCAGTGTGAAATGCTGTTCATGAAATATCCAGTGTCATTGAACGTCGTCAGAAAACTGAAGGTATCGGATTCCATCGTTTTTACCGGAAGGATCATCCTTCTGAGCGATGCAGCCTTTCAGAGGATCGTCAACTACGAGCGTGCCGAGGGTTTGGTACCTGATTTCATCAAGAACGAGCTCATCTGCTTCGGAAGGATCGAAAAGAATTCCGTGAAACCGATCCCATCAAAGAAATTCGAAAATTTCCTTGAGAAAGCGTTCCTGTACGGTGTGGTTTCTGTGATAGCCTTCGATGCCAGCCTGGATGAAAGCATTTTCAAAAGGTTTTCCCGCGTGCTTTTCGTACTTGAGTCCGAGGTCCGTCCCACATCGACAAGGATCCTCACCTACGCAGATCTGGGCGAAGACGCTGTGTACGAGATCGAGGTGGAAAGGTTGTTCATGCGCGTCGCTATAGACAGCAAAGGTAACAGGACGTCCCTGGAGGTCGAACGATCATGAAGTATTGTTTCGTGTTCGGAACCCGTCCGGAAGTCATAAAGGTCGCGCCTGTCTTTAAATTCTTCGTGGAGAAAGGCGAAGAAGCGTTCATAATCGCAACAGCACAGCATAGAGAAATGATGGATATGATGATGAACATTTTCAGCATAGAGGCAAAGTACGATTTGAACATCATGACGCACGATCAAACCCTCGACAGCGTTGTTGCCAGCATCATGCAGAAACTGCCTCCCATTCTGCAACGAGAAAAGCCGGACGTGCTTTTCGTGCAGGGTGATACCACCACGGCGATGGCCTGCGCGATCTGTGCGTTTCACTCGAAAGTCGAGGTCGCCCACATCGAGGCGGGCTTGAGGAGCCACGATCTCTATGATCCTTTCCCCGAAGAGATGAACAGAAGGGTTGTGGACGTTGTCAGCACTTACTTGTTTGCACCAACGATGAAAGCCAGGGAAAACCTGCTGAAGGAAGGCATCGAAGAATGGCGCATCCACGTGGTTGGTAACAGCGTCGTCGATGCGCTGAACATGATAAGAAACAACTTCGAACTGCCTCGAATAAGATCGCGGATCGTGCCCTTCGACACTTACGTACTTCTGACCCTCCACAGGCGAGAGAACATAGGTGAGAGGATGGTCTCGATACTCTCCGGGATCGCGAAATTTGCCGAGGAAAGGAACGTTCCAGTGGTCCTGCCCGTCCACAAGAATCCCAACGTCAGAAAGATCGTTTTCGAGACCGTCGGATCCAACCGGCACTTCTTCCTGATAGAACCTCTCGACTACATTTCCTTTCTGGCGTTGCTTGAAGGTTGCTGGTTCGTTGTGACCGACTCCGGTGGCGTACAGGAAGAAGCGCCGTCTTTCGGCAAATTCGTTGTGGTCGCAAGGAAGACCACGGAGAGACCGGAGCTCATAGAATCTGGTTTTGGAACGCTGGCGGGCACCGACAAGGATTCGGTCTACGGCGCCATGGTGTTCGCGAGCGAGAAAAGATTGGATCCTTCTGAGAATCCCTTCGGGGATGGGAAAACTTCTGAACGGATCTGGAAGATTTTGAGAGGTGTTCGGATATGAAACTGAGGATGGCGCTGGTTGGCTGCGGCCGGATCTCTTCGAAGCACGTGGAAGCCATCGAGCGAAATCGTCATCTTGTGGAACCAGTTGCGGTGTGTGACATCGTTGAAGAAAAAGCGCAGAGAACCGCGGAGATTCTCGAAAAGAAGCTCGGTGTGAAACCAGAAGTCTACACGAACTACGTCGACGTGCTCCGGCGCTCCGATGTGGATTTCGTCTCCATCGCCACGCCGAGCGGTTTGCACTACGAAATGACGATGCAGGCGATGGAGTTCGGCAAGCACGTCTTGGTGGAAAAGCCCCTCGCCCTCGACACGAAACATTTGAGAGAAATCGTCGACACGTCCAAGCACAAGAAACTGAAAGTAGGGGTGTGCCACCAGAACAGGTTCAACCCGCCGGTTCAGGAGCTCCGCAAGAAAATAGAGACTGGAGCCTTCGGTAAGCTGTTTCACGGTGCCGTAAGCGTGCGCTGGAACAGAAGCGAATCCTACTACAGACAGGACGCCTGGCGCGGAACATGGGAACAGGACGGGGGCGTGCTCATGAACCAGTCGATTCACGGGATCGATCTGCTCCAGTGGATGCTGGGAGGAAAACCCAAACGCGTTTTCGGATTGATAAAGAATCTGAACCATCCTTACATTCCCGTGGAAGATCTGGCTGCGGGCATAGTCGAGTTCGAATCTGGTTGCGTGGGGATCGTAGAGGCCACGTCGAACGTGTTCGACAGGAACCTTGAGGAAGTTCTGACGATCTTCGGTGAGAGAGGAACGGTCAAAATAGGAGGGCTCGCCGTCAACAGGATACTCGTGTGGAGATTTCCAGATGAAGATTCACATCCCTTCATGAGCCTGCCAGATCCAGAGACGGTGTACGGCCATGGTCACGGGCCGCTGTATGAAGATTTCTGCAAGGCCATCTTGGAGGACAGAAAACCGTACATCGATGCAGAATCAGGCTCCAGGGCAGTAGAAATCGTGCTGGCGATATACAAATCCTCTCTGGAGAACAGGTGGGTCGAGTTCCCGTTCGACTTTTCCACCACAGAGATGAAGGGGTGGAGAGGTTGAAAAAATCACTGCTTCTGATCGCTGTCGCGGCTCTGTTCACATATCTGCTCAAGCCCTTCAGGTTTACCCTGCTCGATGCAGTCTTCCTCGTCTACAGCGTTGCGGTTTTCAACCTTCAGAGGAAACAGCGAACGGCTGCGACTGGTCTCTTCGTTGCCCTGCCACACACTGCGTTCGGTAACGGCAACCTCATGCCGTTGATCGTGGCGCTCGGATCTTCTTTGCGTTTTGAAAAGAACGCTTTCTCAAACAGACTCTACGGTTTTCTGAAGCAATACAACATCTACGCCCTGGCTTACTTCTTATCCAGCTTGGCAGATAATCTTTTCTTGAAAACACTTCTGTTGAGCCCTACCGCTTTCCTTCTGGCTGTGCTCGTAGAATCTGAAAAGTCACGCCTGTTCTTCGTTGAAGATGTTCTGTTCGTCACCACATTGGCGTGTCTTTACATGTCCGCTCAGCAATTGCAGAGCCTGTGGATCGTTCTGGTCTTCATGCTGAGTTTTTTGATTTATAACTTGCTGCTCGGTTACAAATCCAAGATGAAGGAGCTGGAAAAGTTCCAGCAGACTTACGCAGATTTCAGAAAGAAGCTCGCCACCGTGGTCGAGCTGGTGAACCATCCTCCGAGTGCCTCGGTCACGGACACTCTGAGACATTTTGCCAAGACCGTCAGCGATATCACAGGATTCAGATACGTCTTGATCAGCGTTCTGAACAGAGAGCTCGGGGTGATCCAGCGCGTAGCGCATTACGGAATGAGTGAGGAAGAATTCTCAAGGCTGAGAGAAAACCCGCCACCGATCGAACATCTTCTGCGCTTCACGCAGGAACGCTTCAGGGTGAGCAGCTCTTATTTCATACCCGAAGGTACAGTTGAGGTGCTGTCGCAGTACAGTGCGGTACTGATCGACCAAGCATCAGTCGATGAACCTGACGCCTGGCGCCCTCAAGATTTTCTGATAGTCCCGATATACAGCCCTCTTGGGGAGATGGTCGGTTACATCAGCGTGGATGCACCGGAAAGCGGAAAAAGGCCGCGGGTCGAAGACGTTCAATTGATGGAACTTATAGCGAACCAGGTATACAAGCTTCTGGAAAGATCGGAACTGTATCGAGACATCGTCTCAAGACAACCCTACGATTCTCACACGCTGTTGCTCACGCACTCCGCTTTTCTCAGCTATGTCGATGCGGAGATTGCGAAGGGGAACCGTTTCGCAATCGTGATCCTGGATGTGGACGATCTGTCTCTCATAAACCAGCGTTTCGGACACGAAGTGGGAGACCGTCTGCTCGAAAAGATCGCGGACATACTGCGCACGAAAACGAGGAAAACCGACATAGCCGCAAGGTTCGGTGGTGAAGAGTTCGCGCTGCTTTTGAGGAACGTGACCAAATCCAAGGCGATCGAGATCACTGACAGGCTCCTTCAGGAAGTTCGAAGGATCGATTTTCAAACGAAGGTATCGGTGAGTGCAGGTATCGCCATATTTCCCGAGCACGGGAAGACTTCACAAGAACTCACCAAAGCGGCTCTGCAGGCGCTTCAGATCGCCAAGATTTCCGGGAAAGACAGGCTCATGGTGTTCTAAGTCACGTTCAATTGAGCCACGGGCTGCACGCCCAGAAGATCTATCAACTTTCTATCGCTCGTCATTATCAGTACCTGCCGTGTCTTCGAAATTTCCTTCAGAAGTTCTTCGGCCACTTTCAGTCGTTCCTCGTCGAACCTGATCAGAAAGTTATCCACGATCAGCGGAAGGGGTTCAGAGAGCTCGAGCGTATCGTGAAGCGCCGTCTTGTAGGACAGGATCAACTGGTCGATTGTCGCCCTGCTCAGAACCTCGGTGGAAAGATGCAGATCGCTGCCAGCCACGATCCTCACGGAAAGATCCTTGTCCACAACCACGTTCTCTGCCAGCTTTGAAAACATTCTGAAAGTTGACACGAAAAGGTTCGCAAACTTCTTCACGTAAGATCCAGTCAACCTCTCAAGTTCGGAGTGCAAAAACTGTGAAAGCGATGGTAACCTTTCGAGCTTCATTTCGACGATCCGGCTGCGAAGTTCGATCAGCGATTTTTCCTTCAGCAGTTCCACTACCCCATCGAGCAACGTTCCTTCGTTCAGGGTTGATTCCAGTTCAGCGAGGTTCGTTTGCAAATTTTCGATCTGTTTGTCCACATCTTTCGAGAGGTTTTCGAGCCTGGTCTTTTCGTCCAGAAGGTTCGAAAGGGTCGGGTACTGTCTCAGCAGACATTCAAAGTTGCGCTCTTGCAGGCACTGCTTTGTTCGTTCTAACTTCGATCTTTCAGTCTCGAGCTCCTCAACGCGGTGGTACCTTTCATGCGCCCCGCTGACCTCTTCGAAGCTTTCCAGACCGAACTTTTCGAGCAGTTCTCTCAATTCGCTTTTCCACGATAATTTCTGTCTCTGCAAATCTGACAGTTCATCCTGCAGATGCTGTAAGGACTCTTTGAGCTGTGCTATCTTCAAGCTCTTTTCTTCGATCGATGAAACAGTTTCCTCGAGCCTGAGAATCACACTCGGAACGTCGGACAGTTCTTCTGCTCCATACTGCCTGAGCTGTTCCAGAAGGTTCTTCGTTTCCATTTCGAGCTCTTGTCTCAACCTTTCGAACCTGTCTTTTTCGCTAAGCCAGTCTCTGTAACGCTTATAAAGCTGTCTCAGTTGAGATACGTCTTTGACACCAAAGTTCGCGAACAATCTTTGCGTGGCTGAGCTTTTCCTTTTTTCTATCGCGCGCAGTTCTAGCTGGCATTTCAACATCTCTTCTTCGTCACGTGACATCTGCCTGTCCAACCTCCACACGTTTGTCAGGAAAAACAAAGTAGTCGCACCGAGCCCTGCCGTGAGGAAGAACCACCAGCTCGCCACCATGAACCCGAGGATCGTCGAAGCCACGGCCGTCAGAGCGGAAACGATCGCGATGATGCGAGACCTGCTGATCTTTTTTCTATTCTCAGAGGAATTCTCTTCGAGGAGTTTCAGCCTGCTCTGCAGCTGCATCTCTTCCTGCTGTTGAAGATGCTCCACTTCGTCCACCATTTCTTCCAGAAAATCTTCGCGGAGTCCTTCGAACGCTTTCCAAGAAGGTTCGTATCTGGATTCGAATTCTTTCAGTTGCTGAAGGTTCGATTCCAGGAGCTTGTACGCGAGAGTCAAATTTTTCAGTTTCAGCTTGAACGTCTCGATATCTTCATCCCCAATCGAGCGTACCAGTTCGTTGCGCTGTTTTACTGTTTCTTCGAGGAGTTTCGAGATCTCTTCGACCCTGCTCTGACGTTGCCCGATGATCGTGTTCAGTTCATCTAGGTGCGCTTTCGCTTTCAAAAGTTCCTCGTACTGTATCCCGTCCAAAAGCGCAAGTTTTTTCTCTTTTTCGAGTGTTTGAAGAACTTCTCTCAATCTGCGATCGAGTTCTTCGAGTTGCTGCTTCAAAAATTCTTCGATCTTTTCGTCCAGCCTCGCAATCTGAGCCTGCAACTTGGATCTTTCTTGATGAAGCAACGAAAGCTCTTGCTTGAGTTTTGAGATTTCCACGAAGTTAGAAAACTGTTGTTTTCTCGCCTGGTGGAATTCTTCGATCTGCTCTTTGAGCCGGTTCAGTTTCTCCTCGAGCTGTCTTCTTTCAGAGAGGAGTTCTTCCGCGTAATGTGGGATCTTCTTCAGGACATCTTCGATCAACTGAGCTTCTTCCACGCGTTGGAGGTTGTTCTTCATCCGTGCGATGAGATGATCCTCTGCCTTTCTGAGCGTCAGATCTTCTTCATCGCTCAGGAAGATCAGACTGTCTGCGAAGTTTCTCTCAAAAATCTTCTCACCGGTGATACTGAAAGTTCTAAGCTCTTTTCCCTCATGAAGAAGAAGAACGATTTCACCATTGAGTTCGGAACCATCCCAGGGTCGATATTTTTCCAATTCCTTTTCAGACAGACCGCAGATGCACGATCTGATGAAGTTGTACAGCGTCGTCTTGCCGGACTCGTTTGGACCGTAGACGACGTTCAAACCTGGTTTCAGTTCGAGCTTGAATGACTTCAATTTTCCAAATCCTTTGATGTACAGCCTTCTGATCTGCACAGCCATACTTCACCCCTGCAGATTCGAGATTTCCACGAGCAGCGCCTTCAGCTTTTCCGGAGCACTCTCGAACAACTTTTTCACTGTTTCTTTTTCCGGCAGCTGGTAAGATTCAAGGACGTGGACCTGCAACTGAGAGGCCTGTTCGAGTCTTTCTTCCTGAACCGGTTCGAGCATGTAAGCGATCTGTCCCTCTTCGGGCAAAGACAGCGTCTCTTTCTGGACTGGCTTGCAACCCTTCATTGAAGCCCTCATCAAAAGCAATTCCCCATCTTCTTCTATGAGAAAGGATGGAAGCTCCGTCTCGACGGGATTGGAAGAGAAACTGGTGAATTCGACCGGCAACTCTTCAAGCAATGAAACGTTCGATGGGAGAGAGAATTGTTCCAGCGGAACGTTCTCGTCTTTCAGCCTGAACTTTCCCTTTGACGGAAGCAAAGATAGAACTTCGACAACGTGCTTTGGCAACGCAAGATCTCCGAACAGATTCACCATGAAAAACTCGGCCGCGTCCAGGCTGAGAAATTCGGTCAGTATGGACTTCTTCCTTCTCTGCACCCGGTCAAAATCGAGTGGAAAGCGCGCGTCGGCAGAATCGTACAGCTTCAGATTCAAAAGGTACGCTCTCTTCAACCTTCCTTCACCCCAGCTTCAAAACGTAGAGTTTGAAACCGAGCGGTTCGAGCTGGCATGTTATCACGTTAGAGACTTTCTCCTGCTTCCATCCATTTCCATCCCAGCTCGTGGCTTCGAGTACCCCGATCCTTCGACCACATGTGTGCTCCAGCAACACATCCACACTGCACTCACTCAGTCTCAAGTTGGCCAGCACGATCAGCGCGAGATCGTCCTTCCAGTAGGACGCGTTACAGATCGTTCCATCCTGCCAGTTCAGATAGACCGGTCTGTATTCTCCCTCGAGCAACACGTCCAGGAAGCGATTTCTCACACTGGAAAGTTCTGAAAGGAAATCGACAAGATCTGTTCTCTTCCAGTGAAGAACATAGTGATCGAAGAATGCAAGTTTGCCTTGAAATTCATCGTCGCACTTCAAAGTGAACCTGCCGCACGCATCGTTATCGAGCCCAAGGTTCATGGGTTGACTTTCTTCTATTTCCTGCCCACAGTTGATCGAAAAAATTCCGTTCCTCACGAACGCACATAGGAACGGAAGAAGGTATTTTAGCCTCTGTCCCTCGTTCCTCGTAACGGTTCTGGGGGTATCGGGAGTTTCGCAAGCCGCCAGGAACGGAAGCTGTATGCTGCCAGAAAGATTCTGGAAGAACTCGTAGGTTTTTTCAGGGAACCTCGGGAGCATCCACCAGCTGTTTCCGACGATCGCATCGTAACCGGCCTGTTTCGCTTCGATTGCTCTGTGTGGCTCGAGTTCTTCCGCGATGAAGACGAACGACGGGTCGATAGAACGCGCGTTGTCCATGATCATCTTCTGGAGCTCCTGCGGCAGCGCGTGGCCCATGTCTAGCCTCACACCGTCGATTCCGTACTTCTTCTGGAACTGTGGCAACACGGACGCTATGTACTGCCAAAGCTGGACGTTCTTCACCTCTCCGGGGAAACGACTCGCTTTGATGACATCGAAAAGCACGTACGGTGCCTGGTTTTTCGATACCTTTCCCTTCGCGGTGAGCGGGTGGTCCAGATAGAGCCTGAAGAACGTCACGTCGTCCCAGGTCGGTTGTGGATCGTTGACCCAGTCGGAAAAGCCCGGCGCCGTTACGACTCCGAACTCCTTCGCGATCTGGTACATGAAATTCTCTTTTTCACAGTGCCTCACGAAATTTTCCCATTTTTGCGGATCAAGTTTTGAAGGATCGAAAGAAAACTTCTTCAAATGCGTGCGAACCACTTCGAGATCGTACAGTTCCCTCATCTGCTCGAAGGTCGGCTGGCAGAAACCCAGATGCTCGATCTTTGGTGGAGAATAGCCTGCCAGTTCCTCGAGCTTGACCCAGTAGAACCAGTCTGGATGTTCGAGGACGAGGTTGCAATCACGCGCGGCGGTTCTTGGAATGAAATCGAGAACCACCCTGATACCAAGCATGTGGCAGGCCTGAACGAAAGCTGCGAACTCGTCCGAAACGTTCCAGCCGTCGAGCAAGGGATCGTGGTACCTTTCATCTATCTTCAAAAAGTCTTTCACCGCGTAAGGTGAACCGATCTCTCCCTTCTTGAACATCTCGCTCGACTGGGTGATCGGTAGCAAATAGAGCACGTAGATTCCAAGTCTTTTAAGATGTGGAAGAAGTAATGTCATCTTCAGAAACGTTCCACTCTCTCGATATCCGAGCACATCATCCTGCTCAAATCTGCCGAAGCCTTTGTGGTTGTACGCGCTGTTCGTGCGCACCAGGCTGCTGTACAGCACCGCCTTTTTGATCCAGCTCCTGCTCGATTCGTTCTTCTGCAGACTCAGAGACTCTCCCACTTCGGCATCGATGAGTTTGTTCTGTTTGAGCCATTCTTTGAGTTCTGAAAAGAGCACTGCGGGATCGACAAAGGCTTTATCGTTCTCCATCCTGCACGGTCCTTTATACCAGCCTTCGATCCACAAGCTGGGCACACAGTAATCGAGTTTTCCTCTCGAGCGCACGCTGGAGAGCATTTCGAAGATCACACCGATCACCTCAATACTCTTCCAGATAGTTCTTCTGCTCTTCGGTGAGCGTATCTATCTCGATACCCATGCTCGCGAGCTTGAGCCTGGCTATTTTCTCGTCGATGTGAGAAGGTACAGCGTACACTCCAGGCGTAAGTTCGTTCGTGGCAAGATGGATCAGAGACAGCGTCTGCACCGCGAAGGACAGATCCATTATTTCTGCGGGATGCCCATCTGCGGCCGCCAGGTTCACCAATCTTCCCTGAGCCAGCAGATAAAGCGTTCTACCATCTGCAAGCCTGTAGGCCGTAACGTTGGGCCTCGCCTCGTACTTCTCCACGCACATTCTCTCCAGAGCTTTCACGTCCACCTCGACGTCGAAATGTCCCGCGTTCGCCAGGATCGCACCGTCTTTCATCTGGAGAAATTCTTTTTCGCTTATTACTCTCGTGTTTCCCGTGGCTGTGATGAAGAAATCTCCAAGCTTCGCAGCCTGGGAAATCTTCATCACTTCAAAACCTTCCATGACCGCCTCCAGCGCCTTCACCGGATCCACTTCGGTGACGATGACCCTCGCCCCAAGACCCCTGGCGCGCATCGCGATGCCCTTGCCACACCAGCCGTAACCACACACCACGACAATTTTGCCGGCGATCGTCAGGTTCGTGTTCCTCATGATGCCGTCCCACGTGGACTGTCCCGTGCCGTAGCGGTTGTCGAACAGGTGCTTGGTGAACGCATCGTTCACGGCGATCACGGGAACCTTCAAAAGGTTTTTCCTGTGCAGGGCGCGTAGTCTTCTCACGCCGGTGGTAGTTTCTTCTGTGACTCCGCGCAGGTTTTTCAAAGCTTCCTGATGTTCCGTGTGCGCCATCACCGTCAGATCGGCACCATCGTCCAGGATCAGGTGCGGCTGGGTCATCAACACCTTCTTCAAATTCTCCACGTACACTCTCTCATCCTCGGTGCGTTTGGCGTAAACCGTCAATCCTCTTTCTCTCAGCGCTTCCGCGACATCGTCCTGAGTACTCAAAGGATTGCTCCCAGTCACTATCACTTCTGCGCCAAGGCCTCTGAGCAAAAGCGCAAGCCTCGCGGTCTTCGCCTCAAGATGGATCGACATACCTATGCGTAAACCCTTCAAAGGTTTCTTCGGGCCGTATTCCTCCTCGATCGATTTCAATATTGGCATGAATTTGTAAACCCACTCGATCTTCACGTGTCCCGATTTCAAACTCATTCACTCCTTTCAGAAGATGCGCCTCACCAGACTTATGGCTCCCTGCGGACACACCTCGTGGCACACGTAGCATTTTATGCACTTTTCATAATCGATCTTCATCTTGTCGATGTTTATCGCCTTTGCTGGGCACCTCTCTTCACATATTCTACAGCGAACACACTTCGTTCTGGAAATCCTGGGCGAACGAGCCAGGCGCCTCGCGAGCGATCTGAGCGCCTCCGGGACCGGGAGCACAGGGGTGGTGATGGGAAGTTCGATGCGGGACGTCCATTCTCCTTCGACATCGTGATCGACGATCAAACCCCTTTCGAGCGACTCACGTACCGTGTAGATGATCAGTGGTTCAACGTTCATTCTCTTGCACAGCACGAAATCGAGTGTGAACCCGTCGGTGCTGAGCGCGATCACGCCGAAACGTTTTATCTTCCCGTTCGCCGGGCCGTTGCCCTCCATCCCCACAACACCGTCGACGATGTTCAATGTGGGCTTGACCAGCTTGTGAATGTCGACGAGCAGTGCGGCGAAATTTTCGTTCGTTCCACACCTCATGTGCCATCCGGATTTCTCTAACCCAGGAACACAACCGAAGGTGTTCTTGACTGCGAGTGTGAGCACCATCTGAGAATGAGTCTTCAGCTTGGCCACGTTCACGATTTTATCGACCTCGAAGATCCTTTTGTCGATGTTTATCTTCTTGTAGACCTCACCGTTCATTGGAACTGGTTGATCCAGCTCGAATACGGGGACGTTGAACTCTTCACACACATCCTTTATTCCTGTCTTTTCAGCTATTCTCTGAAAGTTACCCGAGGCTGGGCTGTCCGCCACGACCACACTGCATTTGATTTCCTTGAGGAAAGATAGAACGGCTCTTACGATCGCTGGATGCGTTGTCACGGCTTCTTCCGGTCTTCGAGCCGAGAGCATGTTGGGTTTGACGAGCACGGTATCACCGGGTCTGAAAAGGTCTGCGAAATTTATCAGAGCGTTTTTGAGAATCTGCGTGGCTTCTTCGTAAGAATCACAGCGAAGTAAACTTACTTTCATGGCGGCCTCCCATCGTGAAAGTGTTGTTTCTTTCCCAATACAGAGTGCTTTCTTTGCTCGATCTTAGTTTATCATCATTTTGAGGAATTCGGATGACGAACGTTGTGCTGAATCAGGTCCTGGCGATCTTCCTTCTGACAGGTTTCGGGTTCGCGCTGAAGAAAATCAATCTCCTCAGCGATGGTTTCACCAGGAGCAGTTCCGATCTGATCATCTATGTTACACTGCCGGCGATGATAATAAGCTCGATGGACAGAGAATTCTCCAGAGAGGTTGCCAGAACATCGCTTCAGATATTCCTCATGGGTGCCATCATGTACGCGTGTTCGACTCTGCTGGCTTTTCTGTTCGCCCATTTCAGAAGGTTCGAAGAGCATCAGCGTGGTGTCTACATGTACATGATCGTCTTCGGCAACGTTGGTTATCTGGGTTATCCGATCATGAACGCCATCTATGGGGATATCGGGATCTTCTACAGTGCGGTGTTCAACATCTGGTTCAACGTCTTGACCTGGACACTCGGTGTGGGTATCATGGCGCGCGGCAGACTCAACGTTCGAAACACGTTCATCAACCCCGGCCTACTCTCGACACTTTTCGGATTGTTCATATTCCTCACACCGCTCGAATTACCCGGCTTGATCAAATCCGTACTCGACAGCGTCGGTTCGATGACCACTCCGCTCGCTATGTTTCTGGTCGGCGCGTTCCTGGCCGAAGCCAAGTTGAAGGATCTCGTTGCCCAGATGGACCTGTATCTCGCATCGATTTTGAAATTGATTGCAACACCGGCTCTTGTGTTCGTTCTGATCAAAAACTTCGATCTGCCGGCGATCGTGAAGGCTCTCCCCGTCTTGATGGCAGGTATGCCTTCGGGTGTGAACACCGCCATTTTCGCAAAGATGTTCGACAGGGACTACAGGCTTGCCGCCCAGGGCGTGGTGTTGTCCACGGCGCTTTCCATGATCAGCCTTCCGGTTCTGATACTGCTCACTATCAAATAGATTCACTTGAACGGGGCAGGTGTGTGTGATAAAATTTCAGTGAGCGCCGAGGTGGCGGAACTGGCAGACGCGACTGACTCAAAATCAGTTGAGGGTTGACCCCCTCGTGCGGGTTCGACTCCCGCCCTCGGCACCAGACCCGCCCTGACGGCGGGTTTTTGCTTTTTCTTCCTGAGCCACACGTTTCGTGCCTGTCAGGTGTGGTTCAGGATCAAATCATAAGCCTTCCTCATCGCTTCGAGTATTCTTTTCAAATTCTCCATGGAGCAGGCGAAGTTCAGCCTCACACCCATCGGCTCGCCGAAATCTGCACCGTTGTTCAGATACACTCTTGCCCTTTCGAGGAAGAACCTGTGGGGATTTTCTAAACCCAGTTTCGAACAATCGAGCCACATCAAAAACGTCGCCTCGGGTAAAACGACATCGATCAACGGCATGTTCTCTTTCACAAAGTGGTAAGCGAAATCTCTGTTTTCGCGAAGTCTTTCCAGCAAACTTTTGAACCATTCTTCGCAGGATGTGTAAGCGATCTGCAAAGCGAGCGTTCCAAAGATGTTTGGCGTTGTGAGCTCGAAGGCTTCGAGTGCTTCGTTGTAAAGCTTTCTGATCTTCTCGTCTGGAACGATCCCGTAACCGTTCGTCAAGCCCGGAACGTTGAAACTCTTTCCCGCCGAGCTGAGAACGATCACGTTCTGAAGTCCCACTTTCAGTATCGAAGTGAACCTGAACGGTTCGTACACGATGTCTGCGTGTATCTCATCGCTGATGATCGTCACGTTGTGCTTCGAGCAAAGTTCTGACAAATCTTTCAACTCTTCGTACGTCCACGCCCTTCCAACGGGATTGTGCGGGTTGGAAAGGATCAGCAGTTTGATCCTGTGGTGCGACAACAGCCTCTCAAGTCCTTCGAGGTCCATGACGTACTTTTCGTTCAACTTTTTGAGCCTGTTCTCCACGACGATCCTTTTGTTCCTCCTGATGACGTTGAAAAATGGTGGATAGACCGGCGGCTGTATGATAATGCCATCGCCCGGTTCGGTTAGAAGATTCACAAGCAACGCTATCATCGGCATCACGCCTAGTCCATCGATTATCCATTCTCTCTGGATCGAAACGCCGTGTCTTCTTCGGTACCAGCCAACGATGGCTTCGTAGTATTCTTCCGGTCTGAAGGTGTAACCGAAGACCGCGTGTTCAACTCTCTTTTTTAACGCCTCGACGATATGATCACACACCTTAACGTCCATGTCCGCGATCCAGGCGGGCATGACATCATCGCCATACCTTGCCCTTATCGCATCGTACTTGACGCAGTTCGTGTGATCTCTCTCGATGAACTCGATCGGCACGGGTTTTCCTCCCTCCTCAGCTTGTGAGACATCTGTGCCACAGACGGGTTAAATTTCAATCAATCTATCATAGCTTCTCTGACCACAGGATCGATGATGAAATACTGATTCTTTTCACCACGTTCCACTTCAAGATAACCCATCTTGACCAGCTTGCTGATGATCCTGTTGAACGATGCGTCGGGCAGTTTCATTCGCTCTTTCATCTCCACAGCCTCTTTGATATCATTCCATGTATGTAAGCCCAGCGCGATGGCTCTGAGAACATGCCTGTACCTTTCACTCAGTTGGAAAATTTTCTTCAGTTCCTGCAGCACCGCTTGCTTCGCTTCTTGCACGATCTGTTCCAGGATCCTTTCGTTCGGCGCACCCAGATCGAGGGTCCGCTTGCCAAAATGAACGAGCCAGCCTATTATTCCGTCCAGTCTCCTCACTGCGGCCTCAATCGCGTCTTCTGGAACTTTCAGCCCGTACTGGGCGAACCCTTTGATGAGAAAGTCCTTAGACTGTTTGGGTGTGAGCCGTGGGACGTGAATCTCTCTCACGTACCTTCCGTAGAGTGGTGAATTCGGATTTTCGAGAGCGAGAAAATCTTCAAGGATACCCACCTCGGAACCCGTCATGATGAACTGCAGATTTTTGAGATTGTCATAGGCGTAAGCGAACAAACGAGGAAGATCGATCCCGCCGGCCTTCCTGAGGAACCTCAGAAACTGAACTTCATCGAAAGCTAAAACGAGTCTCTTTCCCTGACACTCAGCCCAGTCGTCAAGCTTCTCCAAAACTTCCACAAGGTCAGGTTTCTCGTCGCCGGCGAGCGCGATCTCCATTCCGAAAATCTTCAAGCCTTTGATCCGCCTGAGAAAGTTCATGAAGGAACTGTAGGTTTTCACCAACTTCCCGACCTGGCGAATAAAGCTCAGGAGAAAATCTTCTTTCGCGGTGTTCATGGAGATCGATCTGCAATCGAAGAAAACGCTGGGCCTGTCCGTCTCGGATAAGAACACCTTCAACAGGGAAGTCTTCCCGAACCTCCTTGGAGCTAATATCAGTACGATGGGTTCTTCGCTGAGTTGTAGCTGCTTCAGTTCCTCTTCTCTATCGTAGAGATCGTCGCGGCTGCTCTTCGGTTGTGGATCGAACAGCAAACTATCACCCCTGATAGTTACTATCACCACTGATAGTATACCAAAACAAAAAGCGAAACTCAACTCAGCTACTCTCAACCAGCCGGTGATCCTCGAGGCTCCCGAAAACTCGTTTGTTCAAAAAGCATCTCTGTGGATCGTTCCATGACGGGACATCCTCCAGCCAGATCGACGGCAGGATGAATCTACCAAACCTACAACCTCACATCTTTCAGCTTCTGTTGTGCCCTGACCACCGACCTTATAACTCTGAGCATCGCGTCGAACTTTTCGTTAGCGATGTTCAAAACACGGTGTGTTTCTTCTATCGAACGTTTCTGGCTTTCGAAGTTTTCTTCCGCCTGTTCAAAGGTTCCTCTCGCCTGAACGATGAGTTCTGCGTTCTGTTTCAGGAAAGAAAGCATCTGTTCTGTAGAGCTTCTGAACAGTTCGAAGAGTTCTCCAACGGTCTTCAAGCCATCTAAAGATTTTTCTATCATCTCACTCAGCTGCTGCACCTTCTTCGTTATCTCCTGCGCCGCACTGCTCGATTCTCCCGCGAGCTTCTGTATCTCCGCGGCCACCACCGCGAAACCCCGGCCGTGTTCACCCGCACGCGCGGCCTCTATCGAAGCGTTCAGAGCAAGGAGCTTGGTCTGTTTCGCAATGTTGTTGATTTCTTCAACCATATTCTTCGTTTCTTTGAAGCTCTCGATTGTTCTGGACGTCTGTTCCAGAGCGCTGTCGAACTTCTCACTCGCGTGCTCCAGACTCGCACCGGATTTCGAAAGCTGCGACTGCATCTCGTCGTTCACCTTCTTGATGGACTCAAAAGCCAAAGAGAGTGCCTCGCTATCCTTGGAGAACTGTGCCTGAAGTTTTGTCAGTTCCTGACTCATCCTCGAGAAATTCTCCATAACGGATCTGATCTGCTTCTGTAGTTCGATCACTCTCGAAACGAGTGCCTCATCGAGCTGACTCATGAAGCTGGTCATTAGATTTTCTGCGAAGAAGGCTGAAGAGATCTTTTCGAAAGTTTTTCTGTCCACAAATATCACTTCCCGTAGAACTGATCGATCAAATCGATCCCACACTTAAGCTCCCTCAGCCACTGGAAAAACTTCTGAACACAATTACCCTTCATGACCGCTCCATGCTGTGGCGCGATCTGTTCTATCTGCTTCTTCGAAACGATATCGACCCATTTTCTGCAGGCGACGTTGCTGGTCATGTACCTTTTATGGAACAGCTCCATGTTTTTCACGTGCGATTCGAAATCCTCAGTTTCTCTGTATCTTCTGCCGGCAGGAAAGACGCACGTTCCGATGTCTCCAGAAAAGAGTATCCTCGCTGTCGGATCGTAGAGCGTGAAATTGCCCGTTGAGTGCAGATAGTGCGACGGTATTATCTCTAGGACGTTACCGCTTCTGAACCTGATCGTATCTCCATGGTCCGGTATTGGCACGATTCTCCTTTGATCGAACACACCAAAATGTGGCAAAAAGCGCACCCACAAATTCGAGATGTAAACCTTGCTGTTTTCGGCTATGGATAGCCACAGAATTATTCCACTAGTCACATCAGGGTCCTGGTGGGTGTAGAATATGTAAGTTACTTTCGATGGATCCACTATCTCTGAGACATTCGCCAGAACTCTTGGAAAAACGTGTGCACCACCTGGATCGAGTAATACCGCCTCGTTCCCATCCACGATCAAATACTGGTTCGTCTGAACGATTTCTTCCTCTTTCTCTTCCCAGCCAAGAAAATAGAATTTGTGAGTGCCGCTGTCAAAAAGCACGGTGGTTTGTGTCAAGCTTCGCACCTCCCCAATTGAATTCTAAACCATGAAAAGACAAAAATAAAAGGCGGGCACGAAGCCCGCCTTCATGTTCAGTTGATCGATTATCTCAACAACTGCAGCACCGTCTGCGGCAACGCGTTCGACTGCGCCAGCATCGCCATGCTCGACTGCATCAGTATCTGCTGTTTCGTGAATTCCATCATCTCTTTTGCCATGTCTGCGTCTCTGATTCGAGACTCTGCCGCTGTCAGGTTCTCGGCCGCAACTCCAAGGTTGCTTATCGTGTGTTCCAACCTGTTCTGCACTGCTCCAAGCCTTGCCCTCGCACTGCTCACCTTGTGTATCGCCGCGTCTATCACCATGATCGTTCTTTCTGCGCTGTCCTGATCGGTGACTTTGAGCGACTCTGTGGAGAGTCCAAGCGCAGCTGCTCTCATATCGTCGAGACCAGCTACCATGTTGTGCCCTTCGTTGGCTCCGATCTGGAAGATCAAAGATGTGTCTTTATACCATCTTTCTTCTGCTCTCACCACACCGCTGTCGACCACTTCCTCTTCAGGCAAGGCACCACCGAAGGAATTGATGTTGTAGACTCCTGTGGACCAGGTGAACCCGATTCCTTTGAGTCCTCCAGCTATGTCGATCACGAACTTGTCATCAGTTGTGCTATAACTGATAGACCCAGTAACCTGCCCATATACAGCTTTACCTTGTGAGAAATCAACAATAGGTGCGAATGCAAGGCCTGATTCGTTGAAGTAGTTTATTCTGACATCCAAGGCGCTTGTACCAGCTCCCACAAATTGACCGACTTCTACAACGTAGGAACCTTCGTTCACGTCATCAAAGTTTATCACCACGGAAGTTGCCAACGATATTCTCACAGAGTCAACAAAAGCTCTTATTGCGCCGGCAGAAACGCTAGCATCAGAGAAAACAATTTCAAACCTTAAACCACTTATATTGCTTACCCACGTTGCGTTATCAGCGTTGTCCGATACGGTAAAGCTCGCCACTGTTGCTCCTCCAGCAAGGATCGACACAGTCGCACCGCTTGCAGTTACCGTGACGTTTCCCAAAGCTTTCCCAAGCATTGATAGGTCAATTTTGGTAGCACTAGCTGTATTCACCGCAATGTCAGCTAATTCGTAACCATTCAAATCTATGGACTGTGAGGCCTTGAGATCAAAATTCCCACCCGTAACCACTTTCACATCCGCCTGTGGTCTGAAGCTTTCGATCTTTCCATCCAAAAGCTTCATCGTGTTGAACTCTGTTGTTCTTGCGATTCTGTCAATCTCTTCTCTGAGCTGATCCAGTTCTGCCTGGATCTGGTATCTGTCAACATCCGTGTTCGTGTCGGACGCTGCCTGAACTGCGAGTTCTCTCATCCTCTGCAAAATCGAGTGTACCTCTGTGAGGGCTCCTTCCGCTGTCTGAATCAACGATATGGCATCCTGCGCGTTCTTTACTGCCATGTTCAAACCTCTGATTTGTCCTCTCATTTTTTCACTTATTGCCAAGCCTGCTGCGTCGTCTCCTGCCCTGTTGATCCTCAGCCCAGAAGAAAGCTTTTCCAGTGTTTTGCTCATCGAGTACTGCGTCTCGCTCATGCTTCTCCACGCATTCAATGCGTTGATGTTGTGGTTGATCCGCATACACGCACCTCCCTGTATTTCGCACCGCCTCCCTGGCGGTGTTTCTTTTCACCCACGGGCCCATGGGCTTTCAATTTCAATATCGGCACAGGGAGGAAACACTTTAGAGCCTTTCAACGCGACTCGTTGAAACAACAAGGTTAACGATGGCTGACGGAACCACGGCAAACAGCAAGGCGCAAAAGAGAAGACAAAGAACAGTGCCCCAAGAGGAAAATGGGACGGTGTGACCTGTCTTCTGGATCTCGAATTTTTCCGGTCAGATCTCGAAAACAAAAGAATCAGACTGAACCAGCCGAAAACTGGGGATTTGTAAAAACTACGATCGTTCTGAAACTCCCCTGGGACGTTCACCATTTACCAAGAACTTTGTATGGCAGACCGAAGTGATCCAAGAGTTGCTTTTCTGTTCGAAAATGTTCTCTCATAGCTTTTATCCAGGCTTGCCTGTAAACGCCTTGCTCTTCTGGATGGCCCGAGTCGAACACCAGATAATGTGTGTTCTTTAGGAGTTTCATGAAAACCTTGTCTGCCGTACCTTTACCATAGTTGTACAGGATGTGATGATACACGCTCAAAAAGAGAATAATATCTGCGGTTGTCGGAAGTTCTTCCTTAACTATGTCCATTTGCAAGAAAGGATAATCATCGGGCAAACCCAGCTGATCTCGAGGTGTGATATCAATTCCCAAGACCTGAATACCGTACTTCATGAACTCATAAGAAAGTTCGCCTTTATTGCACCCGACATCGATCAACTTTTTTGGATTAACTTTCAAGACAAACTCCCTTACAATGCTTCTTTTCTCAGGATCAATTGATGCTTGATAACTACCGTTGAAGATTCCGACATAGGTTGATTTTATTCGTTCTTCATAGACATTCTCATTCTGCTCTATATAGTATTTCCAGTACACTGGAAGGAGTTTAATCGGTAAACCTGCGCCATTGTCGAACCGATTGTAAAGAACGTATGTCGGTACAGTTTCGAACTTCAGAAAATTCGCGATAGCGACTCTGTGCCTGCCGCTTATGACCCAGAATGACAAATTTTCTGGTAGGTTCACAGGCTCTTTCTTTCCCAGGTGAAAACTTAGACCCTCCAGACCGTTGTTAAAGAAAGCCACAACAGGTTTGTGGATCTTACCAGTTAGTTTGATGTCCTGATAGAGCTTGATGAATCTATCTATGATGATCTCAGGAGTTAACATGTAAAGGCCTTTTTTATATACGTCGAGAAGAAAAGCAAAGTATCTGATCTTTTGATACGGAACGGACTCAACGAAAGTTTTTTCGAGAAAGTCTATCATGTACTCGATGTTTTTATCAGACACAAGCAATCGAGGTGGGATCTGATTCACAGGTGCTTCAATTTCCGGGAGTAATCTTTCCAGATCGTCCTCGTAATTATCCAGTTTCACACTGTAATCCTCAACTTGTACGGATCAACAACATGGATGTTGACACCAGCCAAGGAGATTTTCGTTGTTTCCAAAAGCCTGGGTTGTATTGATGGTGCCCTCTTTTCAGAGGCGCGATTCTTTATGGTTCGCTCAATTAATTCTACTTGCTTTTCAAGTGGACAATTTTGCTCTACAAACTCGCGGTACTTTACGGAGTCGTAATCAAACGATCTTATCATTTCCACTGCCTCGTCAACAGTATGAAAGATGTACTCTTTAGGATAAAACTCCTCCGCCACATAGAAGTTGTGAATCACTGGTTTTATTCCTTTACTCATGGCTTCGAGTATCGCTACGCCGTACCCTTCATGTATGCTGGTGGAGAGAAAAACATTCTTGTCTTCCAGATAAGCTTCGACGTTTGTGATAAATCCATCGAACTTGAATTTATTTTGTATTCCCATTCTTTCCAGTACGTGCCAGATGTACCTTTGCATTCTTTCATCTTGCATCTGGCCGGCCCAGGACAAGTTGTACCTTGGATCGATATCTGTCAGCTTTTTCAGTATTTGAACGGCAAGCACAGGATTTTTCTTGTAGTTGAAATGCCCCACAAAAACAATGTTGGGGCCAGGTTTTCTTATCTTGAACGTGAACTTAGTCAAGTCTATGCCGTTCCAAACCAACGAATGAGGAACAGATCTAAGCTGAGGACAGTTTTCAAGGGCGGTTTTCAAAACATTTTCTGCCACGAAAACAACATGGTCAACCTTGGCCCATTTTATGTTATTCAAGAAATCTGTGCGAAGAGATTCGTAACCATGCAACCTGCACAGAATTCTCTTTCCCGCCTTCGGCAGTTTGTTCGTTATCTCCACGGCCATCTCGTTCGCCCACTCAAGCCAGACGATGTCCGCCCAGCTGTAGGCTTCCTGAATCTGTCTGCCGTCGGTGGTCACTACGAGCTTCACTTCGTAGATGTTCGATAGAATCTGCGCTATATCTTTTATGAAGTTGTCCAGACCGGGAAGACAGAAGATGGCTATCTTTTCACTTCTTTTGAACAATCTTCTGGCTTCTTCGAACTTCTGTTTCATCTGCTCGGGCGCATTGAGCTCGCAGGCTTTTCTGTAATAATGCACCGCCATCGCCAGATTGTCCTGTTTGAGCTGGGTGTCTCCAAGAAGATCGTACACTTCCCAGCTTTTGTGCTTTATTCGTGTCAGATACCTCCAGGACTCGAAGTAGTCTTGCTTTTCGTAGAGCAATTTCGCGTAGTTGAACAGAACATCGTCGTGGGTCGGATCGAACTCTAAAGCTTTCTTGAAGTGATTCAACGCCTCGTCCAGCTTGCCTTCCTGATAGAAAATGATTCCAAGCACATTGTGCCTGTCCAAAGCAGATTCAATCTTGTCCGCGTACAGCTTCGCCTTTTCGAATTCGCCCTTTTGAACGAGTTTAGCGATTTCTTCGAGCATGGTTTCACTCCTTTCGAATCTGCCAGTTAATTAATTCTTCCATCAATATGGAGATTCCTCAAGAACTTCACAGGTTTCGAACTTCAGACGATGTGAAATCGAACGAGCCAGATCGGTTACATCACTGAAAGAAATTGCAAAAAATAAAAGCCCCTTCTCGGGGCCCTTGGGATCTAACTACGATTTTCTAATTCGAACTATTGATTTTGGAAAGCTTTTCCTGAAAGTTCAACCATCATTCCAAGAAGTTCTGACCGTTTCCTTTAGCGTGGCATTGACAAAAATTTCATGCTGATTTTCTCTCAAAGGAGCGCTCTCAGAAAACATTGTCAATCAGAAAATAATCACAGCTGACCGGACGGATTAGAATGGGGCCAATTACGAAACCCCACGTTCGAACGTTTCTCTCTGGAGCGCTCCCATTAATTAGATACGGAAGGTGCCCATTGCGAATGTGAAACATCACCATTACGAAATGACGTGGAGCCCGAAGCTTCAATCCTGCCAGAGGCCCTGGGACTTGAAGGCATCGATTATCCTCCTCAGCACGTGTATTGAACCACGCGTTACGACAGAAGAAGGTCTGAACGGGCAGGAATGTCTCGCAGCTTTGAGGAAGATGTCAAACGTGCCGATGTCTTTTGCGATCTTCACTGTTTCATCTTTGTCCATGCCTATGAGAGGTCTGTAGATGGGAAGGTTTACCGCGCTGCTTTCAAGAAAAAGATTCTCAAGCGTCTGCGACGCGACCTGGCCCAGACTGTCACCGGTCACGATGCCGAGGGCAGATTTCTGTCTTGCAATCTGTTCAGCTTTTTTGAGCATCAGAATTTTACACAGAACGCAGGTCCATTCCCTTTTGCGCATCCTTTCGAGCTCGATGACATAGGGCGAAAAGGATTCGTGGTGATCGATAACAATCAATTCTATGGGTTCGGAAGAATAATCGTTCAAAACATTCACCATTTGCTTGACGGTTTCGGAATGACCCTGATCGAAGTGGAGCGCGACCAGGCTCGCACCTCTTCTGAGCATCAGAAAACCTGCAACGGGCGAGTCGATGCCGGGACTCAGCAACAATACGAGTTTCCCCTGAGTCGTAGATGGAAGGCCACCGACTCCTTTCTTCGTCTCAAAGAACACGTATGCTTCGTTGTCTATCATTTCGATGCCTATCGCCAGCTCTGGGTTTTCCAGATCCACCTTCCAACCGAAGTTCTGAACAACGAAAGCTCCGATTTCCTCGTTGATCTGCTGTGAGGTTTTGTGAAAGGCTTTGTTGATCCTTCGCGCTTCAACTTTGAAAGAAGATGGGTTCATACCGGCAAGATGCTCTGAAAGGAATCTGGGCACGTTTTCGTAGTCCATCCTCCAGGCCGGTGAGACGGACACGACGCCCGGAACCTTCCTGATGATGTCTGCCGCCTCGTGGGGCGTATTCACCAGGAGCCTGCCATGTATGGTGTGAACCTGAGAGTGAATGTTGTGTCTCTCGAGGGCTTTTTTGATGTTCTCAACAAGTCTTTTCTCGAAATTTCCTCTGTTTTTTTCCTTTCAATCCTATTTCACCGTATCGAACGATGATCAATTGTGTTCACCCCCTCAAGCAAGAACCTCAACGACTGCCTCAGGATGAATCTTCTGAAGAAGTACGACGATCTGTGGCCACAGGGAAGCAGGACCTGCCTGACGTCTTTGAGACGCTCGATCAAGGCGCGCGAGCTCTTCGAAATGATGACTCTGTCGAACAGCCCTCTGAAGAACAGGACCGGTTTTTGCACGAACTTCGCGTACGATATAGCATCGTAGTGGAAACAGGCTGGCTGCAGGTGGAATATGTCCTCTATGCTTTCAAGCTCGTCCAGTTTCCTGAGAGCCTCTGCACGGTTCTTAACGCAGGTTTCTTCGTCCCGGCAGTTGTATTCATTGCTAAGGCGCATGTAATCCTTCCTGAGCTGTTCTGTGTGCGGCGCGTACCAATTGATCCAGCGCCAATCCCCACCGGTGAACGAAAGAATCCCTTTTTCGAACCTGATGTCTATGGCGAGCGCCATGGTGGCGATCATGCCACCGAAGCTGAAACCCATGATCGTCTTGGGAAAGCTTGAACTTTGCTCTACGTAATCGAGCGTCCTTCGAACGTCCTTGACGGCTTCGTGAAACCTGACAGAACAGTATTTCGGAGAGGTTGAAAAGAAAGGTTCCCCACCCCGCCAGGATGAGGGGGCGCGGAACCAGTGGTACGGCAGAATGAGAAAGTAAGTGTTGATCCCGTGATTTTTGAAATTCTCGGCGAACCAGAGCAGATAGGATATGTTCCTATTGCCCATGCCGTGCACGAAGATGAGGTCGAGCTTTGGTTCATTCGCGAGGAACTCGTACACGTAGACGCGCCTGCTTTCCTCCACAACGGGTTCATAAACAGCATCGAAAGAAACCAAGTTGAAGTTCAGAAAAGACCTCTTCTGGATATTGAACGGTTTGTTCTTATCGTACTCGAACGGGAGCATATCAGAACCTTCGCCTCACTTTGAAGGTCTGCTCAACTTTCTGAATCGTTTCTTCGAACAGCTGGTTGACCTCTTCGTCGGTGAGTGATCTGTCTGGAGCCCGGTAGATGACGTAGAACGTGACACTGACGGTGTTTTCAGGAAGGCCTTTGCCCGTGTACACGTCACTGACACCGACTCTCTCAACGAAGCTGTGAGAATTCTTCAAAAACTTCAGTATCTCGTTCGCCCTGCTCCCGACTGGAAGCAGCAGGGAAATGTCCCTTCGAACGTACGGGAACGCGCCGAGCGTCGGGATCGAAGGAACAGGATTATAATTTTCAAACATCGTCTGCATGTCCAGCTCGGCGAAGTAGACCTCGGCTTTGATATCGTACAGCTCGTTGAACTTCCGATTCAGCATGCCCATGTAACCAACCTTCTGACCGTTGAGGTAGATCTCGGCGCGCCTGCCAGGTGTGAGCCAGTCGATGTCGGCAGGTTCGAACTCGAAGTACAGATTCAAATGCTTCCCGATCTCCTCGATCACACCCTTGAGCCAGAGGAAAGACACGTTCCTGGTGTCTGTGTAATCGTCTTCTTCGAGCTTTCCAGAGGCGATCAAACCGAGTTTTTCCCGTTCGAACATGGAACCGTCCTCGAAGCCGTAGATTTTCGCAACTTCGAAGAACTTGAGATCTCTGCTCTGTCTTCTGATGTTGTACGCCACACAGTCGATTAAACCAAAGAGCAACGAAGGCCTGAGGCTGTCCATGTCCTCGACCATGGGATTGTTCAGCTTCAAAGGTTCCTGACCGATCAACTGCCTGATTGTGGCAGACTTGCAGAAAGACAGGTTCACGGCTTCGTTGAAACCACAAGCCTGTGCGAGCTGTTTCACTCTTCGCCTGAACCTCTGATAATCGTTCCATCCTCCGGCGAGCGCGAGTATCCGCGGCACCTCCGCCTGGATCTTCTCGTAGCCGAAGATCCTGCCGACCTCTTCGATCAGGTCTTCTTCAATGGAAATGTCGGGTCTGTGGGTCGGAACGAGCACGTTCCAGCCGGTTCCATCGCTCTGTACTTCCATGCCCAGCGATTTGAGAATGCGAACAACTTCAGCGTCTGGAACATCGATGCCGAGAACTCTTTTCAACTTTTCTCTGCGCAGCTTCACACTCTTTCGCTCTATTCTACGTGGATAGACATCGATGAAACCTTTTGCACTCAAACCACCTGAGACCTGCTGGATCGTGCGTATCAAGAGTTTCATCACGAACTCCGCATCGTTTGGATCTACACCCCTTTCGAACCTGTGGGATGCGTCGCTTCTTATGTTCAGGACTTTCGAAGTTCTCCTGATCCTGACCGGATCAAAATACGCGACCTCGAGAAGCAATTCTTTCGTTTCTGAAGTCACGCCAGAATCGCGACCACCCATCACGCCCCCGACCGCGAGGATGTTCTCACCATCTGTTATGAGCGTTTCTATGCCGGTGAGTTCGTAGAGTTTTTCGTCAAGGAGAACGACCCGCTCACCCTTTCTCGCACATCTGACCACGATCTTCCCGTCTTTCACTTTCGAATAATCGAACACGTGGACCGGATGGCCCGTCAAAAGCATCACGTAGTTAGATGCATCCACAATGTTGTTTATGGGCCGGATACCGCAGGCCATGAGACGGCGCTTCATCCACACGGGACTGTTTTTCACACCACCGGACTGCATGTAAGCAGCGCAGTAGCGTGGACAGCCTCCAACATCTTCTATGTGAACCGAGACGAATCTTTCGACTGGTTCATCGAGGCACTCTATTTCTGGCTCAGGTTGTTTCAATTCCTTTCCAAGTAAAACAGCTACTTCCCTCGCAACACCGATGATCCCGAGACAGTCTGGCCTGTTTGGCGTGATGTCCAGATCCAGCACGGGTTCGTCCAGCTTCCAATGCTTGATCATGTCCACACCGGGCTCGATGTCCTCCTCCACGATGTACACGTGGTCCGATTTTTCTTCCAGACCGAGTTCTTGGAGAGAGCACATGACCACCTCTGAGAGCACACCCCTGATGGACGTCTGTCGAACCTCACTGCCATCGGCAAACCTGGAGCCTGGAAACGCTATGACCACGAAGTCGTTTTCCTTCACATTCGTGTCCGACGTGATCGTTGTGTGGTAGCTCGATCCGTCGAAGACTCTGCACACTCTCAGCTTCTCGGCGTTCGGATGAGGATGAACTTCGGCGACGCGAGCAGAGACGATCTTTCCGGATGCGAAGGGATTGAAGATCCTCTCCACACTCACACTGGCCATAGTGAGCCTGTGGGCGAGTTCTTCAGCAGAGACATCGATGTCGACCAGTTCTTTGAGCCATTCCACTGGCACCTGCACTTCGATCACCCTTTCAGAAACATTCGAGGAATCTCTCGTCGTTCCTTACGAAGTCGCGAATGTCTTTGATCCGATACTTCAGCATCGCGATGCGTTCGACACCCATACCAAAAGCGAAGCCCGTGTATTTTTCTGGATCGTATCCAACGTTCCTGAAAACGTTTGGATGGACCATCCCCGCTCCAAGGATTTCGAGCCAGCCCGTGTACTTGCAGGACGGACAGCCTTCGCCATTGCATATACCACAGGAAACATCGACCTCGAAGCTGGGTTCGGTGAAAGGAAAATAGCTAGGTTTGAGCCTGATCCTTCTTTCCGGGCCGAACATTCGCTTAACGAAGACTTCTAGCGTGTACTTCAGATGCGCCACGCTGACGTTTTCATCCACGTACAATCCTTCCACCTGTGTGAACATGGGAAGGTGCGTCGCGTCGTAGTCTCTCCTGTAAACCCTCCCGGGAGAAACGATCGCGATGGGCGGCTTTTCTGAAAGCATCGTTCTTATCTGGACTGGCGAGGTGTGCGTTCTCAAAAGCTTGTCCACCAGGTAGAAAGAATCGTGCATGTCTCTAGCAGGGTGCCACTCGGGCGTGTTCAGAGCGTCGAAGTTGTGCCAGGCGTCCTCTATCTCCGGGCCCTCAACGACCTTAAAACCCATGGACACGAAGATCGTTTCTATCTCTTCGAGCACCCTGGATATAGGATGCAGATGGCCAATTTTTTTTATCGCACCGGGCAGGGTAACATCGACCCACAGCTTTTGAAGGTTTTTCTTTTCTTCCTCGATTTCGAGGAGCTTCTTTCTTTCTTCGAGCGCCTGCTCCACGATTTGCTTCAGCTCGTTGAGCAGCTGGCCCACCCTGGGACGTTCCTGTGGTGGAAGCTTGCCGATGCTCCTCATCTGTTCGGTCAAAATGCCTTTTCTTCCAAGGTAGTTCACCCTGATTCGTTCCAGTTGTGCGATGTCCTGCGCCTCAGAGATCTCCCTGAGCGCCTTCTCCTTCAATTCTTCGAACATTGAATCACCCCTTGCAGGATGCTTTCAGCGTAAAGCCTGAGCGAGGACTGCCAGGGAACAAAGCTTTCTTTCACGATGAAGCCGAACTCTGCGCCTTCAAATTTTGGAACATCCAGGCTCGAAACCCAGCTCGATTCTCTGTGTGTGTGAACGACCGCACTGGCGTTCAGAAAGTTGAAGACTTTTTCAACCAGCCTCGTTCTGACCAGTTCCCCGAGCCTCGGATGGAGCGGTCCTGCGACCACGTTTTTTAACAGCTCCAACGGGACGTAGAGTCCCAACCTTATGACACGAACACCGTGGCCCTCGAGGATCGACACCATGTCACTGCACACGTCGATTGCCGTTTCCAGATCCATAGGAGTGTATTCACCGAGCCTGTAGAGGACTTCGAGCGGTGAATCTTTCAACACCAGCGTCGGATGGACCCTGCAGCTCTTGCTGCCAACTTCAACCGCTTGCCGGGCGCTGAGGATGTCTTTGGAAGATTCGTCCCCCACCAGACCGACCATCAGATGAACGCCGAAGTCTATTCCGTGTTTTTTGAGGATTTCACACGCCCTGTACACGTCCGCGGAAGTGTAACCACGCCGGTTCAATTTCAACACTTCATCGTCGAAGGACTGCACACCGAGTTCAACGAAACTCACACCATTTTCTTTCAAAATCTTCACCCTCGGTTCGTCGATCTCGTCCGGTCTTGTTGACAACCTTATACCTGTGCAAACGCCGGACTTCACGTACCGGCTGGCCCACTGAAGATAGCGCACCTGTTCATGCCCGTCCATCGCGGTGAAGGTTCCTCCATAGAAGGCGATCTCGAACCTGCCCGCAGTGTTCGAGTACTTCCGCGCGAGCTCGTCGAGCTCTTCAAAGCCCAGCGGTTTTTCCAGGCCTGTTATGGCCTGCTGGGAACAGAATATGCATCTGTTCTTACAGCCTCTCTGGGGTAAAAAGACTGGCAGAATCTTCAATCTTCCATCACCTTCAGCTTTTCGAGGGCCAGTTTCGCGGCGTTCTTCTCGGCATCCTTTATCGAAGAGCCTTCGCCGACCGCGAGTGCCTGGCCCTTCACCCTCACCTCTACAAAGAATTTTTTCATATGTGCCGGACCTTCCTCGCGAACGAGGACGTACTCGGGTAATGTTCTGTACCTTTCCTGAACTATCTCCTGCAGCGTGGTCTTGTGGTCGAAGACGATCCTTCCTTCGGCGATCTGTTCGATGTATCGTGCGAGGTGAGAGAGCAGAATCGATTTTACGACCTTCAATCCCCCGTCCAGATACAGTGCTGCAGCCAGCGCTTCTACAGCACCCGAAAGTATGGATTCTCTCTCGCGTCCACCGCTCAGCTCTTCTCCACGGCCGAGAAAGATGTATTGGTTCAACCCGAGATCTTTCGCGATCAGCGCGAGGGCATCCTCGCTCGCCGCCGCGGCCTTGATCTTGGACATGGTGCCTTCAGGTGAGTCTGGATAGTTCGTGTAAAGATACTCCGCTATCAAAAAGTCCACAACCGCGTCTCCTAAAAATTCGAGTCTCTCGTTCGATTCGACATCCTTCCTTCCGCGCTGCCGTTCTTCGTGCGCGTACGAAGAATGGCACAGTGCGGTGAAGAGCAACTTCGGCTCGAGAAAACGGTACTGCAACTTTTCCATGAACTCTATCAGCCTTTTCATTTCTTCCTCTTTCATGACAGAAGCGTGGCCACCTTCTGGCTGATCCTTTCTGCACTCAGACCGTACAGTTCGTAAAGTGCCTCGTAGGGACCCGAAACTGCGTGCTCCTCAACCGCGATCTGTTCGAAGTGAGATGGGAAGATCCTTCGCTGCATCATGAACTTCGCGAGCAACGCTGCCAGACCCAGTAAAGCTGCGTGGTCTTCCACAACGAGCACCTTTCTGTTGTCGCAGTATTTCCTCAACGTGTCCTCGTTCAGATCGAACGGGCACGAAACGTTGAGAACGGTGACCTTGCCCTTGAATCTGTCCGCTGCCGCGACCAGGTTCTCCACGATCGCACCGCAACCAATGAGGGTCAACTCGTCACCTTCTCTGAGAACGTCGATTTTTCCGTACTCGAAAACGTAATCGTCACCGAAGAAAGGTTTTCCATCTTCGCTCTTTATGATCGATTGTTTCGCCCTGCCCATGGCGATCAGAAAGTTTCCGTAAACTGAGGCGACGTACCTCACAGCACGGTCCGTCTGGTTTGGATCAGCGGGGATTATGACCTTGTAACCCAGCCAGTTCGCCGGCGCGGAAATGTAATCGAGTCCGTGGTGAGTCTTTCCGTCTTCTCCAACGTTCAGGCCGCAGTGCGTCACGACGACCTTCAGGTTCGTGTGATTTATCGCGTTCAGTCTGTGCTGGTTGTAAGTCTCGCTCACACCGAAAACGCCAAAGTCGGCGAAGAAGGTCACTATCCCGTCGGCGGACATGGCGCCCGAAACGGTCGCGGCTGCGTGCTCCTGTACTCCGATCTGAACGAACCTCTCCGGAACCTCCTTCATCACCATATCGGTTCTGACAGAGGATGCAAGATCGCAGTCGACGACGACCACCGGCGTTTCACTGTTCCTGTTCGCCTTCACGATGTCCAGAAGAGCCTTGCCGAATGCGCTCCTGTTGTCCGTCTTGTCCATGTACGTCCTCGGGGCAGGAATGTTCAACTTGATCTCGTATTCGGGTTTGAGTGGTTCATGTTTGGTAAGGGGCAGCTTCTTCCTCATCTCCAGGTATTTTTCAACATCGTTCTCGATGCCCAGCTCAGCGAGTGCTTTTTCAAGTTGCTCTTTCGTGAGTGGTTTTCCGTGGTAGGACACATCGTTCTCCATGAAAGAGACGCCCTTACCCATCACCGTGTGCGCCAAGATGGCAACGGGATTGACCTTGTCTTCAACGGCTTCCTTCAGTGCGAACAGAAGCTGTTCTATATCGTGACCGTCGACCTCGATGATTCTCCAACCATCCGCAAGGTAATTCTCTTTTATGTTCACAGGCATCACGTCGCGCGCCCTTCCGGAGATCTGGGCGTCGTTGTAGTCTATGACGACCGTGATGTTCGACAGGCCAAACTTCCTCGCGATTCTCCGAGCCTCGGCGACCTGTCCCTTGGCCTGCTCCGCATCACTCATGGCAACGAAGACGTGGTAATCCTGTTCCTTGATCTTCGCAGCCAGTGCGAACCCGACTCCGGCCGCCAGACCCTGACCGAGATTTCCCGTAGACCAATCAATGCCTGGAATGCCACGCGTCACGTGACCCTCGAAGATGCTCGAATGGTGGCGGAAACCTGCGATGAGCTGTTCTATGTCCACAAAACCCAGTCTTCCGAGCACGGCGTAAACGCCGGGAGAAGTGTGACCGTGACTGATCACAATGCGATCTCTCAGTGGATCGAAAGGATTCTTCGGATCGATGTTGGCAAAACTGTAGATGCTCAAAAAGATTTCCATGGAAGACATGGAACCTCCAGGATGCCCTGAACCAGCGACGTAAGTCATCTTCAGCACATCACCACGACAGATTCGAGCGAGTTCTTTAAGCCTTTTCACCGTTTCTCTGTCGAAGTTCCTCACGCGTATCCCTCCAGTTTCTCATCTTCCAAACCTCGAGATGATGAAGAACAGAGCCGTCAAAACCAGACTCAAAAGCAAGCTCGTCATGATCGGAAAGTAGAATATGAACCTCTCGCGCTTTATCACGATGTCTCCCGGGAGCCTTCCAAGCGGTGTGAATCTGCCTATGAGATAAAGAACCACCCCGGTTACCAAGAGCACCACGCCTATGAAGATCAGGAACTTAGCCAGCGCTACCATTCTCACCGCCTCCCCTGAAGTAGGAGAAGGGTACGTAGAACATGGCGTCTTCGGCCTGTGAGACGGCGAGCACTCTCTGTTTGAACACGTCTATGGACTGAACAACACAAGTTTTACCTTCGTAAGTGAAGGTGTCACCCTCATCTGGGATGCCTTCGAGCATCTCTTTGTAGAAATTGTACTCGTACGTGAGACAGCAGAGGAGCCGCCTGCACGCCCCGGAGATCTTCGCTGTGTTAATCATGAGTTGCTGTGCCTTCGCATGTTTCAGCGTGACGCTGTCGAATTCACGCAGGAATTTGCTGCAGCAGACTGGAAGGCCACACAGACCTATGCCTCCCATGAACTTCAGTTCATCACGAACACCAACCTGCCTGAGCTCGATCCTGGTTTTGAATATGCGCGCAAGATCCTTCACGAGTTCTCTGAAATCGACTCGCGTTTCCGAACTGAAATAGAACACCAGCCTCGATCTGTCGAACATGTAGCGCGTGTGGAGAAGCTTCATGGGTAGATTGTGTTCCTTTATCTTCTGCTTGCATATCTCGTGCGCCTCGGCCGCATCTTTCAAATTTTCTTGGTGCTGTTTCAGGTCCTCCTCGGTGAGCTTTCTGATTATGGGCTTCAGTTCGCTACCGATCTGTTCTATGCTGAGTTCTCTTGGCCCGAACAGGACGCGTCCCACGTCGAGCCCGAACTCACTCATGACGAGCACCAAATCGTTGGGTTTTATGTCCTCACCGTTTTCTGCATAGTAATGAATCTTTCCTTTCGGTAGCAACTCTACCCCGTAAACTACGGCGATCATGTCCATGGTTTCACCTCCTTGCGGTACGTCTGAGTTTGACGAGCAGGTTCACAAAGGTTAACTGGGTGTTGAAGTTCAGAAGCCTGTTTCTGAGGATCGAGTCGAACCATCTATAAACAGACAGATCTTTGACGCCACGATGTTCAAAAACGATCTCGCAGAGCATCGCGAGTTGAACCAGCATCCTCGTCAGATCGACCTTTTTGGCTTGCTCGACCAGCGTCATGTAAAGCTCCACGAAACCCCGATCGTCTATCTCACCCTTCTCGAAACGAGAATACAGATCGTTCAGTGCGAGCAACGCCTGAACCTTTTCTTCTGGTTTCAGAGCTTCTCCTTTGAAAAGTGAGAGAAAAGAAGAAGGTTCGAAGCGAACGGGTTGTAAATCGGAGCCCAATTCGTCCACGTATTCGGCCACATCGAAGTCGAGTTCGCAGAGCCTGAGCACCAGCTCCGGTTCCACCGAAACCTTTTTCCTGAGTTCTTCGTAAAAGTCTTTTGGAACGAGGAGATCGAACACCTTGACCCTGCTCCGAACCGTCTGGGGCAGGTCGCGGAATTTGAGAGAAGTGAGGATTATCAGACTGTGGGATGGGGGTTCTTCGAGCGTCTTCAAAAAAGCGTTGATCGCTTCCATGGAAGAACGTTCGAACCTGTGAAGGACCGCAACTTTCACCGTATCACTCGAAGCTGTGTAAAGAAACTCTTCTATTTGTCTCACTTCGTCTATCGAAGGTTCTGTAAAGATCAGGTGCTCTTTCGTGATGCCCGCAACAACACTGTCAACGCGCTTCAACAGACTTTCATCGCGCGATCTGATGCACACCGAACTGCCGATGGATCTCTGAAGGAAGTCCCTGAGACGTTCAAAGATCTTCTCCACAACCCTCACCTGTAGATATTTATGAGTAAGCCGTAAATTTCCTCGACCTTCGCCGCCAATTTTATCGCTCCACTTTCGAGCTGTAACAGAGCGCTGGCGATCTCGTTCAGTTTCTCATCCACCCGGTTCGCCACGACGTGCAGATCCACACTCACAGCCTTCTCGATCCTGTAGAGCTTCTTCTCAATGAGCTTCAAAAAATGTTTCACGCTCTCGCGGTACTTTTTGAAGTTCTCCTGAGTCGGAGATCGAACGAGCTCGTTTCCCGCCTCGACAACGTTCTTGATAGCCTCCTCCAGGAGCTGGTTGTACGTGTCTTCTTCGACCTTTTCCAGCACATCAAGAAAGCCGGTCTCCTGGCTGGTGCGGGTGGAAAGCTTGCTTTTCGAAAGCTTCTTGCCTTTCACTTGAGGACTCTTAATGTTGCCATCTTCCAGTGGATTTATCCTCAAACTTCAACCCCCATTATTTTCCTCAGATTGACATCGTACGGCGGTCTGACAACTCCTTTTTCGGTGATTATCGCGGTCACAAGTTCGTGCTCCGTCACATCGAAAGCGGGGTTGTAGACCTTCACTCCCTCGGCAGCGATCCTCACGTTTCCAACGTGCGTCACCTCGGTGTGTGCGCGTTCCTCGATGGGGATCTGTGAACCGTCCTTCACGTTCAGATCTATGGTAGAAGTCGGTGCGGCGACATAGAAAGGCACACCGTGTTTGCTTGCGAGCACCGCCAGCGTGTAGGTTCCAATCTTGTTGGCAACGTCACCGTTGGCGGCGATCCTGTCTGCACCCACTATCACGGCGTTAACCTTTCCCTGCTTCATGACCCAGCCCGCCATGTTATCGCAGATGAGAATCGTTTCCACACCAAGCTGAACGAGTTCCCACGCGGTGAGTCTCGCACCCTGCAGATAGGGTCTCGTCTCGTCAACGTAGACTTTCAACCTTTTTCCATTTTCGATCGCAGCGCGTATGACGCCCAGGGCCGTGCCGTAATCCACCGTCGCGAGGGCCCCGGCGTTGCAGTGAGTCAAAACTGTGTCTCCATCTTTGAGAAGGGCTTGGCCGTGTCTACCTATCGCCCTGTTGGTCTCTATGTCTTCCTGTGCGATCTTCAGTGCTTCCTGCTCGAGAACATTCACGAAGTCTCCATTGTGGTTCGCCAGGAATTTTTCTCGCATCCTTCGGAGTGCCCAGAAGAGGTTCACGGCCGTCGGTCTCGTTTGAGCGATCGTATCGTGCACCTGCTGCATGGCTTTCAACAGATCTTCACCCTTCAGGTGTGAGAACTGCTTTGCACCGAGAACGTAACCGAAGGCCGCCGCGGCGCCAATTGCTGGCGCGCCGCGCACGACCATATCCTTTATCGCCTGAGCGACCTGCTGATAAGTCTCACACACCACGTTCTCGACCACGTGTGGGAGTTTTCTTTGATCGACAAGGATGAGGGAATTCCCTGTCCAGTGCATCGTTATCGTTTTCAACGTCATTGCTGCTGCGATCCTCCCTCAGATTGAGGTTCTGTGAGCAGGTAAACTTTGATGTCGCTCGACTGCTTGAACTTGAGGAATTCTTCCTGGATCCATTTCTGCCACAGTTCGTTCGCCCTGGATTGTGACAGATAGTTTCTTATGTCTGTGGCAACCTCTTCGAGTGACTGGTAGCCCTTTGGACGCTTCTCAAGAACGCGGTAGATCTCCCAACCACCACTGGTCTGCATCGGCCCAACGATCGCGCCGGCCGGGCTCGCAAAAATCTTTTCCTCAATTTCCTGGTTTATCAAACCGCTGTAGCGCTCAACCCAGCCAAGGTCCCCCGCCTTGTCTTTCGTTAAAGGATCGATGGAGACCTCGCTGGCCACTTTCGAGAAATCTTCGCCCGCTCTTAGCCTTTCCAGAACTTTGTCGGCCTGCTCCTTGGTCTCAACGATTATCCTCAAGAGCTTGGCGGACTCTTCCACTGAAAAGTACTCCTTGTTCTCTTCGTAGAATCGCTTCACATCTTCGTCGCTGACGGCAACACCTTCCGTCACCTTTCGGTAGATCTGATCGAGTGTCTGCTGGACCGTGAAGATCCACCTGAGCCTGTTTTTGAAGCTTTCAAGATCGCCAAGGTTCGCGTTCTTTAGATACCAGTCCAGATCACTCTCGGTCATGTTGTACTGAGAAAGGGTCTTGCTGAGTTCGCTGGAGACGAGACTCTCGATCGTCTCCTTTGGAACCACGACGCCCATCTTCTCACCGATCTGGACGATCAGGATCTGATCGACCAGGTTGTTGAGCACCTCTCTCTTGTAACGCTGAAGCAGTGCCAAACCTTCCGGTGTTCCGGTGAGAACCTGGTAGAACCTCTCGTCTATGGATTGAAGCTGGAGCAGAAGCCTGTTCAGATTGGCTTCCCTGTCGAGTTCTTCCTGTGTGACGGGCCTACCGTTGACTTCGGCGACGATCGTTGCCTGTTGCGCAAGAAGAGTCAGTGCGAACAGCACCACAACGACGATCAGGAACTTTTTCACCTCATTCTCCTCCTTTCGCCTCTTCCCACAGGGCATCGAGCTGTTCAAGAGTCAATCTCTTCAACTCGAGCCCCCGTTCTTTTGCAAAATGCTCGACCATGGCGAACCTGGTGGCGAACTTCTCAATGGATCTGCGCAGTGCCACTTCGGGATCGACGTTCGAAAACCTCGCAACATTGACGACCGCGAACAGCAGATCTCCAAGCTCTTCTTCCACAGATTTCGAATTTCCATCCTTCATCGCCTCTTCCAGCTCTTTTATCTCCTCTTTCACCTTCTCTATAGCGCCCGACACGTCCGGCCAGTCGAATCCAACCGCAGCCGCGTTTTCCTGAATCCTCCTTGCGAGGCTGAGAGCGGGTAACGCCTTGTTCAATCCTCCTATTGCGGAAGATTTCTTCGATCCCTTCTCCTGCGCCTTGATCTTCTCCCACTGCTCGTAGGAATAACCTGGACTGTCACCGAAAACGTGAGGGTGCCTTCTGATGAGCTTCTCGTTGAGGATCTGAAGGACTTTCACGATGTCGAACGCACCTCTTTCTTTGGCGATCTGCGAGTGAAAGACCACCTGGAGCAACACATCACCGAGTTCTTCTGCCATTCTTTCATCGTTTTTTTCGTCGATGGCATCGAGCAGCTCGTAAGCTTCTTCGATCAAGTAAGGCTTCAGAGATTCATGGGTTTGACTGCGGTCCCACTCACAACCCTTCTCAGAACGCAACGTCTCCATGATCTGGATCAGCCTTTCGAACGCTTCCCCTGTGGCGGCCATCTACACCCTCCTTTTGAGCGACACGACTTGCACTCTGTCCGAACAATCTTCGGCCCTGTCGGCGATGTCCGCGATGCTTCTGATCAGATCCTTCAGGTGCATCTTCTGACCGTAGGAAATATCCGTTATGGCAAATATTTTCCTGAGTAAACCCCTCTCTATCCCGTCCACTTCGTGTTCCTTCATCTCTGTCTTCTCAATGAACTCGGTGACCCGGCTCAAATCTTCGAACAGATATTTTATAGCTTGTTTGAGCGCTTCGAACGTCTCGATGGACACATCGAGCAAAGCCCTCAATTCCGCGTGCAGCGAGTATGGAACGTACGGTTTTTCAATCTCAAGCACATCGGCGACGTACTCGGCTTTGTTGGCAACCTTGTCGGCAGCTTCGATGATTCCGAGCAGATCACCCCTGAAGTTTGGCAAGAACGCGCCCCCGTACATGATCTGCTCGACCCTTCTCCTCACGACGTCTGCTTCATGCTCGTGCTTTCGCACTTCCTCAGCGAGCTGGTCGACGTGCTCCGTGTGAGCCGACAAATAAGCATCGAGAAGGTTCTTCAGGCTCAGCAACGTTTCACTTATTTTCTCAAGGTGTTCACCAACCAGGTTCACGATTTCAAGCTCTTTCTTGCCCACTATCCAGCTCATCAACAGCACTCCCTGTCGATGAAAAATCTCCACAACTCCGTTTCTATTATACAGATCCCTCGGAACCGATCTCGCGTGATACAGGTTAATGTTTTTCGGCTCCAAAGGTAACGTTCAGCGTCGCACAGAAGAGTTGTTCAAAAAGATAGTCGAATTGTTGTAAAATAATCTTGCGTGGAGGAGAGAAGGAGAAGGCCACGTCCCAAATGGGGTGTGGTCTTTTTTGATTTTCTTTGTTGGGGGTGTGCTGTGATGGAGAAACGTTACGTTCTCGCGCTCGATCAGGGTACGACCAGTTCACGAGCCATACTGTTCGATTCGCAGGGCAACATGGTTGGAATGGTGAACCAGGAATTCCCTCAGATCTATCCCAGACCGGGCTGGGTTGAACACGATCCGTACGATATTCTGGAATCCCAGGTGAGCGTGGTGAAAAAACTCCTGCGCAACCTGAACGTTGAGCCTCAACAGATAGCAGCGATCGGCATCACGAACCAGAGAGAAACGACGATCGTGTGGGACAAAAAAACCGGTAAACCCGTTTACAACGCAATCGTGTGGCAGTGCAGAAGGACGGCCGGTATGTGCGATGAGATCAAGGCGCAGGGTCTGACGGATGTGATAAGGAGTAAGACAGGTTTGGTTGTGGATGCGTACTTCTCTGCGACGAAGATTCAGTGGATCCTGAAGAACGTGCCAGGCATGATGGAGAAAGCGAAAAGAGGAGAGATCGCCTTCGGCACAGTCGACAGCTGGCTCATATGGAACCTCACAGGTGGCAAAGTGCACGCCACAGACGTTTCTAACGCTTCGAGGACGATGCTGTTCAACATAAACGATCTTTGCTGGGATGAAGAGCTTCTGGACATGTTCGGCGTGCCACGTTCCGTGCTGCCGGAAGTGTGCCCATCAAGTTATGTTTATGGTGTCACGGAAAAAGAGATCTTTGGGGTGGAGATACCTATCGCGGCGGATATAGGAGATCAACAGGCAGCGCTGTTCGGACAGATGTGCGTGCATCCGGGTACGATGAAGAACACCTACGGTACGGGATGCTTCATACTCATGAACATCGGCAACAAACCTGTGTTCTCCCGTTCCGGTCTGCTCACCACCGTTGCGTGGAAAGTGAAAGATGAGGTTTCCTACGCACTGGAAGGGAGCGTTTTCATCGCGGGAGCGGCCATACAGTGGCTCAGGAACGAACTCAGAATGATCGAGAGTGCTGCGGAAACTGAACAGCTCGCACTGAGTGTTCCAGATTCGGCAGGTGTCTATTTCGTTCCCGCGTTCGTCGGTCTGGGCGCACCGCACTGGGACATGTATGCAAGGGGTGCCATGTTCGGCCTGACGCGCGGTGCAAGGAAAGAACACATAGTCAGGGCCGTTTTAGAATCGATCGCGTACCAGACGAGGGACGTTGTCGAAGTGATGTGCGAAGAATGTGGCACCCAGTTGAAGACTCTGCGAGTCGACGGAGGGGCTTCGAAGAACAACTTCTTGATGCAGTTTCAGGCGGACATTCTGAACGTTCCTGTAGAAAGACCGAGAGTCAACGAGACCACGGCACTCGGCGCGGCGTACCTTGCGGGTCTGGCTGTGGGCTACTGGGAAAATTTGAGTCAGATCGAATCTCAATGGCAGCTGGACAGGAGGTTCGTTCCCAGTATGGATGAAGAACGAAGAGAGGAACTGTACAGAGGCTGGAAGAAAGCTGTGGAGCGTGCGAAGGGATGGTTGAAGGTATGAAAAATGAGAAGTACTTCGCTTACCCAATCGTGCCGGCTCTGAGGAACGATGAAAAGTTGCATCGTGCAGCTGATAGTCCGGCAACCTCGGTATTTCTGCTCTACGGGGATCTGCTCGAACTGAAGCGTATCGTCGAATTCTTTCACCAACGTGGAAAGAGGGTCTTCGTGCATCTGGATCTGGTGAAGGGACTTGGTAAAGACGAGAGTGCGGTCGAATATCTCAAGGTTGAGGTGGGGGCGGACGGTGTGATAACCACGAAAGGAAACCTCATAGACGTTGCGAAGAAGGTTGGACTGATACCCATTCAGAGAGTCTTCCTGCTCGATTCCCAATCGCTTACCACCGGTATTTCGCAGGTAAAAACGCACAGGCCAGAATACATAGAGGTCCTTCCAGGATTGATACCCGACCTGATCCAGCAGATACTCCAGGAAACGGGTATACCCGTCATAACCGGGGGGCTCGTCAAGACCGCACAGCAGGTACTCGAAGCGCTCAGGAAAGGGGCGATCGCCGTCTCGACGAGTGAAGAGAGCCTGTGGAATTTGAAGCTAAGCTGAGCTGATCCTCTTGACGCTCCGCGTCGCGACCACGTCTGCACCGCTGTCGAGGACGTTCCTCAGGATGACGTCTCCCACGTTCACGGGTGCTTCGACTTCAACCTTTTTGATCAGATCCATGAACTGTGGAATCAACCTTTTTGGGATGGGTTTGGATGTCTTCACGGACACCAGCGGCATTTCACCACTGAGGACTTTCACGCTCGTCGGCACGATCCTCTTTGGCTCCTTCAGTTCATCTTCCAGATAGGCGATGCCTCTCGGACAGCGGTTGCCTTCGATTGAAACGATCTTCCCGTCAACGGCTTCGTACTTTATCTTACAGCCCATCGGGCACAGCACACAGACGATTTTCTCCATGCTCACACCTCCTGGAGCGTCACTTCGATCCTGCCGAGTCCTGTGAGCTTCTGCCTGGGGACTTTCACAACGATCATTTCGCTCGGGATCAGATCTTCGAACACTCTTTCAAAACTTCCGACTTTGAGCACGGCCCTTTCCATGGGCTTTCTGCACCTGACGTACAGAGTCAGATCGTCGACGTCGCTGTAGAAATTCGGAAAGGTGAGCATGACGTTCTCTCCCGGAACGATCGGAACGCCTCGAGTGAAACGTTCACCTATAACGTAGCGCGAAGCATACTCGCCGGCGCGCTCGCCTTCCCTGGTCACGTAATCGACGAGATCGAAGATCGCCGTGCAATTACCGGCCGCGAAGATCCACTCGCAGGAAGATTGACCCGTGCTGGAGCAGGCGATCCCCCTGGTCCTTGCATCGAGCGATACGAGGCTATCCAGCATCTCAACCTGTGGTATGAGGCCCACTGAGAGAACGAGCGTGTCAACTTTGAAGATCTTCTCTGTACCTGGTATGGGCCTGAACTGCTCGTCCACCTTGGCAACGACAACCTCCTCCAGTCTCTCTTTTCCCCTGACTTCCACCACCGTGCTCGACAGATACAAAGGTATGTTGAAATCCTTCAGGCACTGTATCACGTTCCTGAGCAACCCCCCAGGATAAGGCAGCCTTTCAACCACTCCCACCACTTCTGTTCCTTCCAGGGTCAACCTTCTTGCCATGATCATGCCGATGTCGCCCGAACCGACGATGAGCGCCCTGTTCCCGATCTTTCTGTTATCTATGTTCATCAACCTCTGGGCCACGCCAGCGGTGAATATGCCAGAAGGCCTATCACCAGGTATCATCAGCGAACCAAAGGGCCTTTCTCGCGCTCCGGCTGCGTATATCACGACCTTCGTTTCGAGTTCGAACACACCCTTCGGTGAAACGAGCAGAGCCTTCTTGTCTCTGTTCAGTTTCAGCACGTGACAGTCGGTCAGAACCTGTATCGCATCGGTATACTCACTGAGCCTTTCGCGAAACCTTTCTGCGTATTCCGGACCCGTCAGCTCTTCCCTGAAATAATGCAGGCCGAAGCCGTTGTGGATGCACTGGTTCAGGATGCCACCGGTGATCTCGTCCCTCTCCGCAACGATCACCTTCAAACCGTTTTTCGCCGCTGCGATCGCCGCTGCCATTCCGGCGGCCCCGGCACCTATGACGAGCACGTCGGTCTTCATTCTCTCACCTTCCCGTCGATGATCCAGCTGCTGGGAGATTTGAGAACGATCTTCGACGCGTCCAGACCGAGTTCCCTCTCCAGAATTTTCAGAATCCTGCTCATGCAGAAACCACCCTGACAGCGACCGAACATAGCCCGCGTCCTGAACTTCACACCGTCCAGCGTTCTGGCACCTCGCCTGATCGCCTCGATTATCTCCACCTCGGTCACCTCGTTGCAGAAACAGACCATCCTTCCCGCCGCGGGACTTTCCTTCACGGCCCTTTGCCATTCTTCAACGCTCAGTTCGGCGTATTTCTTGATGCCCTTCCGCAGCGGATTGAAGTCCCTTTTGGGGGAGAATTTCAATCCGAGCTGTTGCTGCAAGATCTCCTCAACGACGTATCTTGCTATCGCAGGGGCGGCGGTTAAACCAGGCGATCTCATTGCCATGACGTTGACGAAATTTTTCACAGAATCGCTTGCGCGTATGAAGAAGTCCTTCTGGGGGCTTTCAGGCCTTAAGCCCGCGAAGGTTTTCACCGCCATCGAAAAATCGATCCCCGGAACGAGTTTCAGAACGAATCCCTTCACCGCTTCAAGACCCTGACTCGTCGTCGAAAGATCGTGCTTCCTGTCGCTCGGAAGATCTTCAGCGGTGGGACCCAAGAGAAGACCGCCATCTATTGTGGGTAAGACGAGGATTCCTTTCGATTTCTCTGTCGGTGCGGGGAAAATGATGGATCTGACAGTGCTACCAAGCTTTTTATCGAGCAGGATGTATTCGCCCTTCCTCGGATGCAGAGGCACAAACTCAGCACCGACGCGCTTTGCGATTTCATCTGCGAACAATCCTGCAGCGTTGATGACGACGTCCACCCGGTGCTTCGCTTTGTTCGTAACGATTCCGACGATCCTCCCATTCTGCCTTTCGAAATCGACGACCTCTTCGTTCAGAAAAAGTTTCAGGCCGTTCTCGAGTGCGTTCTCCACAGCGGCTATCGCGACCATCCAGGGCTCGGTTATGCCCGCCGTCGGGGCCCAGAGCCCCATCTTCACCTCCGGATTGACCCTCGGCTCTCTCGACAGGATCGTGTCACGATCGTGCAGTTCGAGACCTGGAACGTTGTTCTTTTCACCTTGCTTGAGAAGTCTGTGCAGAACGGCGATCTCCTCATCGTTGAACGCAAGAACGTAGGAACCTGTCCTTTTGATTTCGAAATCCAATTCTCGCGACAGCTCTGTGTACATCGAATTTCCCACGCTGCAGAACCTCGACCTCACGCTGCCCACAGGATCGTCGTAACCGGCGTGGAGGATCGCGGAGTTGGCCTTCGTGACGCCCCAGCCCACGTCCAGGTTCTTCTCTATGAGCAGTACTTCCACATCGTACCTGCACAGTTCCCTCGCGATCAGAGAACCCACGACACCGGCACCTATCACCGCGATGCGCAAGTTCATCCCTCCAAAATAAAAAGCCACACCCCAAATGGGATGTGGCTTTCTCCAGATCTCTACCACATCGTTTTTATTTTATCATGGAAGCTCGATGAATTCAAGTGGCGAATTCGACAACCATTCTCATAGTAACATCGTTTATGGAAGACAAAAAACTGGAGGTGTTCGCATGGTTCTGATTTACACCACCTTTCCCAGCAGGGAAGATTGTGTGAAGGTGTGCAAACAGCTGCTCGAAGAAAGAAAGATCGCGTGCTTCAACGCCTTTCAGGTTCAATCCGGTTACTGGTGGGAAGGGAAAATGGTGGAAGATCAAGAATGGGCGGCGATATTGAAAACCGATGAGACCAGAGAAGACGAAGTCTTCGAAGCTCTGAAGAAGCTTCATCCATACAGTACACCTGCGATCATCTGCATCGAGGCAAAGAAAGTGGACAGAGATTACCTCGACTGGCTGGTTTCAACGATCTCAGGCGAATGAACTCAGATGCGCCCTGACTAAGTAAGAGATCGTTCTTGGTTTTTCTATCACCACGGCGTGACCCGAGTCCGGTACGCAGACGAGAACGGAGTTTTTGATGTACGCGGCGATTTCGTGTGAAAACCGCGGTGGTTTGATTCTATCGTACTCGGCGTACACCACAAGCGTGGGACACTCTATCTTTCCGAGTTCTTCCAGAATCGGTGAGCGCTCCATTCGGAGGAAAGAATCGAGCAACATCACGGCACCTTCGTAGTTGAAGTCCTCCATGCGTGAAATGATGGAATTTAAAAGTTCTGGGTGTGAGTCCAGGAAATCTTCGCTGTAGACATCGTTCAGCCAGCTGATCACGAATTTGGTGGGATCTTTCGTCTCGGCTCCTGTTCTCCAGCGCAACGCACAGTTACGGATGTGGGGAGTCACACGCGCTGTGGCCGTTATGACCACGAGGCTTTTGACCGTTTCAGGATATTCTGCCGCGAAGAGCATCCCAACCTCCGCACCGTACGAGGTACCGACCAGGTGGAAACGATCTATCTTCAGAAAGTCGCAGAGCTCTTTCAGATCCTGAACGTGCCTTTCGAAAGAACATGCCCCGTTCGATGAAGACCACTGGCATCTGAAATTGTGCAGCAACAGCGAGTAGCGATCCCTGAGGTCCCTGGACAGAAAATCCCAGCTTCTCATGTTCATGAAGATCCCGTTCAAGAAAACGACCACATCTCCCTGGCCCGGGTGGAATTCGTAATCGATCTCAACACCGTCAGAAGTCTTGAACATTACTTCCACCTCACATTCTGAACGCCACCGCAACCTGTTGATAGCCCACTCCAGAGGTCAGGAAGATGATGACTTTCCCTTGTAATCCTTCGAGTTTCCCCTCATCGTACGCATCGTCGTAAGCCATGTAGACGCACGCGGAGCCTGTGTAACCATACTTGTGCATGATCATGTGCGCCTTCTCCTCTGGCAGACCCATCGTTTCCATGACCTTCTGTATGGTCTTCTTCCTTACCTGGGTGAAGAAGATCATGCCAATGTCTTCTTTCACGAAATTACACTTCTGCATGAGACGGTTCAAAAGCATTGGCCAGCCTTCTTCGTTCACAGTCGCCGGGTACGCCGAGCGCAGGTCGAGCTTGTGTAAACCTCTCTCGAAACCGTTGAGGTTCATCGTGCCCGCGCCCATGTATATGCCCCAGTTATACCACCAGCTACCATCGCACCGCGCAACGCTTCCCAGATATCCTGGCTCGTCGGCGGCGGTGAGGATCAGTGCGCCCGCTCCGTCCGAGAAAAGTGCCTCCCACGAATATTTCCAGCTCAAAAACTTAGTCATGGCGTACACGCCTATCACCAGAACGTTCCTGTAATCTCCCAGTGCGATGTAGCGCGAGGCGATGTCCAGCAGCAGAGCTCCGTTAGCACACGAAGCGTTGACGTTGAACGCTAACGGTTCGGCCCTGTGCGCGCCGATCAGGTACTGAACCCTCGCGGCATCCGGTGGCGAAATGGCCTCCGGGGTGTCCGTGCCGACGATAATCAGGTCGATCTGCTCCGGTTTCATGTTGATCCTTTCGAGCGCCCTCTTTGCAGCCTCGGCCGCCATGAACGTTGGTGTTTCTTCCTCACTGGAGAGGTGTCTGTGGTTGATCCCGATCTGCTCGGTGAAGTAAGGATCGATCGTGACGTGAACCAGTCGCTCGAATTCTTGGTTCGTCATGATCTTGCCGGGTACATACCTGCCCGAAGAGATTATCCTGGCGTACTTCATCGATTCACACCCCCTTCAAAAAGTTTTCAACTTTTTCCAGAAAAACAACCGGCGCTTCAACGAATGGAGTGTGCCCCAGGCTGTTGAACACAACGAACTCGGCATTCAAACACTTCGCCGTTCTCTCCATCTGCTCGCGCGTCAGCAGTGGATCCATGTCTCCCCACACCAGCAACGTTTTCACACGGTAATCAGCCACGCGGTCTGTGAGGTTGAACTTTGTCAGTTCCTCCGCGTGCGCGTACACCGAATCTGGATTCATTTTCAAAGCATCGTCGACCAGCTGCTCAACGAACTTTCTATCTTTCACGATCTTCAACAGACCGTAGAGAGACCTTCTCAGGATCGATCTGTTCCTCCTGTAGAATTCCAGATAGGCAAGATTCTCAGTCGGTGTGGGTAAGCCATCGATAGGACACGGATCAACTAAAATCAAAGCTTCGACGAGATCTGGCCTTTCGAGAGCCAACTTCATACCCACAGCTCCACCGAGAGAGTGCGCGAGAACCACGACATTGTTCAAATTGAGCCTTTCAATGAATTCTTCAACAGCCCTAGTGTAGGTTTCGATACTCGGGGTGTTTCTGTCGGAGAAACCAAAGTTCGGCAGGTCCAGCGCGATGGTTTTGAAATTCTGGATTTTCCCCAGAATGGGTTCGAACCATCTCAGCGAACCGAAGTTCCCGTGGATGCATATCAGCGGTCTTCCTTCACCGGCTTCCACGTAGTGTATCCGCCCGAACGACGTTTCAACGAACTTGCCGAATGGCTTTCCTAGCTTTCTCTTGAGCCAGACGATGGGCAATTCTCCCCACATCAACCAGAAGTTCATCGCGTAATAAGCGATACCACGCGGCATGAACAGAACCGTGATGATGAGTATCGCTCCGAAGATTATCGAGAGCGAAAAACCACTCCTGCTGAAAAGGAAAGGAAGAACGGTGTACAGCGCCGCACCGAAAAACGGTCCGATCTCTAAAGCTAAACCACCGATCACCACCATCGCGAGCAAATCCAGAGATTTGGAAAGGCCAAAGAGGCTCGGGGCTATGTAACCTATCGTGTGCGCGTATTGGGCCCCGGCGAGCGCCGCGAATGCCGAACCCACGCTGAACGCCACAACTTTGTGATAGGTCAGGTTGACACCGAAGATGCGAGCAACCAGTTCGTTTTCCCTGATCGCCGCGAGCGCCTTTCCCGTTTTCCCAGCGACGATGAGTCGGAACAGATAGAAACAGATCAGAAGGATCACGAGGTTAACGTAATAACTCACCGCGTCACTACCGAAGAGCTTGATGTTCCTCATTCCGATGTGTCCGCCGGTGAGTTTCTCCAAGGCACCGAAAAGTTGCTCTATCGCCACGGCGAACCCCATCGTCACTATCGCCAGGTAAAAACCCTTCAATCTCAACGCGGGAAAACCTAAAATCATGCCGAAGATCGCTCCGAAGATTACAGCGGCGAGGATCGAGAAAGGAATGGGTACGGAAAAGCGTTGCACGAGGATCGCAGAAGTGTAGGCACCAACACTCATGAAAGCCGCATGACCTATGGAGATCTGTCCAGCATAGCCCATGATCAGGTTCAGACCCATCGCTGCCACCGAATAAATCAGCGTCAAGTTCAAGAGAGTCAACACAAAGCCACTGATCCTGGGCAAAAGCGGCACAACGAAAAGGACAGCGAGCAGTAACCATTTCATGGCTTCACACTCTCCTGATCTCTTCACTGCCGAACATGCCCTGAGGTCTGATCAAGAGTATGATCACGATGATCGCCAGAGAGAGCGTCGTCTTCAGCTCGTTGCTTATGTAACCACCTATCAGATTCTCTATCACGCCCAGCGCGAGCCCTCCGCATACGGCTCCCAGCAGGCTGTCGAAACCACCCAGAACGGCCGCGGTGAAGCCCTGCAGCTGGTAGTAGATCATCATCGTCGGAGCGACGTAAGTTCTCGGAGCACCAAGCACGGCCACCAGCGTTCCGATGGCGGTTCCAACCATCCAAGAGTAACTGATCACCCTGTTCGGATTGATGCCCATCAACTGGGCCGCCTTCTCGTTCTCCGAGACGGCGCGCATCGCGATGCCTATCTTGGTGAACCTGTACAGAAGAAAGATCGTCAGAGAGACGATCACAAGGACTGCGAGCAGAAGTAAATCCTGCCTTCTGAACACAACTATGCCGAAGCTACCCCTCAAGACGAAGGGTCTACCAGTTATCAGTTCTGGCAACGATCTGTACTGCGTGCCCCATATTTGCGTCGCGAGCCCTTCCAGGATCATGAGCAGTCCGAAGGTGACTATGAGCATGGAACCGTGTGAAAGCTTCCGCAGGGGTCTCAGGGTGAAACGTTCCACGGCATAACCAAAGAGCATGCTGACGGCTATCACAACGACGAGTGCGGACCAGGGGCCGAGACCCAACGAAACTAGTGTGTACGTGACGTACACCATGAACATGGCCATGTTTCCGTACGCGAAGTTCATCAAACCTGTCACCTTGAAGATGAGCACAATACCGATCGCCGCGAGCGAATAAAAACTTCCACTCGACAATCCAAGGACGATCCTGTTCAGGAGCACTCATCTTCCCCCCAGATAGCTTTGAATCACCGAACTGTCCTTGATGAGCTGTTCAGAAGGTCCTTCCATGACCAGCCTGCCGGTTTGGAGCACGTAAGCGTAATGGGCGATTTTCAGAGCTGCGTAGGCACTCTGTTCGACCAGGAGGATCGTTATGCCGAGCTCGTTTATCTGCTTTATCGCCTTCATGATCTCGCTCACCAGGTTCGGCGCCAGCCCCGTGGAAGGCTCATCCAGCATGAGCAGTTTCGGTTTCGCCATTAGTGCTCTGGCGATGGCGAGCATCTGTCGTTCTCCTCCCGAAAGGGTTCCTGCCTTCTGTTTCAAGCGTTCCTTGAGTCTTGGAAAGAGGTTGAAGACGAAATCAAAATCTTGAGACAGATCTTCCTTTCTCAGATAAGCACCAGCCAGCAAATTCTCCAGCACACTCATTTTCTGAAAGACCATCCTGTTGTCGGGGCAGAGAACCAGACCGCGCTTGATGATCTCGTGCGCCTCGAGTCTGTCGATACGTTCACCATTGAAGAGTATTTCGCCCGAAGCGATACTGTTCAATCCAACAATCGCGTGGAGCAAAGACGTCTTCCCCGAGCCGTTCGCTCCAAGGATCGCCACGATGGAGTTTTTCTCCACCCTCAGAGAAACACTCTTCACAGCGACCACGGGACCATACGTGACGGTCACGTTCTTGACCTCAAGCACCCTGTATCTCTCCCAGATAAGCACTTATCACCTTTGAATCTTTTTGAACCTCGTGCGGAAGACCTTCAGAGATCTTCTTTCCAAAATCCATCACGGTCACCATGTCAGAGATATCCATCACCACACGCATGTCATGCTCGATAAGTAGAACGGTGATCCCCAGCTCATCCTTGATGCGCCTTATGATGTTCACAAGCTGGTCCGTCTCCACCTCGTTGAGTCCAGCGGCAGGTTCGTCCAGAAGCAACAGTTTTGGTTTCGCCATCAAAGCGCGGCCTATCTCGACCAGCTTTTGATAGAAGTAAGGTATGGTACCCGCATAACTCAGCAATCGACTCTTCAGGTTGAGAAAATCCGCAATTTTTAAAGCCTCCCTGTACATTTCGTAACTTTGAACGAGCCTGCGTTTCGTCAAAACCAGATCGCTCAGCAATCCTCCTTCGATCCTGTGGTGGTATCCGAGGTAAAGGTTGTCCAGCACGGTGAGGTATCTGAACACCGCGACGTTCTGGAAGGTCCTCGCAACACCCATTGAAACGATCCGGTGCGGCAGAACACGCGTCAGCTCCACACCGTCGAGTTCAATACTTCCAGAATGAACCTTCACGGCACGAGTTATCGCGTTGAAAACCGTCGTCTTTCCAGCCCCGTTGGGTCCGATGAGGGAATGGATCGTTCCTTTTTGAACGCTCATCGAAAAGCTGTCCACCGCCACAAGGCCACCGAAGCGAACCGTGAGCGATTCTATCTTCAACAGCGCCAAGTTCTATTCCCCCAGAACGAAGAGGAGGGGTAAACCCCTCCTCAGTCGAGTCCTATCAGATCTGTGACCGGTGTGAATACACCGTTTTCGATCTTCATGAAGTACATTGTCGATTTACCCCTTCTCAGTCCCGGACCCCAGGTGATGTCTTTGGCCAGAATGCCGTTCCAGTTTCTGAACGTTTCGAGCGTTTCAACAAGCTTTTCCCTCGTCAGATCTGGACCTGCTTTGACCAGACCGGCAACGAACACCTCGGCGGCTATGAAACCGGCAACCGCGTAGGAGGACATGATCTGGTTCGGATAGCTTTCTTGAAATATCGCGACCGCCCTCTGATAGTCCCTGACGAATTCCGGTCGGTCCGGTGTCGGCAGCGGGACCCACCCGGTCAGGTACACACCTTCGGCGTACTTACCCGCAAGGTTTATGAAACTCGGATCGGCGTTGGCGTAGGTTGTGACGATGTCGGCACTCACTCCATAATCTCTCAGAGTTTTGATCCACCTGACGGTGTCTGTGATGAAACCGTATATCACGATGGCATCCGGTGAAACGTTCAGAACGTTTATCGCCAGGGCACTGTAGTCGGTTTCAAGCGGGTTGTAAGCGATCTCTAAAGCGGGTTTCATGCCGTACTTTTCAAGCCTCATCTTCACCGCGGCCAGGCCCTCTTTACCAACGTCGTTGGCCATGTAGATTACCCCGACCTTCTTCTTTTTCAGGTTCTCGACAAGGAACTTCGCGATCAATTGCCCTTCGAGCGTGTAGTCCGGCTGAACCCCAAAGATGTACCTTTTCGGTGGGACCACCAACAAGCTCGTACCGGCACCCTGGTAGACGAATGGCACCTTGTTCTGTTCCAGATAGTCCATGACGGCGAGACAGCCATAGGTGCCGAGACCTCCAACGATCGCGAAGACTTTGTCAGACTCGACGAGTCTCTTGACCTCAACGACGGTCTTGGTTGGGTTGAGCTGATCGTCCGCTATGATGAGCTCGATCTTCCTGCCGTAAACTCCGCCGTTCTTGTTGACCCAGTTGAAGTAGGCGAGCAAACCCTTGGACATCTCCTGACCTATCACGGCGTACGGCCCGGAGAGAGCCTGGAAGGTTCCAACTACGATCTTGTCTGGATAGACACCAACTTCTGCGAACACGAAGAGCGCGGTCAGCAACATCAGCGCAGCGAACGTCTTCTTCACCGCACATCCCCCCTCAGGAGAGTTTTCAGAACGTTAGACCTCCATCGACGCCTATCACCTGACCCGTGACGAAGGACGATTCGTCGCTCGCAAGGAACAGATAGACGTACGCCACTTCTTCGGGTTCACCCATGCGTCCCAATGGAGTCCTGCTCAGCACGGCTTCTATGACCTTTTCAGGAACCTTTTCTGTCATGGGCGTTCTGATGAAACCAGGCGCGACTGCGTTCACCCTTATCTGCGCACCCTTGCGCGCGAGCTCCTTTGCCCATGTCTTCGTCATCGCTATGACTCCACCCTTGGTCGCCGCGTAGTTGGTCTGACCGATGTTCCCATAGATGCCCACGACGGAGGAGGTGTTGATGATCGAACCTTTCTGAGCCTTGATCATGTACGGTGCGACCGCCTGTGTCATGTTGAAAACGCCTTTCAGGTTGACGTTGATCACCGCGTCCCATTCTTCCTCGGTCATCTTGACGAGCAGAGCGTCTCTGGTTATTCCTGCGTTGTTCACAAGAACATCGATCTTCCCATACTTCGTTGCGATCTGCTCAACGGTTTTGAAGACCTGCTCCCTGTTCGTCACGTCGAGCACGTAGGGATCGATGGAACCGGGAAGACCCCTTGCATCCTCGACGAGTTTGTTCAATGCCTGTTCGGAAACGTCGCACGCGCAGACAGTTGCTCCCTCTTTGGCGAACAGCAAGCTTGCCGCTCTGCCAATCCCGCTCGCCGCACCCGTGATGATGCACACTTTTCCTTCCAGCCTCATTCAAACCACTCCTTTCTACAGACCGAGATAGGCTTTTTTAACATGACCGTGATTCATCAGGTTGGCAGAAGAGTCCTGCAACACTATTCTACCGTTTTCGAGAACGTAGCCTCTCTCAACAACCTTTAAACCCTGCTTGACGTTCTGTTCTATGAGTAGGATCGAGACCCCATGATCTTTTATCTCGCGCAATTTCGAAAACAATTCCGATACGATGGAAGGCTGTAGACCAACGGATGGTTCATCGAGTATCAACAGCTTTGGAAATGACATCAACGCCCTCGCAACGGCAATCATTCTCTGTTGGCCACCACTCATCGTACCAACTTTTTGCCTGGACCTCTCCTTCAAGATCGGAAACAGTGTGAACACCAGGTCGAAGGCTTCGTTCATCCTCGCACGCGCATGTGGGATGTAGTTTGCTCCGGCCCTCAGATTTTCCTCAACCGTCATTCCGGGAAAGAGTTCACGCTCCTGTGGCACCAGAGAGATTCCAAGTTTGACGATTTCGTGCGTTTCCATGCCAGTTATGTCTCTGTCCTGAAAGATGATCCTCCCGGAGATCGGTCTCAGAAGTCCAACGATGCAGTTTACGAGGGTGGTTTTACCGGCCCCGTTGGGACCGAACAATCCAACAGCTTCCTTTTCGTTCACCTCGAGAAAAACGTCCCAGAGAACCCGTATCCTCCCGTAGGCAGCGTTCAGACTTTCTATCTTCAACATCACGTTTCCTCCCCGAGATAAGCGCTGATGACTCTTGGATCGTGAGCCACTTTCTCGTAAGGACCCTCAGCGATGATCTCGCCTCTGTCGAGGACCACCACTCGATCCGTGAGCTGACTTATCACGCTCATCACGTGTTCGATCACACAGATCGTTATCTGCCTCTCCCTCAGAGATTTCACCAGTGCTATCACACTCTGCATCTCTTCAAAGTTTAGACCAGCCATGACCTCGTCAAGGATCAGTAGCCTGGGTTGACAACCAAGTGCTCTGGCAATCTCGAGTTTTTTCAGCTCGAACACGGTGAGCTTGTCCAGACGTCTATCGGCCTTTTCAAGGCCCACCATGTCACATATCTTCCTTGCAGTCTCACGCGCCTGCCGCAAAGAATCACCTTTCGCAAACAAGCATGAAACCATGACGTTTTCGAAAGCGGTGAAATCCCTCAACGGCCTCACCAGCTGAAAGGTTCTCGCTATGCCCATGCGTGCCCGCAGATGGGCTGGCACGAAGGTGATGTCTTTCTCTTCGAAGTAGATGCACCCCTCGTTCGGATAGAAGACACCTGATATGAGATTTGTCAGCGTGGTTTTGCCTGCCCCGTTTGGGCCTATGATGCCCAGTATCTCACCCGATTCGATCTGAAGATCTACCTGCTTGACAGCCACTAAACCTCCGAAACTCTTTGTCAGTCGCTGTGTTCTCAAAAGCACGGCATCGGACCTCCTACCTCTTCTTTGCCATTTTCTCGGTGATGGTTCCATAAACGCCTCTCGGTAAAAACAGTATCGTCACGATGAGGATCAAACCGTAGATGATCAGATGCCCGTAGGGCATGAGCAACTTGAGGTATTCCGAAGCCAGCCCGAGAGCGAGGGCACCTATTATTGGACCGATGGTCGAATAGATGCCACCAACCAGCGCCATCGACATCGGGAGCAGCAGAAAGTTTGCAGAAAAAGTGCTTTCTGGCTCCACGAACGCGTACTGCTGAGCATAAAGTGCGCCCACCGCACCCTGAATAGCCGATGTGAGCACGAAGACGAACAAAAGATATTTGAAAATGTTCACACCAGAACACTTCGCCGCGATCTCATCATCCCTTATGGAGTTGATCGCAAAGCGAATCCTGCTTCTCTGAAAAATTTCCGACAGCAGGACCACAGCGAGTGTCACCGAAAGAACGAGCCAGTAAGTTTTGATGGGATCTCCACCAAAAATCGATTCGTAGAGCACCTTTCCTGCAGAACCACCGGTGAGATCGCTCAGGTTCCTCGCAAAGATCATGAAAACGCTGGAAAGAGCGAGTGTCGTTATGGCGAAGTAGATCTCCCTGAGCCTCAGTACTATCCATCCAAGGGTGAAGGCCACGAGGGCTGCAAAGACTGCAGCAACAAAGATGCTCAACATGGGATGAACGGAAAAATCGTCAACAGCTATGATCGAAGCGTAGGCACCAAGGCCAAAGAAACCGGCTATTCCAAAAGAGAGCTGGCCCGTTCGCAGCATCATGTCCCAGCTCAAGGACAGGGATAGAAAGATCATGATCGAAGTGAACACGTGCACGAGATAGGCGTCGATGAAGAAGGGCAGCACAAAGCACAGCACGCATATCGCTGGTATAAAGATGTATCTCATTCTCATCCCTCTCTCCTCCCAAAAGCCCTGACGACGATCGCGATTATTAGCACAGCGAAGAACACCAGGTCTGCCCAGCCCGCATAATCTGGTATGGATTTCACAACTTCCTCAGCGATCGCGAGCACAATACCAGCAAGCACTATACCGAAGAGATTCCCCAGGCCCGCCATCGCTGTCAAGCTGAAAGATTTCATCGTGAATGGTCCCCCAGCCTGCGGGAAGATGGAGCTCCTCACAGACAGAAATGATCCTGCAAGTGCCACCAGTGCCGCCGAAAGACCGAACACGAACGCATACACCAGTTTAACGTTGATGCCCACCAGAGCTGCACCTTTCGGGTTCTGTCCAACTGCGTAGGTTGCCTGCCCCAAGCGTGTCCTCTTCAAGAAAACGAGCAATCCGGCCAGCACGAGGAACGCTAAGAGTGTGTAGACGAACTCGTACGCACCCACGTGGATGCCAAAAACCTTGATCGATGTCGTTGCGTAGGGTGTGTATATGTTCCTGGGTCTGGAAGTCCACAGGATGTTGAACGATTCGACCATGACTATGGAGACGCCGAACGTTAAGAGCAGAAGGTTGAGATGGTGGGATTTCAAGGATCTCTCTATGACAAGTTTGTACACGAGCAGCCCGAAAACAAAGAGGATGGGAAACGTTAACAGAGAAGAAACAGCTGGGTCCACTCCAAACTTGTTGAAAAGGACGTAAGTGAGATAAAGTGACAGCGTCAAAAATTCACCGTGAGCCAGATTCAAAAGCCCAACGATGCCGAGTATGAGCGCCAGGGGCAGAGCAACCAGACCGTAGAGACTGCCCCTCTGCAAGCCGTAGAAAAAAGCGTACGGTCTCAACAACGCAACGAGGAAAAGCACAACAACTAAAACTATGTAGCCGATCGTTTTCTTGTTCACATCCTTCCACCTCTTTCGAAGTCGATAATGGCTGGGCGCTGGGCCCAGCCATACGAATTACCTACCTTCCCAACCTGGGAAAGGATAGATCAATTCCGCCGTTTGATACTCAAAAGGCCAGATGACGTGCTGCACGCCGTTCTGCCATTGCAAGATCTTCTGGGCCCTGAAACCTTGGTTCTTGATGATCCTGCTCGGTGAGATCTTGAGAACTCCTCCAACCGGCGAATCGTACTCGATTTCTCTTAGTGCTTTGATGATAGCTTCTTTGTCGAGCGAGCCAGCTTTCTTGATGCCCTCAACGAGGAACATTATGTTGGTATATCCGAGTGGAGCGAAGTACGTTGCCGGTTCTTCGTTGAATTCCTTGACGTACGCATCCCAGAAGCGTTTTGCGACGGGACTGACATCTTTCAGAGTGGGTGCCCACATGCCGTACAGAATGACACCATGGGAGAGCGGGTTCTTACCAAAACCTGCCGGCCATCCCGGAGGCGCTCCGACGAACAGCTTGGGTGCGAAACCTATCTCCTTGGCCTGAACGAGGATCGGTATCGCGTCGGCATCGTAACCGGCCCAGATGAACAGGTCAGGATCGTACTGTTTCGCCTGAAGAAGGACCGCCCTGTAGTCTCCTCCTCCGAGCGCCGCACTCTTGAAAGATGCACCCTTGAGGTCCTTCATCAAGCCGGTCCAAACTCCCGTTCCCTTCTTTGCGAGTTCGAACTCGTCCTGATACGATTTGAACGAGCTCGTTCCGAAGGCGCCTTCTTCGTAAGCCAGGAAGATCTTTTCGATCTTCACTTGAGGATACTTTTCTGTGATCGCCCGCCAGCCGTGTGCATAGCTTTCACCCTGCAGATAATCCCATGGGTGCAAATGAAAGTACCAATCTGCATCTGGTCCTATCGCTTCCTCACACTTGTAGGACGCAGCACCTATCCAAACTGTTATCTTCTGGTATTTTTTCAGTATGGGAATCTGTGCCAAATGCACGCTGCTAGACATTCCTCCGACGAAGAAATCGACTTTTTCTACCGTGGCGAGCCTGTCGATCGCAGCAGCTCCCTTCTCTGGCTTCATCTCATCGTCAACGATGAACAGTTCCAGTTGCATGCCGAGCACACCGCCTGCTTCGTTGACTTCCTTCACCGCCAACTTCATGGCGTTCGCGGCTTGCCTTCCCGTTATGTCGGATAGCGGCAGAACGGCTCCAATCTTGATGGTTCGCGCAAAACTCAAAACTGCGAACAAGATCAGTAGTGAGACCACGATTTTCTTCATAATATCACCCTTTCGATCAAATTAAACCCAGTTTCCTGGCTTCGAATTGCAGCATTTCCCTGAAATTTGGATGAGCGACAGAGATGAGTTCCAGTGTTCTTTCCTTCACGGTTTTTCCCCTGACGTGCGCGATGCCCCATTCGGTGACAACGTAGTCCAATTCTTGCCTTGGAACGGTGATGGGAGAACCCTGCGGCAACAGTGGCACGATCGTTGAAATGGTGCCATTCTTTGCGGTCGATCTCAAAGCGATGATACCTTTACCGTTTTTACTCTTCACCGCTCCCCTGTGGGTATCGAGTTGCCCACCGGTTCCACTGTAATGCTGTGTGCCCAGAGCTTCGGAGCAGACGTTTCCTGTCAGATCCACCATGAGCGCCGTGTTGATGCTCACCATCTTTTCGTTCTGTGCGATCACGTACGGATCGTTCACATACCTTCCGCGCAGGAACATCACCGAGGGGTTGTCATCCACGAAATTGTAGAGCCTCTTCGTGCCGAAAGCGAACGTACAGACGAACTTACCCTTCCACAAAGTTTTCTTTCTGTTCGTTATCACCCCCATTTCGAAAAGGTCTATCATGGACTCGGTGAACATCTCCGTGTGAACACCCAGATCCTTCTTACTGGAGAGCAATTTCGCAACGGCGTTTGGTATCCCACCGATGCCTATCTGGATGGTGGAACCGTCTTCGATCAGTTCACTGACGTGATGGGCTATTTTCGATTCAACGTCCGTTGGCTCAGCGAGTTCAGCCTCCGGTAAGTCATAATCGACCTCGATCACGTAGTCTACCTCGCTGATGTGAACCTGGGTATCTCCATGAGTTCTCGGCGCCCTGGGGTTGACCTCGAGCACCACCTTTTTGGCTCTCTCCATCACATCCTTTTCGTAGACGATCGATGCTGATAGTGTGAGAAAACCGTTTTTGTCCATGGGGGAAGCGACACCCACGAAGAGGTCGATATCTCTGCTGTCCAGAAGGTTCGTTCCCGCCTGATGAAGGTTGTTCGGAACGTAACTGACCGTTCCGTAGTTGTTCTTCACCGCCTGTCTGTTCGAGGCACCGAAGTACCAGGATGCGTTCTGGAAACTTTTGCTGTATCTCTCACTCATGTAGAACGGATACTCCTCCATGTTGAGACAGGTGAACACAGTTACGTTCTCAACCCTATCTGCGACCCTGTGGAGGTTTCGTAGGAAGATTTTGGGTTCCATCGGCGCCATTCCGACGACTATCGTATGGTTGCTCTGAACGAGATCTAGCACTTTGTCAATATCGACGAGTTTTTTCCTGTAAACTTCTCGCCAGTCCATGTTCGTTCCCCCTCACCACATGATGGGCTCTCTCATCTTTCCCCATTTCAGGACCGCCGCGTTCCACGTCCAGCCCACGCCCGCCCCCACTAGGACGATCACATCACCATCTTTGATCTTTCCGCATTTCAAACCCTCCTGCAACGAAAAGATCTGATCGTTCTGTCCCATGTGACCGTAACCTTCGAGGTAGAAAGATTGGTCTTCTTTCAAACCAAGTTCAGCCAGTACCTCAAGGTGTGCCGATCTCTTGAAATGGAGTATGGCGAGGTACGATATGTCTTTGCGGGAAAATCCGCTCTTCATCAGAGCGTCATCTATCACCGAATAGAAGTTCTTCAACGTGACGCTGTTCAATCTCTCTTTGAAGGATTCGGGATCCACGAGATGAAAATAATACTCGTCGAGATCTTCGGGCTTCACCGGCCACTTTTTCGTGCCTCCGACTGGTACGATACAATCTTCTGCAAAGGAACCGTCAACGATGCTCGAGACACCCAGAAGGATGTTCTCACCCAGATTCTTCTTGAGCACCACGGCCGCACCGCTTGCACCTATGTCGAGCATGAAAGAGGTCGGTTTGTACGAATGATTCACTAGATCAACGTTTCGATAACCGCTCACCAGCAAAACTGTGTTCACGTTCTTCTCGCTCAACATGATGGACCTCGCCACTTGAAGTCCCACAATCATCGAACCACACATCGCTTCCATGTCGAACGCCCAGGCACGCTTCGCACCGATTTCATGAGCAACCTTCGCACAGGCGAGCCAGCAGGGGTAATCTTTGTGCTGCGCACCGTTCCAGATAACAACATCTATCTCTTCTGGATCGATCCGTGCGTTTTTGATCGCTTCCCTTGCGGCCATGATGCCCATATGACTCGTGGTGTCATCTTCTGCTGGAACGTATTTGCCTTTGATTCCGAACTTTTCCACGATAACCTTTTCGTCGATACCGGTCAGCGAGGCCAGTTCTTTCGCACTCAAATACCGTTTCGGAAGGTACGTTCCTATCCCGGCTACGCCCACGTGATCTCGCATGCTTCCCCTCCTGTAAAGTGAACCAGCAGTCAATCTGATATGTGATTCACTATGTATGATACCAGATTTGGAAACCTCAACGCAACACCTGAAAATAAACGTTAAACATAATAGTTTGAAGTTTACCAACGATAAGTCGAAGCTGTGTGCGTTTATCTTTCTTGCACTCTTTATTGCGCGCTGTTGCTCGTTCTCACTTTTTCAAGCCCTACACCCTTGAAAAGGTAGCGCGCCAGGAGGAAGAGATAATCGTTGATCTGAGACAGGGACGTCTTGCTGTAGACGACAAGGTCTTCTCCCATGAAATGACCAATGCCCATGAGCGCAACCGCAAGATTTGTGGCTCTGAGAGGCTTGATCATGTTCAGCTCGATCGCCCTGTTCAGCGGAGGGAGGTAACTGTTGAAGATTTTCTCGTAGTACGTCCGCGAAATGCTGGGGTTAAAAAACTCGGCCTGCCTGACGACCGAGTACATGCTGGGATGGTTCAGGAAGAATTTCAAGAACGCGCTGTAACCCGCTATTTCTGCGTCACGTCTGTCGGCGAAACCTTTAATCGCACTCGCAATGGTGAGCCTCAGGTTCCTGTTCGTGGACATCACGAGTTCTTCGAGTATGGATTCCTTGCTCTGAAAGTACACGTAAAAAGTGCCAGCCGCAACGCTCGCCAGTTTTGTGATATCACTCACCATCGTGTTCCGATAGCCGTACTTTCCGAAGAGCTTTTCAGCCGCCTGAAGCAACCGTGTTTTGGTTGAACTGGTTTCAACAATGAGGGGTTTCACATCCACATCGAAAACACGGCTGTCCAGAACGTGATCGTCCGGATCGATGCCGCTGGTGATGAGCTCCACGAAGTCTTCAACCATCGTTTCTTCGATCGACCGTTCTTCCACGAGGGATCTGAATATACACGCGAACCTGATCGGTCCGGTGACGAACCATGTAGCCACTTTTTTTTCTTTCTCTTCGGCGTAAGGTAAGAGTTTTTCCACAACCTTGGTCCTCAGAACCTGATCGAGTTTTCTTTTGAGGTTTCTCTTCAAATAGACAGCTTCGTGGAGGATGCGAAAATGCTGAAAGTGGTTTGAAAAGAACGCGGCGTACGCCTTTATGAAGGTTTCGACGAGTGATCTGGGATTTTCATCGTTGATGGTACTCATGCTGCTCACAAAGAGGTTGAACGCTTCCTGGATCAACTTTTCGTGAACGCTCTCTTTACTGTTGAAATACTGGTAGAAAGTTGGGGGTTTCACACCTGCCTTTTTCGAAATCATGGGAACGGAGACAGCATGATAACCGTGCGTTGCGAAGAGTTCCAAGGCTGAGCTGAGCAGGTCGGAGAAGGTTTTCTTCCCATCCGAGCGTTTTGGGTCTCTCCTCAACGTTCTTCCCCCTGTCTGGTGAATCGGTTTTCACATTGGATTATAAACCTGGTGAATTCAAAAAGTTGCCACTTCGAACACGAGTTTGTCGATTTTGCCTTCGTCAGAATGCTGAGCGTGCGTTAAGAAATTCTCGGCACTGTTTTCGTCCATGCTGTTTATGATGTACTGGATTTTGCTCTGTTTCAGACTCTCAAACGTGGCTTTCACTTCCTTAGGTAAGGACGAGGAGATGATCTTCATCTTTTCTTTCAAAGTCTTTTCATCCTGCATGTGGTGTTCTCCCATCTCAGTGCCACGTTTGGGTACGAACGGATTTATCGAGAATTTGACCGTTCTGAATCCAAGTTCAAGAATGTGTCTGGCCACATCGCCGATCGCTCTCAGATCGTGTTCGGTTTCCTCATCGAAACCGAACATGAAGTAGACCTTTATCTCTTCGAAACCAGCCTTCCTTGCCATGAGCAAGGCCTTCTCGATTTGTACATCAGACAGGTCTTTTTTCAGAACGTTCCTCAGCCTTTCACTCGCACTTTCCAGAGCAACGGTGAAGCTGTTCTGATGCTTTCTCAAAAAATTCAGGAACCTCTCATTCAGTCGATCCAATCTGAGCGATGAAACAGAAACTGAGACGTTCGAACGTTCGAGCAGATCGATGAGCTCATCCAGCCATGGATAGTCGGTCACGTTCGAGGCGATCAGTCCCACAGAATTGTGTCTACGCAAAACGTCAGATATCTTTTCCAAGCTCAAGAACCTGGCGGGCTTCTTCAATTTGCCCATCATGCAGTAGGCACATCTGTGAATACAGCCCCTCTCTATCTCGATTAGGAGTCTGCCCGCGAAATCACCGCGTGAAGGGACTAGGGGAGAAACAGGAACGTGGAGATCGAGTTCACGGCACTGGGAGATTCCCTCGTACCTTTTACCCAATGCCGGTACACTGGCAAAGGGAAGCTTCGCGAAGGCGTGTAGAAGAGATGACCTGCTGATGTTCTGAAATGCTTCTTCAAGGTGGGGCAACATCGGTTCGATATCGCCATGGAGTATCACATCGGCAATTTTGCGGATCAGGGACAAATCGACGTACGTGAGGGTTCCTCCAAAAAGGATAACAGGATGCAGATCGGATCGATCCAGATTTTTCAGCGGCACAGCCTTCTTCAGAAGGAGTTTTACAACGTTGAGAACATCGTTCTCAAAGTGAAGAGAGAATGCCCAGACCTTGAACTGGTCTATTGGTGTTCGGCTGTCGAGCGAGTAGAACCTTTTGAAACTCTCGTCGTAGACGAAACGCTCACAGCGAACCCGTTTGAGCTGGTTGAGGTGTTTCCATGCGAGGTTGAACCCGAGGCTGGAAACTGCGAGGTCGTACATGTCTGGATAAATAAGGGCGACCATCACGTCGCCCTTCATGTTCACCTCTTCAATATACTTCTCACCGGCTCTGAATTGTGCAACAATGCTCTGCTCCTTCAAATCCTTCGAATCACGTGGTCTTCTCAATGGCAGCCCTCCTGAGATAGTTCCTCGATACAACTGCCCTCACGAATTCGATCTCGAGAATCTTCGTTTCACCCTTCATCACGACCCCACGAAGTTTGATCTTGTTCTCAGCCGTTCCGATGACTTTTACTCCCACCGCGACTGTCTGTCCGACCCTCACCGGAGCCAGATGTCTGACGTTCGCCTCGACCACAACGGAGACTTCATTCTCATCCAGAAACGGTTGTATCAAATCGTAACCAATATGGAAGATCTGGGCGCAGAGTCCTGAAGTGCTGGCAAGCTCAAGCAATTCCATTTCTCGATCCTCGCGCCAGACCAGGGTTTCGTCTATGGTGAGTTCAACCATTCTGTTCATCCCGAGCAACTGTTCCAAGCTTTTCACCGTTCACCACTTCCCCGCTCAGCTCTCTTTTCAACACTTTCCTCAACTCCTCACCTTCTATGACTTCCCTTTCAAGCAAAAGTTCGGCCAGCTCGTCGAGCTGTTTCCTATGCTCCAGAAGTAACTGCTTCGCCCTCTCGTAGCATTCGGTCACGATGCGTTTGACTTCTTCGTCTATCTCGCTGGCAACTTCTTCACTGTAGTTTCTGAGCCTTGTGAGTTCTTTACCGAGGAAGATCTCCTGCTCCGTCTTACCCCACACGAGTGGTCCCAACCGTTCGCTCATCCCAAGCTGGCAGACCATCTTCCTCGCAAGTTCGGTGGCTCTCTCAATGTCCGATGCAGCACCCGTAGAGATCTCACCGAAGACGATCTCCTCTGCAGCGCGTCCACCGAGGAGGGCCGTTATCTGATCGAGGAGCTCGTTTTTCGTAACGATGTACCTATCTTCGGCTGGCAACTGCAGCGTGTAACCGAGGGCGCGGTAACCTCGAGGTATTATGGAGATTCTGTGAACAGGATCGGCGTTCGGCAGAAGAGTAGAAACGATGGCGTGTCCAACCTCGTGATAAGCCACGATCCTCTTCTCCCTCTGGCTGATCACTCGGGACTTCCTCGCAGGCCCAGCTATGACCCTGTCAATCGCTTCCTCAAAGTCGGCCATCGTTATTTTATCCCTACCAGCCCTTGCGGCGAGCAAAGCCGCCTCGTTCACCAGATTCTCCAGGTCCGCTCCGACAAATCCAGTGGTGCGCTGTGCCAGAACCTTCAGATCCACATCCTCGGCAATGGGTTTGTTCCTGGTGTGTATCCTGAGGATCGCCTCTCTTCCTTTCACATCTGGAACATCGAGGACCACTTTCTTATCGAACCTGCCAGGCCTGAGCAACGCGGGATCCAAAATGTCGGGTCTGTTCGTTGCTGCCATCACCACGATGCCCTGGCTGACATCGAATCCATCCATCTCCACCAGAAGCTGGTTCAGCGTCTGCTCGCGCTCGTCGTGCCCACCTCCGAGTCCTGCTCCCCTGTGTCTTCCAACCGCGTCGATCTCGTCTATGAACACGATGCAGGGTGCGTTCGCCTTGGCCTGCGCGAACAGATCCCTGACGCGTGCCGCACCCACACCAACGAACAGCTCGACGAAATCAGAACCACTTATGTGGAAAAACGGTACGTTCGCTTCTCCTGCAACGGCCCTCGCGAGCAGAGTTTTGCCGGTGCCGGGAGGACCAACGAGGAGTATACCTTTCGGCATCCGTGCGCCTATGCGTGCGAACCGTCCTGGATCCTTCAAAAACAGCACCGTCTCTCTCAGTTCTTCCACCGCTTCGTCCACACCGGCCACATCGTTGAAGGTGACGCGCTGCTGACCCGGTCTGACCATCCGGGCCCTGCTGCGCGTGAACGTGAAGGCCTGACTGTTGCGGCCGGAGATGGTCCTCATCATGAAAAAGAACATGAACAGCAGGAATGCTATGAAGATCACGTTACCGATGACGTTGATCCAGAAAGAACTGCTCAGACCCTTCTCACCGGTCACGCGTATGCCTTTTTCGCTCAGCATCCTTATGGTCTGGGTATCCTGAGAGAACCACGGCGCGTAGATTTCGTAGTACTCGCCGCGTTTCGAAATGACCCTTATGGTTCCATCGTCCCTGACCACAACCTCGGCGATGCGACCGGGATCCGTCTCGACCATCTGTATGAAATCGCTGAAACTCATCTTCGACGCACTTGTTGAAGGACTGTAGAGAGAACGGACGAGCCAGAATATCGACAGTATGATGAGTGCCGCAAAGATCAGCGAAATGTAATTCGGCTTGTTTCCGTTCAAGTCATCCTTCCTCCTTTCCCAATTCAAGTATAGCGCGCAGTGGATCTTCCAGCAGGTTGAGAACGAGAAAATCATGGTTTTTTAGTCTTTCATTCAATTTTTCGCCACTGTACACGTACGGTACCCAGAGAATTATATCACCCACCTGCACCACGGGCATCTCGTCACGCAGAAAAGCTGGAATATGCGCATCGATCATGAGATCTTTCAACTTCTTCGAACCGATCCGATCACCCGGTCTTCTGATTCTCAGAAGGATCGGTGGTGCAACGAACGAGTACTGATCGCTCTCTATACGATCGCTGAGCTTGAAGATCCAACCGTTGAAATCATAGAGCCCCGGCTTTTCAACCGTCAGACGCTCAACCACTTTGCGCTCTCTGTATACACAAAGAAGGTCGAAACCTTTTTCGAGCCACAAGCCCTCAGCCAGTTTGATCTTCCAGCAAGAATCGTTCACATGCCCGAGGAGCTGCTGAACGTGCCTGAATTCGAGCTGAACACCGAATTCCTGAATGCATCTTTTCAGCACTTCTACCAGTTCGAATTCGTCCAGACCCTTCGATGAGAATATGGTTCTGTGGCCAAGTTTGATCATTCTCTTTCTGCGAATCAAACGTTCAACGTGTCCTTCCAACAGCGAGCTCGAAACGTGCAGCTGTAACAACGCGTTCTCAAGCGATGGATTGATCCGTTTGAGGGTGGGAATCACCACATGCCGGATGTAGTTTCTGGTGTATCTGAGATCGTAATTGGTTTCGTCCTCAACGAAGGATAGATTCCTTCTGTTCGCGTATTCTTCTATCTCTGACCTTGGAATGTAAATGAACGGCCTTATCTTGTCTCCCAGCTTTGGCTTCATCGCGACAAGACCGAGGAGTCCAGTACCACGCACGATCCTGTGCAGCATGGTTTCAACAAGATCGTTCAAATTGTGAGCGAGCGCTATCACATCGCATTTGAGCTTTTCCTTAGCATCTTCGAGGAACTGGTACCGCAGCTTCCTCGCACCTTCTTCAACACCGAGTTTGTTTTCCTTACAGAATCTGGCCACATCTATCCTTTCGACGTACAGTTCTACGCCCAATCTCTTACAGAGTTCTCGCACAAAATTTTCGTCCCTGTCCGCGGTGGTCCTGAGCATGTGGTTGAGATGGGCTGCATAGACGCGCAGATCGAGCGTATCGCGAAGATGCAAAAGCACATGAAGGAGGCTGACCGAATCGATCCCACCAGACAGCGCTACGAGGACACTTTCACCTTTGGAAAGCAAACTGTGCGTCTGGATGAATCTGAGGACCTTGAATTCGAGAGGATCGAAAATCCTTCGCACCACCCAAAATAAAAAGTGGAGCCAGCGAAGGGATTCGAACCCCCGACCTGCGCATTACGAGTGCGCCGCTCTGCCTGCTGAGCTACGCTGGCTCACACTGTTGCCTCGATTATTATACATCAGAGACCTTTATAGATCAAGGGGAAATGATGTTCAGGAAACACCGTTGAGAGTTATAAATATATTAAAGTGAGGCGGATAGAGAGTGGCTCACAGGAAACTGGTTGAATTTGAGAAGATGCGCGTACAAAGGATGCTCATTCTCCTAGTTCTCGTCAGTTTCGTGATTGGCTTTGGCACTTTCGCCCTGCATTACACGGAGGGCTGGTCGCTTTTTGAAGCTTTTTTCTTTACGCTGATCACCGTGTCAACAGTCGGTTACTCCATTCCGGATGAGATCTCTACAACCAGTAAGGTGGTGATTTCTCTATTGATCGCATCTGGTATATCCATCGTACTCTACGCTTTGACCTCGCTGACTTCCTTGGTTGTGGAGGGGCACTTTCAAGATTACGTGAGGAAAAGGAGGATCAAACGAATGATCGATAATATGAAAGATCACATAATTGTTGTTGGTGCGGGAAGAACAGGCCGGCACACGGTCTTCTAAATCAAAGCTGCCAACAGACCCTTTGTGGTGGTCGATGCTTCAGCTGAGGCGATAGAGCTACTCATCACAGCAGCAGGCGAGGAAATTCCGTACGTGGTAGGTGACGCTACGGAAGAAGAAACACTCATCAGTGCCGGTATTAAGAAAGCCCGAACGCTCCATTATCACCTTGCCGGATGACACGAAGAACACTTTTGTTGTTCTCACAGCGAGGTCGCTGAATCCCTCACTGGAAATCATCGCGAGAGCGTCAGATCAGAAAACCTACAACAAACTTTCGTACGCCGGAGCGAACAAGGTCATAATTACCTCGCAAGCTACTGGCCAGAAGCTGGCACAGATGGCTTTGAACCCGTCAGCCGTGAAATTCTTGGATATGTTTTCCTTTGGTGGAACACCGATTCGCGTGGAAGAAATTTTCATCCCAGCCGGATGCGTTCTGGCTGGCAAAACCCTCGCCAATCTGAATCTTCCTAGAAGAATAGGCATTTTGGTTATTGGAATCACGAGGCAAGGGCAAACGATCTTTAATCCAACGGCTGATACACAGATCCTTGCGGGAGATACGTTGCTGGTCATGGGCAAGGAAGAAGGGTTTAAAAAACTGCACAAACTCATTGAATCGCATGAATGATTATCACTTTCCGTGTCAAAATGCCCGGTTGAGTTGCGAGCGAATCGGAGCGTATATGACGTGCGGTCTTTGAAACCTAACAAAGAGACCTTGATTTTTCTGAATCTCGTAGTAAAATACATGATGGTAAAGGCGGGTGTAGCTCAACGGTAGAGCATCGGCCTTCCAAGCCGAGGGTTGCGGGTTCGAATCCCGTCGCCCGCTCCAGCGCCCGTAGCTCAACAGGATAGAGCATCGGACTTCTAATCCGAGGGTTGTGGGTTCGACTCCCGCCGGGCGCGCCAGACGTGGTGACCATAGCTCAGCACGGTAGAGCGCCTGACTGTGGATCAGGTGGTCGCGGGTTCAAGTCCCGCTGGTCACCCCAGAGGAGCGCGCCTGTAGCTCAATGGATAGAGCGTCGGACTTCGGATCCGATGGTTGCGGGTTCAAGTCCTGCCAGGCGCGCCAGTGGGCCCCTTGATGAAAAACTTTGCTGAATACAACGCTGGTTAAAAGGGCTGCTGAAAAGGAGGTAGAAGCGATGGAAGTATTGAAGGTAGCATCAACTTCGAATCCGAACAAGGTGGCTGGAGCGCTTGCAGGTATGATCAGAGAGCACGGAAGGGCTGAACTTCAGGCAATCGGTGCTGGTGCTGTGAACCAGGCAGTCAAGGCAATCGCCATCGCAAGGGGCTATCTGGCACCGAGTGGGATCGACTTGGTAAGCATTCCTGCTTTCACCGATGTTGAGATCGACAAGGAAACAAGAACCGCCATCAAGTTCATAGTCTTTCCAAGAAACTGAGCCGGACCGCAAGCCCCGCGAACGCGGGGCTTTTTATTTTCTCAGCGCGAAAACAGAAGGAACAAGTTGACCATGACAGGCACGAGCATCGTTACGATGAAACCGTGCGCGAACGCCAGTAGGGAAGTTTCTCTATCTGTGTAGTGACTTATGGGACCAAGCAGTGTGTCCATTGAAGTTGCTCCTGCGATCGAAACCACGGCGTTTCTTGAGTACTTTGAAAGGACTGGGGTCAGAACTATCGCGTACAGCTCCCTCATCACGTTGGAAAAGAACGCGATCGCACCGAGCTGTGCGCTGTGAACGTTCGATATTATGACAGCCGAGAGACTGTACCAACCAAACCCAGATGAGACGGCCAAGATCTCAGAAATTTTCAAGGAAGAAAATAACGAAAAGATCAGCACTCCTGCGTAGGTTCCGAACACCGTCCCAGCAACGGTGAGCAAAACTTTGAGAGCCACACCGAAACGGAGCTTTTCCTTGCTCAGATCCAACCCCACCAGAAAGATGATCAAGTAGAGAACCGCGTTGACTGACCAATCCGGAAGCCTGAAGCCGGTGAACCTCCCCACCAGCACACCGACCACCACAGAACTCAACAAAAATAGCGCCATCATTTTCTCAACACCTTCTCCAAGATTACGGCGAAGGCGAAGCTTCCCAGAACTGCGAATGTGGATATCAAAAAGGCAGAAGATAGAATACTCTCAAGTTTCACAACCACATCTTCGTTCGAACCTATCTCCACACCCAGCGCGAAGAGGAGAAGAAAGGTCAAAACGATGAGGACTCTGTACTTTCTGATCCAGTCTGTCTTCAGAAAACGTCCAGAGAAGAAACCCGCAAAGAACAGCAAGACCAAAAAGAAGAGCACAGCTCAGAACACCTCGCACGCTCAGTCCGATCTCTCATGAACTTCTTCCTTGCTCGCAGTCTGCTGAGAAGTGAGCCAGTCACGTGCTTTCTCTCACGACCAATTCTACATCGAGAACCACCTGTTTTGGATCGGTTCGAAGATTCGAAAGTCTCTCGTAAAGCATTTCGAAGGCCACGACACCCTCAAGGAATTTGTCAATCCTGACCGTCGTGAGTGAGGGCTGAACGAACTCGGCGTAAGATATGTCGTCGTAACCAACGACCGCCACGTCTTCGGGCACCCTCTTTTTGAGCAGTCTCAGAGCCTTCAGAGCGGCGATGGCGAAGACATCGTTGAAGCAGAACAGAGCGTCGAAGTCAATGTCTTTCAGCTCCATGATCTTGTTGAAGGCAGATTCGTAGCCTTCCTCGATCTCGACCATCATGTAGGGTTGCAAACCATACTCGGACAAGGCCCTCACGTAACCTTCGTACCTCATCCGTGCCACGGACTTGTACATGAAACCGTTGAGCATCAGGATCTTCCTTCTGCCTCTTTCCAGCAGATGCTTGGTTGCCAGATAACCACCTTTGACATCGTTCGAGTAAACTTCGTCGAGCTCAGAGCTTTCGAAGTGCACTCCAAGGATGACGAATGGATAGTTGAGCTTTACGAGCTTTTCTATGTCCTTGCTGTCGAACTGGGTGGGGGAGATGATGATGCCATCGACACGCTTTTGCAGGAGTGTTTCGACCGCCTGCAGTTCGTTTATGTAATCTCTCTCGGTGTTCATCAGTATCACTTGATAACCGTACTTTCGCGCGCTCGTTTCTATTCCCTTGAACACTTCTGCATAGAATGGGTTGGAACTGTCTTCGAACACCACACCTATGGTCTTTGTGGTACCTTTTCTGAAGAGTACGGCATCGGAATTCCTTATGTATCCAAGTTTCTTCGCGATCTCGAGAACCTTCTTCCTCGTTTCCGCGCTCACGTCGGGTTTGTTGTTCAAGGCCCTTGAAACCGTGTTCACGGAGACACCGGCTTCTTCGGCTATATCTCTTATTGTGATGAAGCGTTTGGCCAAGGTTCAAACCTCCCGCCTTTCGAACGATTTCAAGTTGATTTTTCTTTTACCCGCCCAGACCACGCTCTCGCGATCACTGACGTTCAGAAGAACTAGTCTGTCCGAAAGCTGCACAGAATCGATCTCATCACCGACGAATTTCGCTGGCAGGATTCTTCCAATCAGGAAAGTGTAGAAAAATTCATCGAAGACTGTCGCCACGTAGTAAGCGTTCCCGCGCTTCGTCACACATGGTAAACCGGCGAATGGACCTGCCTTGAAAGACCCCAGGACTTCCGCATCTTTGACAGAGATTTTATCACACCACACAGCTCCACAGAGGTTCAAACCAAGAACGTTCACATCCAGCTGATCGGCACCGGCGAAATCCACGATCTCTATGCCGAGAAATCCCTGAAGACCGTGTGGAAATTCTTTCCGCAGCCAGTTGTATTCGTCTTTGATGGAACTCATGCACGTGATCAAAACATCCCCGCGGAAGGCTTTGATCTTTTCGATGAAACTCTCTGGCAGGTACATCGCGTACGGCACGATCAACAGCTTGTAAGGATCGATGTCATCGTTTTCGAACACGAAGTCTACGTTGTAACCGAGCCGTCGAACCGCTTTGTAAATCTGCATGATTGCTTCCCAATAGTTGAAATTCCGGTTCAGATGATTTATTCTGTGAATCCACGCGTTTTCATAAGAAAAGTAAATGGCCACTTCCTTTTCCGGTTCGACGACGCCCTCGGTCTCATTCCTGGCCTGCGCAAATTCTGAACACCTATCCGTCTTCCTACCAGCGTAGTCCAGCAGCGCGCCGTGGTACTGTTCGGCACCCCACCGGATCTGGTCGAACCTGAACACGAGCACTCCGATGGCCCCGTGCAGGTGAGCCTGCTTGATCCAGAGCTTGATGAACCCATCGGGATACTGTTCGTTGACGATCTTCCAGTTGACCCTTCCCGGTTGCTGTTCCATCACAAGGAAAGGTTTCTTCTTCAACGATCTCATTAAGTCGTGGTTCGCCGCCTGTCTAAAAGGCTCGTAAACTTTCGTCGGGACGTAGTTGTCCCAGCTGACGAGATCCAGATGCTCAGACAGCTTTCTGTAATCGATGTCGAAGAAATCCACCATGAGGTTGTGGGTGATAGGTTTGTCCGAGTACCTCCGAACGATCTCGCTCTGCATGTCCATGTAGTCTATGTACAGATCGCTCGAAAATCTGAAGAAATCGAGCATCAAATGAGGATTTTCAAACGCAGGGGTGTTCACCGGCAGGACTATCTCGTCCCAGTCCGTTATCGTCTGGCTCCAGAATTTGTTTCCCCACCGATAGTTCAGCTCGTCTATGGAACCGTATTTCTTCTTCAACCATTCGATGAACGCCTTTCTTGTCGATTCACAGTAGCACAGAGTCGTGTCGTGGCAACCGAACTCGTTGTCTATCTGCCACATGTCCGCGTACCGGAAGAAATGTTCGGCGTATTTTTCAACGATCCTCCTCGAATACTCGCGGTAGGTCTCGTTTGCTGGACAGTAATGTCTCCTGCTTCCTGGGCCTTTCTGTCTGCCGAATTTATCCACAGGTAGGACTTCCGGATGCTTCTTCGTCAACCACAATGGGGGAGCTGCGGTGGGCGTTCCGACAATGATCTTGATGCCGTTGTCCTTCAAAACCTTCATCGCTCTTTCAAGTTTCAAGAAATCGTAGCGGCCTTCTTCCGGTTCGACGATGGACCAGGCGAACTCGCCGACGCGCACCCATTCGACACCGATCTCCTTCATGATCTTCACGTGCCGTTCCCAGTCGGATTCCTCCCAGTGCTCGGGATAGTAATCTGCACCGTAGATCTGCATCCAACCCCTCCTCATCCTTTAACGCTACCCAGAGTCAGACCCTGGATGAAGTACCGCTGGAAGATCAGAAAAACTATAACAGGAACTGTGGCGGCGAGCAACGCCCCGGCGGCTATGATGTTCCAGCTGCTTATCCACTGGCCTTGCAGAGTGGTGAGACCTATCGTGACAGTCTTCTTGGCGTCACTCTGAAGCAGTATGAGAGACCAAAGATAATCGTTCCATATCCAGGTGAACTCGAGGATGCTGAGGGCGGCAACGGCAGGTTTCACAAGGGGCATGATGATCTTCGAATATATTCTGAAAGCGCTCGCACCGTCGATCCTCGCGGCGTCGAAGAGGCTCGTTGGTATCGTCACCATGAAGTTCCGCAAAAAGAAAGTGCAGAAACCGAGCTGAAAGGCAATGTGGAACAGTATAACTCCGATCAACGTGTCGTACAGACCCGTCACAACGGAAAATCTGTATACCGGAATGAGCAACATCTGGAAAGGTATCAGCATACCCGAAACGAAAAGCATCAGAATGAGTGAACGCAGTTTGAACTCGTACCAGGCGAGTGCGAAGGCGCTCAGGCTCGAGAGGAACAGCGTGCCCGCGACAGAAGCTCCGGTCACGATGGCGGTGTTCACAAAATAACGCGCCATGCGACCTTCAGTCCAGGCGATCTTGAAATTCTCGAAAGTCCAGGTTTTCGGAGGAGCCCAGAAGTTCCTGAGCATGAAGATTTCGTCCATCGTTTTGAAGGCGGTGAAGAACGCCACTATCAACGGGACCATCCAGAGCATCACGATGAGCGTACAGAACACGTAGAAGAAAACGGCTTTGAGAATCTTTCTCATATCCTTTCCTCCCTCTTGAGCACGTTCAGCACGTAGATAAGGATGAAACCGAGGGTTATGAGGAACTGTATCACCGCTATGGCTGCACCGTAACCCATCCTGTAATTGTGGAACGCCTGTATGTACATGTAGTTCGCCATGACACTCGAAGAGTAGTATGGACCACCTCTGGTCATGACGAACACGATGTCGAATGCTCTGAGCGAATCGATGATGTTGACGGTGATGGCTATCACCATGGCGGGTCTCAGTTCGGGGAGTATCACGTACCAGAACCTCTGAAACGCGTTCGCGCCATCGACTATGGCCGCCTCAACGTGTTCCTTATCGACGCTCTGTAAACCTGCCAGAAAGAGAACCATCGCGTAGGGGATCTGTCTCCAAAGCGCGGCCCAGATCAGCGAGTAAGTGACTATCTTCGGATCGCTCAACCATGGTTTTGCCAGACTTTCGAGCCCGATCCATCGAAAAAAGGTGTTGACGATTCCTCCAGCCGGTTCGAGCACCCAGGACCATATCTGACCTATCACGACGAACGACAGCGCCATCGGTAGATAAACGAGAGATTTGTATATCCTGTGGCCCGGATACTTCTGGTCCATAAGCATCGCGAAAAGAAGCCCCAGTGGGATCGAAAGTATGACGAAACCGATCATCCACTTGAAGTTGTTCAGCAAAGAAAGGATGAAGTAGCGATCGTTGAAGAGTCTGACGAAGTTCTCCCAACCGAGGAACCTCGGCTTTGTCATACCGTCCCAGCGTGTAAAGCTTGCAACGATGGTGCGAAAGATGGGGTATATGACCCAGATGAAATAAAGGGCTAAAGGCCCAGTGAGGAAAAGATAGGGTGTCAGCTTCTTCTTCATTCGATCACCCCAAACCCACGGGCGGGGCGCCCGTGGGACAAATTCACTTACCGTATATCCTCTTTCTCTCGGCTTCCAGCCTCTTCAAAATGTCACCTATCCTGTTTGGATTCTGCATGAACTCGATGAACGCGTTCATACCGACTTCAGCCATCTCCGGATTGGTGTCCCTGTCGTAGAACTGAGCCACACCGGCGGACGCGAGGATCATGTCGAGCCCTTTCCTCGCGTGTTCGTCGGGCGGAGCCACCTCAACGTTGGCCGCGAGCCTTCCGAGATCTTTCGCAAATTTCTCCTGAGCTTCCTTCGAAGCGATGAACCTCAAGAACACTATGGCTCCTTTCTTGTTCGGAGCGTTCGCCGGAATCATGAATCCATCGATGGGTGTTTCTTCGTAGAGATCAACGTTCGGATCGATGATGGGGAATCTGAAGAAATCGAGATCGTCCTTAACCTCTGCCGGGGCAACGTCCTTGATGAACTGTCCCATATAGTACATGCCGGCCTGACCCCTGAACAGGAAGGTCGCAGCTTCCTGCCACTCGTACGCCGTGTGGTTGGGGAGCAGGTATCCTCTGTCGATGAGCTGCCTCCAGTACTCGAACACCTTCATGAGCTTTGGATCGGTGTACGGAACCTCTCCTGCGGTGAGCGCGATGTGATAATCGAGCCCGTTGATCCTGAGGTTCAGTATGTCGAACCATCCGGCAGCGGTCCACGGGAACTTGGTACCTATGGTGATCGGTACGATGCCGTTCTGCTTCAGTGTTTCGCACACCTGCAGGAACTCATCCCAGGTCTTAGGTTCCTTGATCCCCAGCTTTTCGAACACGGATTTTCTGTAGTAGACACCCCACCAGTACCAGCTCTGAGGGATGAAGTAAATCTTGTCTTTGTACGAGCAGGTGCTCTTGAACGCTTCGGGGAAGTAGTCTTCCCACTTGCTCCCTTCGAAAACTTCCTCCACCGGGACGATGAGGCCCATCTCGGCGAAGTAGCGCATCCTTTCACCCGCGAACCAGGTGACGACGTCCGCAGTGCCTTTGGGCGAAGCGAGCCACGTTCTCAGCAGGACCTTGAAGTCTTCGTGTGCGAAGGTGTTCACCACAACTTCGTACTCGGGATACTTCTGCTGGAACATTTCCACAAGCTCTGCCAATGCTTTTCTCGGAGCCGGGTCCGACATGTAGCTGTTGATGACGATGCGTTCTTTTGCGAAGACCAGGAGCACCATCACGGACAGGATGAGGATGAGTAGCTTCCTCATGAAAACACCCCCCAGTTTTGTGCCGGTAACGTTACCGACACGATTCCACTCAAAATTAGCCATAGGGAGACATCTTCTGTCAACCCAGAAGAATCACAGCTGAGGATCACTGCGTGCCATTTTTACCTTTGAAAATCCTATCTTGCCTGATTTCACACTCTGTCGTCGAATTGCTCTCTCTTTCTGTATGAGTTAACAAAAGGGTGGGCAAAAGCCCACCCGACGTTTTCTGGCTCTCTTTCAGTAGAGCACGGGACCTGTAACGATGGGTTCCCTCTGGATTGGATATGTAAGAGGATAGCCCATCAACCGGGCGATGATCCTTGGAACGTCGGTGTTGTCCAGCCAGCCGGTGAAGTGTTCAGCACCTGGTCCGAAAGCGAACAGTGGGACTGGATCACCCGTGTGATCGAAAGTTGTCCAGCCCAACAGTGCCTTCGAGCTTATGTAACGTCCAAAGGCGTTGGGCAGATCGTACGGACTTTTTGCCGTTCTCTTTATGTTCAAAAGCTGCTGGTATTCTTCCTCGCTCATCTCTATACCGTAGAATTCCTTAACGCCCGCGATGAACTTTTCCTTCTCTTCAACGCTGTACCTCGCCAGGAACCAGTCCGTGTTGGCCTTGAAGTTCCTGAGTTTTTCGACCTCAAGCATGTAGGTTCCCGTCGAAGTGGAAAGACCTCCGGTTTCATGGTCGGCGGTGACGATGATCAACGTGTCTGGATTCCTCTTCACGAATTCGAGCGCGACACCGACTGCTTTATCAAATTCGATGACTTCTTTCCAAACTCCGTAAGGATCATTGCCGTGTGCTTCCCAGTCGATCTGAGATCCTTCCACCATCAGGAAGAAGGGCTCTCCATCCTTCGACAACAGCTCGAGCGCTTTCTCCACCATCTCATAAAGCATCGGCTGTTCCCCGGTCCTCTCACTCGCTGGAGCCAGATGGCTCGAAGCGAACAGAGCCAGAAGTTTTCCAGATTCAACCCGCGCCATCTCGCTCTTCTTTGTGATGACCGTGTAGCCACGTTCTTTCGCCAGCGCTATGAGGTCCTTTTCATCTTTCCTGCTGCTACCCTTCACCGACGCAGGAACGAAATGTCGCATGCCTCCGCCCATGACCACGTCAAAGCCACTCTCGATCAACTGTTCTGCGAGTTCGTTTTCCATGTCCCTGTCTGGAACGTGCCCGTAGAACGCCGCCGGTGTGGCGTGAGTGATTCTGCACGTCACCACGATACCGACCTTCACACCATAGGATTTCAGCACTTCTGCGATCGACGGCACGCTCTCACCGTTCGGAAGCATGCCGATCATGCCGTTGTTGGTCTTGAAACCACTCGCCAGGGCTGTTCCTGCGGCTGCAGAATCAGTAACCCACGTGTTCGCAGAGAAGGTCTTGACGATTCCCACGTGCTGGGCCTTCATCATGTTGAGCGGTCTACCTTCCAAAACGCTTGCCAAGTAAACGTGGTTGAATCCCATACCGTCTCCGATGAAGTAGATGACGTTCTTAACGTACGAGGCCATGACCACTCCAAAGACGACCGTCAGCAGGATCATCAGGAAGAGTTTCTTCACAGAACACACCCCCTAAAGCAGTTTTTCCATGATGAATTATACAGGACCGTCTTTTAAATGAGTGTGGGAAGACTTTCAATGGAATTAGAATATTAGTGGAGAGATTTTTCATGCAATTGTTTGTTGCGATCCTGCTGGGTTATCTGCTGGGGAGTTTCTTGCCTGCGTACTTCATAACGAAGGCTGCGCTCGGAGTCGATATACGTCATATCGGTACCAAACACGCAGGGACAACGAACGTCTTCAGGAACGTTGGCTTATGGCCCGCCGTGTTCACGGCACTGTACGATGTTTCAAAGGGAATTCTTGCGTTCAAGCTGACCTCTCTTCTGGGATTTTCAGAACTGATCTGTTTCACCTCCGCGATAGCCGCGGTTGTTGGTCACGTCTTTCCGTTCTATCTCCAGTTCAGAGGTGGTCGTGGTGCCGCGACGACCGTGGGAATACTGCTCTATTTCCTCTGGACTGAATGGTTGAAGATCCCGTTGAAAATATTGCTGTCCGATCTTTCTGTACTGGTACTGCTCGTGATTGTTCTGTTCTTGGTGTCGAGGAAAGGAGATGTGGTGGGGCTCTTCGTACTCCCCTCACTCGCGCTCCTTGTGATGCTCAGGCTGCCAGAGCGTTCCTACCTCATCGTCGTTCCGATATTCGTTCTTCTCGCGATCAATTTGTACAACATCATCAGCTGGAAGTTGATCGTCTTCCACGAGAACGTGAGACCGTGGCGCGTGATCATCAGGCCCGCGGCTTTTTTGCTGCTCTTACTGGGTTCGCAGATGCAAAGGGGCTCTTTCATGCTCTTCTTGGCCGTTCTGCTGGGAGTCTTTCTGGTACTGGATCTGGTGAGGCTCTCTCACAAAAGGACGGGCGAATTCTTCCACGACAGGTTCAAATTCAAAATGTTCAAAGAGAGTGAAAGGAAGCGTTTATCCTCGATGACTCTGTTCTTGCTCGGCGTAACGTTGAGCTATCTCTTCTTCGATAAAAACGTTGCCGTCGCGGCGTGCTCCTTCATGATTCTGGGAGATCTGGCGGCGAAGATCGTCGGAATGAGCTTCGGCAGAACAAAACTCTTTCATAAGACAGTTGAAGGCACGCTGGCACATCTTGCGCTCTGTGTCTATACGGCGTACGTGTTCCACGTTCTGAACATTGTACCGCTTCTGGCTGGATTGTCTGGAGCGATCGCAGCCACGATCTGTGAAGCTTTACCGCTGGCCATCAACGACAACGTGTCGGTACCACTCTTTTCCGGGATCGTGATGAACGTCGTGAAGGGCGCACTGGGTGGATAGAGAATGAACCAGAAATTTCCAAAACCAAAGGTTGTCTTCTCCGCGTGTCTGGTTTCTGAACTGGTCAGATACAACGGTAAGCAGATCAGGGACGAATTCTGCGAGAAGCTTGCCCAGTTCGTCGATGTGATCAAAGTCTGTCCCGAGGTTGGCATCAATCTTCCTGTTCCCAGAAATCCTATGGTGATCATCTTTGACGAAAAGAAGAGAGTCGTGCAGAAAAAAACAAACAGAGATCTCACGGAAAAGCTGCTGAAATTCAGTGTAGATTTCCTCGAGGCTCTGAATGATGGGGTGGATGGTTTCGTGCTGAAGGGAAAATCTCCTTCCTGCGCGCTGCGGGACGCGACGGCGTACAGATTTTATGGAAACAAAAGATTCGTGGTGAAGACCTCAGGAATCTTCGCAGAAGCAGTGATGGAGAAATTTCCAAAGGTCGCGTTCATAGATGAATCCGGATTGAAACATTTCTGGCGCAGAGAACATTTCCTGTGCAGAATCTTCGCCAGCGCAGAACTCAGAGAAGTTATCGAGGCTGGCTCGAAGACAGAGCTGTTGAAACTCCACGAAAGGTACAAATACCTGCTCATGGCGCACAGTCCATCACTGTTGAAAAAGCTCGGAAAGCTGGTCTCTAATTTGAAAGGTGCGGAACTCTCAGAACTTTTCTCGCAGTACAGAGATCTGTTCCGTTCGGCCCTGTCTGTCCAGCCAACGCGCGGGAAACATTTCAACGTGCTCCAGCACATCTACGGATACTTCAAAGACAAAGTCGATGAAAAGGAGAAGAGAAAACTCGTGAAACTTCTGAACGATTTCTCGTCAGGTTCGGCGAGCCTGACCAAGGTCAGGCGAACTCTCACTCTCTATGCGCAGAAACTCAATGTTGAGTACCTGCTGAACCAGCGATACCTGAGACCGTATCCAGAAGAGCTGGAAGGTTTATAATTCTTCTGTCCCCAGGCTGGACATGGAGGTGATATTATGAGAAAGATGTTGCTCGCTGTGGTGGGCGCCACGATAGCACTTGTGCTCGCCTCCTGTGCGCTTCTGAGTTGGTCACAGCCGAGCGTCAAAGTGTACCTCACCGACGCAGTTTTGCCCATCGAAAATGTTGAAAGCATCCTCGTGACGATCGATCGCATACTTTTGCTCAGCGAAGATGCCACGGTAGTTGTCAGCGACGAGGCAACAACGGTGAATTTGCTGGACCTCGTCGGTCAGGAACTGTACGTCGGGTCTGTACCAGAAGGAACCTATGGTCAGCTGCGTTTCGAGATCTCGGCTGCCACGATCACCGTTGATGGGACCGATCATCCTTTGCGGATCAGTTCTGGCTCGTTGAAGTACAACCTGCAGGGCTTCTATGTGAAGTCCGGTACTTCCATTGTTCTGGATTTCGACCTTTCAAGGTCGATCAAGGTCACAGGCTCTGCGACGAGTTCAGAGCATGGAAACAATCCGGTTGAATACCACATGACTCCAGTCATTCACACAAGGTACGGCCATCTGTACGACATCACGGGTCGAGTTGTAAAGAACAATCAAGGCCTTCCTCACGCACTGGTTGCGCTCTTTGAAACGGGGCAATCGAGTCCGACCGCGGTGACGCTGACGCACAAAGAATCGGCCCACTGGCTGGCCGGTGAGTTCAGATTGTGTAAAGTGAGGCCTGGCAACTACGAGCTGAAAATATACGCAAACTGGCAGTCAGCGCAGGATCCTGATTACATCTTCGAACTCACTCCGGCAACAACTCTGTCTGTGACTGTACAGAATGAAGATGTTGATCTTGGCAATATCGACATTCAGTGAAAAAATGAGGGGCCCATGGCCCCTCATTTCAAATGCTTTTCGAACCAATCTAGGATCTCTCTCAGCCTTCTGAGTCTGTGTAAAGGTTTTCCACTCCTGCTCAGCTCGTGGTTTTCTCCTTTGAACATCACGAGCTTTGTTTCAACGCCGTGGTACTTCAGCGATGTGAACATCTGAATGCCCTCGACGAGCCAGCACCTGTAGTCCTCCTCCGAATGGATGAACAGAGTCGGCGTCTTCACTCTGTCGGCGTACTTCATGGGTGAGTGCCACCACAGTTTTTCAAAATCGCTCCACGGTGTTGCCAGATGCTGATCCTCCACGAAGAAGTAACCTATGTCCGTGGTACCGAACTTGCTGATCCAGTTCGCGATGCTCCTCTGAGAAACGGCTGCCTTGAATCGATCCGTGTGACCGATGATCCAGTTCGTCATGAAACCACCGTAAGAACCGCCCGTGACACCCAAACGATTCTCGTCGATGAAATCGAACCGCTTCAGCGACTCATCGACAAACCGCATGATGTCCTCATAGTCGATCGTGCCATATTTGCCTCGAATGTCCGCAAAATCGTTCCCCCTACCGTCGCTCCCGCGCGGATTGCAATAGAGCACGACGTATCCTTCGCTCGCGAGCAGCTGCATCTCGTGGAAGAACACCTCTCCATAAACAGTCTTGGGTCCTCCGTGAATTTCCAAGACTGCAGGATACTTCTTCCCGGGTTCGAAACCGAAGGGTTTCATGATCCAGCCTTCGATCGTCGTGCCATCGTCTGTGTTGAAAGTGAACCTTTCAGGCTTCGAAACGAACCGCTCTCTCTGAACCCACTCGTTGAACTCACTGATCTGCTTTTCTTCATTCCCCACGAGTTGATACACTTCCTGAAGTTTCATGTTTTTCAACCCGACGAAGAAAATTTTTCCACAAACAACGTCGAACCCATCGACGGAACCCTTGCCGAGGCTGAGCTGTTCTATCCTTCCAGAGAGATCCATCCTGTACAGCTGTGCATCGTGCCATTGAGTGCTCACGAAGTAGAGTCGTTCCCTGTCCACCTTGAAGGTTCTGTTGGAACCGTACCTGCAATCGCTGTTGACACTGTTGTAGAGGCTCGCGTCGAAATCCGGTGTGAGCAGCTGTACTTCTCTGCTGGAAGGATCGAGCAAATAGAACTTTGGATTTTCGTTGATGCCGTAGCGTTCCATGTTACTACCAGCGAAGATGATTTTTTCATTCATGAATTCAGCAAAGACGTATCTGAACCTTTCAGCATGTGTGAGCAGGGTCGAACGGTTCTTTTCGGCATCGTAAAGGTAAAGATCGTTGTTTCGCCTCATCACGTGCTCGAAACGGTTGGCGATGTAAAGGATCAGGTTTCCATTCTTTCCCTCTGAGAAGTATTCGATGTTCGAAAATTCATCGCTGATCGGTACGATCTGCTGATTTCTGAGATTGTAACTGTAGAGCCTGATCCTTCTTTTGTTCGTGAAACCAGAGCCGTTCGACCAGAAGGGTATCTCGTCCAGAACCTCGTAATCTTTCTCGTCCTTCAGTGCCTTCAACGCTTTTTCTTTCTCTTCCTTCGACAACAACCAGAAATCTTTCAACCTGTGATCGTACACAGCGGTGAAGATGATCGTGTCATCGTTCAGCTTTTTTACCTGCTTGATGGAGAAAGGCAGCTCAAAGGCACGTTTCGCTTCTCCACCCGCCACATCGATCGTGTAGAACACGGTGAGTGGTTCTCCGCTCTCTTTTCTCTTCTGATCTTTCTCGTCCCTCCAGGAAACGAAAAGAAGTTGCGAATTGTTCAGCCAGATGGGAGAGCTGTCACGGTTCGAAGAAGTCAGCCGGAACAGCCTCTTCGATTCGACATCGTACAGCCAGATGTTAGAATCGTAGCCGTTGCCCTGAAGGTTCATCCCGTGAACCACGAGGGCGAGCTTCGTGGCATCTGGGGAGAGTACAAGGTTGGAAACGAACCTGAACTTGGTGAGATCATCCAGCTTGATTTTCTCCAACGAATCCACCTCCAGTTGGTTCGCATTTGGTACTATTATAACAGGGAGGCGGAGATGGTGGTGCTGTTCAGGACAGCAGGCGAAGTGAACACAGAATCGACGCTGAAGATCGCGATCGAGGAGGCGTTAAAGACAGATTCGAAGAAGTTACTCATAGCGTCGTCGCGAGGTTACAGCGCTCAGAAAGCCCTGGAAATGATCCCGGAGGGGCTCAGGCTCATCGTCGTGACACACCACGTGGGATTCAAAGAACCAAATTTCGATGAGTTCCCTGCGGAACTGAGAAAACGACTGACGGAGAAAGGGCACACCGTACACACTGCGACGCACGCGCTTTCGAGTGTGGAGAGAGCGTTCAGAAGACAGTACGGAGGCGTACACGCAGCCGAGATCGTCGCCGATGCACTCCGCCTGATCGGTCAGGGATTCAAGGTGTGTGTGGAGATCGCGTTGATGGCCGCCGACGCCGGTCTTGTCAGGTGCGACGAATGGGTGGTCGCGTGCGGCGGTTCGAGCAAAGGTTTAGATACAGCCGTGGTGTTGAAGCCGGCGAACTCGTCCAGGCTGTTCGAACTGAAGATCGGAAAGATCCTGTGCATGCCTTCTGAATATGTAGAACGATGACGAAGAGTCGACGCTCACTCGTTCGCTGACCGGCTACTCCTGGTCGGACTTTTCTTCTTGCTTGGGTAATTTCGAAAGCTTCACCGCGATGTAGTTTTCATTCTTTTCGAATATAGCGAAGCGGTTTCTGTTCTTCACCACGATTTCGACGAGATTGTAGCCCTCGTTCAGTTTGGCTTCAATTTTTTTCTTGTCCTTCTCACTGAACTGCATTCACTCATCTCCCAAAGAAGAATTCCTTCGGTCTCGAATAGCTCAGCTCACGGCAGAGTTCGATAGCTTCACCCAAGGGAATCTGTCCGCGTTCCACCATCGTGCCAACCACGTCGCAGAGGACCCTCCTGAACATCTCGGTCCTGGAGCCGTAGGACATGAGTTTTCTCGAGTCAGTGACCATACCAACGAAATTGCTCAGAAGATCCACCGACGCTATGTATTCGAGGTGCCACCTCATGCCGAAGGGACTGTCGTTGAACCACCACGGTGCGCCGAGGAAGACATTTTCGAAGGCTCTGGCAATGGTGGCCATCACCGGTAGATAGCTCGTGTCCATGCAGTACAGAACGATTCTGAGCTTTCCATCGAAATCGTTGAAGAAATTTTTCATGCCCCTCGCTACGTCGACGAACCCCGCTATGATGTCTCCCCCACTATCGGGTCCAAGCCTCTCGAACAGCTTGATCCTGTAATCCCTCATCGCGCCTATGTGCAGTTGCATGGCCCAATCTTTTTCGCTGTTCATCTCGGCAAACCTGTACATCATGTAGGATTGAAACTTCAGATGCTCTTCGTAGGACACAGGTTCTTTCAAAGCTTTCTCGAAAATCCTTGATGCCTCGCTCTCGCTGACTCTGTGAACGATCGGATCGAGGAGTGCATGATCGCTGCAAACACAACCAAGCTTAGCAAAACGATCGTGAGTTTTCTTAAGTGCTTCGACGAAAGCGGAAAGGCCAGTGATCGAAACGTTCGTGCGCTCCTCGAGCTGGGAGACAAACTTTTTGAAATCGGGCGAATGAACCTTGCAGAACCTGTCCGGCCTCCAGGTTGGCAGTATCTTTACACCTTCGACCCTCTCACGTGCGAGTTCATGATAATGCAAATCTTCCGCCGGATCGTTCGTTGTGCACATGATCTCGACGTTCATGTCCCTCAAGAGTTTTTGAGGTTTCATATCATCGCTCTGCAACTTCTCCTTCGCCTTGTTCCAGATGATCTGCGCCGTTTCTTTAGAGATGATTTCGTTGATAGAAAAACGCCTTCTCAAATCCAGGTGTATCCACTCGTAGGTCGGATTGCCGACGAACTTCGGAAACACCTCAGCGAGCGCCAACCATTTTTCATAGTTGCTCGCTTTGCCTGTGATCTTTTCTTCCGGGACTCCTCTCCTCCTCATCAGTTCCCAGACGTAGTGATCGGTGGCGGCTTCGGCTTCCCATATGTCGTTCCATCCTTTGTTCTCGACGATCTCTCTGGCGTCGCTGTGGTTGTGCGCATCGACGATGGGAAGATCCTTCACAAGTTGATAAAGCTGCTTTGCCGTTTCACAACTGAGTAGATAATTCTCATCCAGGAACGCCATCACTTTTTCCCCCTTCAAACGTAGACTTTCTCCACGTGCGGACAGTTCATTGCCCTCAAGAGGGCCGCGTAACTCAACCTGAAACGCACCATATCGCCGATACGTATGGGCCTTTCCACGTCGGTGATGTCTAAGATCGTGTGATCGCTCGATGCGTGGATCACGACGGCTCCCTCATCGAGAGGCTTTAGATGATTCGGCACGGTGTCCTGTTCTCCGAGCGCCAGGATCGCACGCTTTCGCCAGCCCCTGTCCACGAATACGGGACGCCTTCCGAAAGCGTCGAACCCCGTTTTGCCAACCGGAACGGAAGGTTTGGTCTTCACTTCGATCACTTCGGCCTCGAGAATGAAGGCATCCTTCTCCAGCCAGTCGATCTCCCTGTTGTTCGTCACGTCCGTGCCGAGATATATGGCTTCGCCCACTCTGAACTGGTTCACACCCTTGGGGAGTCTTCCTTCTTCGACCAGTTTGAGCGCAGACGTGTTTCCGCCAGAAACGATCGGTAAGGATGTGCGGACTATCTTTTCAACGCAGTCTCTTATGCTGAGCAGCGTGCGCATGTTCTCTTCGCTCGGTAAAACGCCACCGTAACATCCGAGGTTCGTCCCAACACCACAAACCTCGGCCCAGTCACAGATTCTGACGGCCTGCGCGATCTCTTCCACTGCGTGCTCGTACCACACACCCTCTCTCAGATCTCCGACGTCAACCATGTAGATCAGTTTCACCCTACGCTTCTTTTCCCGACAGAGTTGTTCGATTTTTTCTACCACTTCCAGTTCTGAAACTAGAACGTACTCACACAGTTCGACAATCCTCTCGAGTTCGCTAACCTGGGGAATTCTCAGCATCATGAACGGGCCGTCTATGCCGTCAGATTTCATACGCTCGATGTTCTGGATCCTCGAATCGGCTATGATTCGAACGCCCGATTCACGCAACACCCTGGCGATTTTTGGATCACCCAGGGTCACTTTCGTGACGGCCACGAGTTCTATACCCTGACCGGAAAGGAGTTCGATCAGACGACGCGTGTTCGTGGCGATTTTGGAGAGGTTCACGTAAAGTCTGGGCAAGCCGTTCACCTCACTGGAGATCGTCTTTCATGCCTACCTCGTTCAGTATTATGAAGTCTTTGTCCCTCCAGTTCTTCTTGACCTTCACGTGGAGATCGAGATAGATCTTCTTTCCGACCAGCTGTTCCATTTCGATCCTGGAGAGCGTGCCGATCTGTTTTATCATCCTGCCGTCCTTGCCGATGAGTATCCCCTTCTGCGAATCCCTCTCGACGTAGATGGTCGCAGCGACGTACAGCACTCCGTTATCGCGCTCTGCTATTTCATCCACGATCACCGCAACACAGTGTGGCACTTCGTCCCTGGTGAGCAGGAGCACCTTTTCCCTTATGATCTCGGCAAACTGGAAAGACAGCGGTCGATCGGTCACGGTGTCCAGTGGAAAGTACATGGGACCTTCCGGCATGACGGCCTTTATGGCTTCGAACAGCTCCTGCACACCTTCGTTCTTAACGACGCTGGTGAAGAAGGTCTTTTCGAAATCGTACTTCTGACGGCCCAGCTCTGCCAGATGCTCGTAGTCCTCTGCAAGGTCTATCTTGTTGATCACCAGAAAGCTTCTATTCTTGGATGCCTTCAGCAAGCTTATTATTTGCTCTTCAGGTTCCCCAAAACCCTTCGTGGCATCCACGACGAAGAGTATCAGATCTACTCCTTTCATCGCTTGCACAGCAGCTTCCACCATGAAATGTCCCAGTCTGTGCAGAGGTTTGTGGATGCCTGGTGTGTCAATGAAAATTATCTGATGTTCTGTGTCTGTGTAGATACAGCGTATACGGTTGCGTGTGGTTTGTGGCTTTTCTGTCACGATGAGGACTTTTCTCCCCATGAAACTGTTTATGAGACTCGACTTACCCACGTTCGGTCTTCCAACGAGTGTTACGAAACCAGACTTCAAATTCATCCCTCCCTGAGTTTGAACGCGTACGGGAGAAGTTCCGAAACTCTCGTTTTCATAGTGTCACCATTCGTGTTCGCCAGTATCACTTCAAAATCTCCAAACTCGCTCATCACCTGTCTACACGCCCCACATGGACTCACGGGAGAACTTGTGCTCGCAACAACGACGAGTTTTTCGAACTCCGTTTCACCGGCGGCCACCGCGGTGAATATTGCCACCCTCTCGGCACATACAGAAAGCCCAAAGGACGCGTTCTCAATGTTGCACCCGACGAAAACTTTTCCGGATTTCGTAAGAAGGGCTGCACCAACCTTGAAGTTGGAATAGGGTGCGTACGCTCTTCGCATGGCTTCAATCGCCCTTTCGATCAGTTCCTTTTCGCTCATCTGCTTCTCTCCTTTTTATTGTCATCAGGACTCTGTCTATTTTACTCTTCGTTGCCGCAACGATCTTGAAGTGAAAACCGTTCACATCGAGTTCTTCCCCCACGCTTGGAATCCTCTGGAACTGTTCGAGCAAATAGCCAGCGAGTGTTTCGTGCTCGGTTGGCGGGAACTCGACGTCGAGCTCTCTTTCGATATCGTTCAAAGGCGTCGTACCCTTCACTATGTAGCTGTTTTCCGACACTTTCCTTATGTTGCTGGTCTCGTCGTAATCGTATTCGTCCATGATCTCACCGACGAGCTCTTCGAGGATGTCTTCCAGAGTCACTATACCGGCAGTGCCACCGAACTCATCTACCACGATCGCCATATGCATTTTTTTCTCCTTGAATATTTTCAGCAACGTGCTGACCTTCATGGTCTCGGGAGCGAAGATAGGCTCTCTCATGATCTCAGAAACCTTCTTGCTCCTTGCCGCATCCCAGCCCAGCTGCTCCACTAGGGCGACGGCATCCTTGACGTAGCAGATACCCACTATGTCGTCGATGTCTTCCCTGAAAACAGGGATCCGAGAGTAGCCTTCTTCATTCACAAGCTTGAAGAATTCCTCTATCGTCGCGTTTTCGTTTATTGCCACGACATCCACCCTGGGTGTCATGATCTCCTTTATGTCGGTCTCGCTCATCTTGAAAGTTTGTTCCACGATCATACCTTCTTGTTTTCCGATCGTACCACCCTCTGTCCCAACATTAACCGCGTTGATTATGTCTTCGCTTGTTATGAAAGGCGCGTCCTCCATGGCCTTTCCACCTATCAGTCGGACCACAAGGTTGCTGATGCGCAGCAGCGGACTGACCAGCGGAGACAGAAGCCGATCCAGCAAGCGCAACAAAACATCCACCCGTTGATAAACCCGTTCTGCGTATTCCCTGGCGTAAATCTTCGGCGATATTTCACCCACGACGAGAACAATGAAGGTGACGAAGATCGTTCCAAACACCGCGACAAGCCCCTCGTTGAAGTTTCTGAACAATCGTACAAAGAGCAACGTTGCTACCGACGAGAGCATGAGGTTCACGAAGTTGTTCATGATCAGAACCGCTGTAAGCATCCTGTTCACTCGATGGATCGACTCCTGCTCATTTTTTTTGATCAGTTTCAACCTACTCAACGATGTGAGCGCCGTTTCCGATGCGGAAAAAACTGCCGAAAGCGTCAAAAGCAAGATCATTACGAGCAGTTGCATGAAACTACTGTACGGATCTTCCACCAGTTACCCACCTCCAGTTCAGTAATGATACCTTTCGTTGTTCAGGATTTTAAAGCTCCTGAACAGCTGTTCCAGAAGCACCACGACCGTCAGTCGATGCGTCAGCGTCATTTTTGAAAGAGACAATCTCTCGTTCGCCCTCGCCTTTAAGCTTTCATCAGCGCCCATGGGTCCGCCTACCAAATAGATGATTCTCTTTTTCTCACGTAAAAGCTCAGAAAGATGGTTGGCGAAAGAAAGTGAATCGTAACCCGTACCGTGTTCGTCGAGAAGCACGAGGTAATCATCGTCGCGAAGCATTTTCAGAACCTTCACGGCATCTTTTTTCAGCAGAGATTCATCCTCGATGTTCTCGTGACTGAGCTCCAGCAGATCGATGTCCACGAACCGGGAGAGCATCTTCTTGTATTCTTCAGCGATTTTCGCAAAGTTCTTCATCTTTCCCAGGACCCAAACGTCAATTTTCAAACACCTGACCCCTTTTGATGACCACTCTGGGTGTCAAACCGACCAGGTAGGGTAGCGTTAAAAGATCCGCATCGTCGTAGAGGACCAGATCCGCCTGCTTCCCAACTTCGATCGTGCCAAGCCTGTCAGCCAGGTTCAGCACACAGGCCGCATTCAACGTGAAGCCAGTCAAGACCTCTTCCGGCGTCATTTTCAAATATCTCACAGCCAGATGCATAATGAACGAAGGTTCAAGCGTTGGACTGGAACCAGGGTTGAAATCGCTCGCGATCGCCACAGGAACGTTCGAATCTATGAGCGCACGTGCGGGTGCGTAAGTCTCGTTCAAATGAAAGCTCGTTGCGGGCATCAGCACCGCGATGGTGCCTGATCTGGACAACATGTCGATCGCTTCTTCGTCAACTTTTATGAGATGGTCTGCGGAGACGGCCCTTAACTCGGCCGCGAGTTTGCTCGCCCCGATGTTGGAGATCTCGTCAGCGTGAACGCGTAACTTGAAACCTTTCTCCGCTGCTTTACTGAGAAACGTCCTTGCCGATTCGATGCTGAACGCTCCAACTTCACAGAATATGTCCACGTATTCAGTGTAATCTCTGACCTCATCGAGCATGTTTATCAGCTGATTTATGTACTCTGTTTCATCCACATTCTTTGGAACCGCGTGTGCTCCAAGAAAAGTAGCGACGATATCTTGCGGGACCACCCTGGAGAGCGCATGGATGATTCTCAATTGCTTCAACTCGCTGCCTCTATCGAGCCCGTAACCGCTCTTGCACTCTAAAGTGGTGACACCTTTTTTCAGAAACTCTCTCAGAAACTTTAGATTGAATCTGACTAGCTCACGTTCCGAAGCTTTTCTGACCTTCTCCACAGTCTCGAACAATCCACCACCGGAGCTGTGAAGCTGCAAATACGTTGCTCCACCGACACGTTTGAGAAAATCGCTCTCCCTGAAACTGTAGAAGGGAATGTGCGTGTGACAGTCCACAAGGCCTGGCACGACGAGGTCCGCTTCGAGGAATCTGACGAAATCTTTCGGTTTCGATGTGGAAATATCAACTATGATACCGTCTTCGATCGAAACATAGACGTTATTCAAAACCTCGAGTCTGGACATGTCCTGTCCGGATTTAGGCTTGTTTCCGATCGGTGTATAGAGCTTTTTCGCACCAACAACGAGCTGTATCATTGACCCACCTCTTTCAGCCTGTTCGCGAGGATTTCGATGATCTTGGTCTCTATGATCCTGTTCACATTGAAATCATCGAGTTGCAGATAGAATTGCGCGACTTCCAGCATCGCTTGCAGTGGCACCATGCCGATGATCTCCGTACCCACGACCGGCACGCCGTATCTTTCCGCTTCACGCTTTATCGTCTCGAAAACTCTGAAGAGAGGACTCTTCTTGTAGTTCGTCATGTTCATGGACACCTGTACCATACCTTTTTCTTTCAGATCAACGGCGATCGCTTTGACGTATCTGTAGCCACCGCTTATGTGCCTCACGGCCTTTGCTATTTTCTCTGCGACCTCTATTCTCGTTGTCCCAAGGTTCACGTTGAAGGCTATCAGAAACTCCCTCGCTCCCACAGCGATGACACCCGCCGTCGGGTGCACCTCATCCGGACCAAAGTCTGGCTTCCACATGGGATCTTTTATCTTTTCAAAGAAACCTTCGAATTCACCCTTTCTGATGTCCGCAAGGTTCTCCCTGTGCGGGGCCGTCGCGGACCTTTCGTAGAGAAACACTGGTATTTTTAGCTCTTCCCCAATTCTCTTACCGAGCTTTTTCGAAAGCTCGACGCATTCCTCCATCGTGACGTTCATGACGGGCACCAGCGGGATAACGTCCGTTGCACCCATTCTCGGATGCTCTCCTTTATGCGTTCTCATATCGATGACTTCCATGGCTTTCTTCGTCATCCTGAACAGAACCTCAAGGAGCGGTTCTGGCGAACCGACCAGCGTCACAACGGACCTGTTGTGATCCGCATCCATCGACCAATCCAGAATCCAGACGTCTTTGATACCCTCTGCCTGAGCGATTATCTCTCGAACGATTTCTTCCCTTCTTCCTTCGCTGAAGTTTGGAGCAGACTCCACTATCTTCACGCTGTTCACCTCCATCACCAACGTGATTATACTCGAAACGGTGTGTTATTATGACTTTGGTACAGGAGGTAGGTGAAGATGAGCGTACCCATCCAACTGATAAAAACAGCAGCGACTTTCGCTGTTGCTTACATCGTCTACAGGTTGCTTTATGGAGCAATACTGAAAGTAGCGACAAAACTTGGCAAAGAAATGCGTATCAAGAACACACTTCGAACGATCCTCCTCACGATCATCCTCGTTATCGCCCTGATGGTCGTACTGGACATCTGGCAGGTGGATCTGGTTCCCTACTTGACAGCGCTCGGGATCAGTGGAATTGCCGTGGGATTCGCAGTTCAGGAACCACTTTCAAATTTCATATGTGGTTTGCTCGTGATCTTCACTGGAAAACTCCATGAAAACGATGTTGTCGAGATAGACGGTATAAGTGGAACCGTTGAGGCGATAAACTACAACCACACGGTGCTGCGCACATTCGATGGAAAGCAGGTTCTCATCCCCAACAAGCAGGTGTGGAGCCAGAGACTCATACATTACTGGCCAACAAACGTCAGGAGGTTCGAACTAAAGGTTTCTGTGTCTTACGAAAGTGATCTTGCCAAAGCTTTGGAAGTGCTCAAAAAATGTCTGGACGAAGAACCACTCGTCGAGAAATCACCTGAGCTGAGCAACGTGATTGTGTTCGGTGGTTTTGGTGCTTCATCGATAGACTTCAATGTGCTCTTCTGGGTGCAACGGCAGAACTACTTAGACGCCGTTAACTCACTGGCTCAGAGGATAAAGAGAGAACTCGAGGCGAATGGTATCACTATACCTTTCCCACAGCTCGATGTTCACATCAAGGAGCGAGCAACTTGAAACTGAAACCCTCGGAACACATCTTCTGCGCTATGGACACTGAAACCACAGGAACAGATCCACTGGCAGGCGATCGCATTGTAGAAGTCGCCATCGTACCCATTTACAAAGGAAAGATCCTCTACAGGGGCATCTACCACTCGCTCGTGAACCCACACGTACGAGTCCCAGCGATGATCGAGAAAGTCCACGGTATTGGAAACGAAGAACTCCAGAATGCACCGAGCATGGGTCAGGTTTTCGAAAAGATTCGCAGCTACATGACCAGAGCCATCATGGTCTTCCACCGAGCAAAATTCGATCTGACTTTTCTCGATTTCACAGCCAAAGAGGTGGGCATATTTCTTCCCACGGTGCGCTTTCTGGACACCTGCGAACTGGCCGAGCTGTTGTTCAAAGAGAAGAAGACCTTGTTGTGGCTGGCGAAACGTTACGATTTACCCGCTCCAACGCACAGGGCCCTTGATGATGCTATCATCACCGCAAAGATTTTCTTGAGAATGGTTCGAGAACTGAACGTGGACGTCACTGAATTTGTTAGAACGTGGAGTGGTGAAGAATGGTAAAGAATTACGTGTTGGACACGAACGTTCTCATTCACGATCCTGAAAGCATTTACAATTTTGAGGACAACAACGTTATCATACCTTTGCCGGTGTTAGAGGAACTCGATTCGCTCAAACGTCGAAATGATTCGATCGGTAGATCTGCAAGGCACGTGGTCAGAGAACTCGACACACTCAGGCAGTTGGGCGATCTCTCGAAAGGCGTGAAGTTGAAAAACGGTGGAACACTTATAGTTATGAGTCTGACGAACCTGAGGGAAGATTTCGTCGAGTACTTCAAGTCAAAGTACATAGACAACTGGATCCTGGCATACGTTGTACGAATCAAAAGGACCAGCTCCATTCCCACGATCCTGGTGACGAAGGATATCAGTTTGAGGGTGAAGGCGTCTGCACTCAACATCCAAGCGCAGGATTATCTGACGGATAGATCCAACCTTGCCCTGCTTCCGGACGGATACAAGATGGTTAAAGAGAACATTTCGGAAGGTCAGCCTGTCAGCAATTTCCGTGAGAACGAATACCTCAAAAGTCCAACTGGATACTTCAAGGTGAAGGAAGGAAAAGCAACAAGACTGTCCTTGGATCTTTCCAGCACGGTCTGGGGTATACAACCTCTTAACGAGGAACAACTCTATGCGATGGACGCCATGATGGATGACAGCATCGCCCTGGTGACGATGGTCGGCTCAGCGGGTACAGGGAAAACGCTGATCGCACTCGCCTGCGCTCTGGAAAAGACCGTGAACCAGAAGAAGTATCGTCGCATCATCGCCGCCCGCCCGCTGATTCCCATGGGAAAAGATGTGGGCTATCTACCAGGTTCACTGGAGGAGAAACTCGAGCCGTGGATGCAACCTATCATGGACAATCTGGAATTCCTGTTCGATCGCGTGGGAATGAGTCTGAAGGAGTTTTTAAAGAAAGGTATCATGGAGATAGAAGCGCTCAGTTTCATAAGGGGAAGAACCATCCCGAATCAGTTCGTGATCATAGATGAAGCACAGAACCTGACGCCACACGAGGTGAAAACGATCCTCACAAGAGTTGGAAACAACACGAAGATCGTGTTGACGGGAGACCCCTATCAGATCGATACACCTTATCTGGACAAGGACAGCAACGGCCTCGTCTACGCAGCTTCGAGGCTGATAGGAAACCCGCTGGTGGCACACGTGACACTGAAGCGAGGCGTGAGATCCCCACTTGCAAGTTTGGCTGCGGAAAGGCTGTAGGAGGAAAAGCGATGGAAAACATTGTCATAGAGACTAGAAATCTCGTGAAAAGCTTTGGAAAGGTCTGCGCTGTGAACGATTTGAACCTGAAAGTCTTTCAGGGTGAAATCTACGGCTTTCTCGGCCCAAACGGCGCGGGAAAGACCACGACGATTAGATTGCTGACCGGAACGCTCAGACCTTCCTCAGGTTCTATTCGCGTGCTCGGTATGGACATGCAAAAAGACGAAATAGAGATCAAAAAGTCCATCGGAGTTGTCCCGGACGAACCAAGGATGTACTCGAGTCTGCGGGGTTACGAGTTTTTGAACTTCGTGATCGAGATCTTCGGGCTGGACAAAAAATCGATGCGCGAGAGAATAGAAGAACTCTGTTCGGCTTTCGGGATAGACTATTTGGACAAGTTCATCGCCGATATGTCCCACGGGATGAAACAAAAGTTGATGCTGGTCAGTGTCTTGATGCGAAAACCGAGGGTGATCTTTCTGGACGAACCGACCGTTGGTCTGGACGCCAGGTCCGCAAAGATTTTGAAGCTGCTACTCGCAAAGTATGCGTCGGAAGGCTGCACCATTTTCATGACCACACATGTGCTGGAAATAGCCGAGAAAATGTGTTCTCGCATTGGTATTATAGATAAAGGCTCCTTGATCGCCGAAGGTACGATGGATGAACTGAGAAAGCTCGTAAGAGATAATGTGGCAAGCTTGGAAGACGTGTTCCTTCGTCTCACCGCAACAGAAGAGGACATACTGCAGATCGTGAAGGAACTGTGATGTGGTATGAGGCAGCTTCTGGTGTTACTGAAGTACAGCCTGGGTGCACGTTACAGTCGAAGGGGTGGGGAAACCCGACGTTCGTTCGGCTTCGTGGTGTTGATCGTTTCGTCTTTCATCATCGGTTTTCCCCTGGGATCTTTATTCTTCGAGCTATTCAAAGTTCTGTCTGCCGTCAGAATTTCTACTTACACACTCTCAACGTTGTTGATGGTGCAGTGGTCGATCCTGAGCGGTCTTCTCTTTTTGATTTCTTTCGTACCAAGCTTGATAAACTCTTTCGCACGGAACGATGAGATACAGTTTCTGCTGACCTTCCCGATCGAAAGATGGACCATCGTCGCTTACCAGATGGTTCTAACGCTCGCACTGCAACCTCTCACCGTGGTGATGTATTTGTTCGTGTTTCCTGCCTATGTCGTGGCGTCCGGAGGAAATCTCTTCTTCGGTTTTCTGGTCGCAATCTTGTTCGTTTTTCTCGTGCTTTCTCTGTCTTTCCTTCTCTCGTGTGTGCTTGGTCTTTTCCTGGAAAGATCTCAGGCGAGAAGGATCAGTACGGCGGGCCTGATAGTGACGGCTGTCGTCTTCTTCCTCGCGATGCAGTTTCTCCCGAACTACACGCGAAATCTGGTCAATCAAGACATCTCATTTCTTTCACACGCGCTGACCAAGTTCATGCATCCGTTCAACGTTTTCGCCTGGCCCGTGAGGGCTCTGAACGAACCTTTCTACCTTTTGACCATGATGATCGCCTGCCCCACAGTCTTTTTACTCTCGGTGCCGGTGGCTGAAAAGCTGAGTTTCGAACAGAAAGCTTCCTTCAAGTCCTCAAGAAGGATCTGGTTCGGCGCGGGTAAAGTGTTCTGGAAAGATTTGAAGATTCTGGCGAGAAACGAGCAGAGTCTGTTCACGCTTCTTTATCCGGTTGCCTTCGGCGTTCTGTTTGGAGTTTCTTTCAGAAACTTCGTGCCCGCCATGATGCTCTTCACGACGCTCAGCGGTTCCTACGTTGCCTACAATTCGGCGATGCTCACGAAGCAGGAAGTTTCCGTGTGGCCCTTACCAGTCCTGCTTCCCGTGAAGGAGTCGAACCTTCTTTTGCCGAAACTGGTCGTTCCGTCTGCCATCTACCTGACGTTGTTTTCGGCGATGCTGGTGTTCTTCAAGTTCTGGTTCTCCTTACCATCCACAGTCTTCCTGCTCTTACCTGTCATGTTAACGGTATTTCTTTTCTCTTCAACCCTGGGGATGCTGTTCTATCTGAAACAACCGTTCAGGTCGGATCCATCCAATCCATCACGCGTGCTGAGCTCCACGAGAATTCTGACAATCCAGGGGATCGTCCTTCTGTTGTCTTTGATCTGTCTCCTGCCGTTTCAAACATCCGTGCGATCAGCACTCGTTGAAATCGTTGGGAGCAAAGGAGTCGCGTTTTCAATCGTCTACGGTGTGCCGTTTGGCTGTGCTGCACTGTTGGTGATTTTTTCAAAAAGGTTGTTCGACAGAGTAAAACAATTGTTCCAGGAAATCGAATAGTTATTACTGCGAACATTTTTGCTACAATCTCTTCCGAGGTGACGAGCATGGAGAAGATACTGAAGAGTTTGATCGAGCTCTGCTCGATCCCTGGCGTATCCGGTAGAGAAGAACTGGTTCGGCAACATCTGATCGAAAAACTGGACGTTCCTTACCGGGTGGACAACGCTGGCAACTTGATCGTCGAGATCGGGAAAGGCAATGAAGCGACCGCGCTGATGGCACACATGGACGAGATTGGCCTGGTGATAACCGGTGTGAACAGCGACGGTACATTGAACTTCAGGAAGATAGGCGGATTCGATGACAAGATCCTCGCCGGTTCCCATTTGCAGATCGTGACCGAATCGGGCATCCTGGAGGGTGTGATCGGCATCACACCGCCACACCTGTCGGGTCAACAAGCAACAGAGAATTTGAAAATAGACATAGGTTGCAAGAGCAAGCAAGAAGTTGAAGCACTTGGGGTTAAGGTGTTAGACTACGCCGTGTTCAAGAAACATGCGAGTGTTCTGAATCATGAATTTTTCTCCATGAGATCGATCGATGACAGGTTCGGCTGCTTAGCCCTGCTCGAAGTTTTGAAGAGGGTAAAGAACGAGAAGCTCAAAAAGAAAATTTACTTCGTCTGGACAGTTCAGGAAGAGATAGGGCTCAAAGGTGCAAAAGCTTTTGTGGCAAATCACAAGGTGGACGTCTGTTACGCTATCGATTCGTTCGCATGCTGTTCAGCTCTAACTGGGGATGTCGCACCTGGAAAAGGACCAGTCCTCAGGATGCTTGATAACAGTGCGTTCGCGAGTTTCGATTTGATGAAACATGTGCTTCAAGTGGCCGAGAAAAATAACATCCCCGTGCAGGTAGGAATCACAGGTGGGGGCACCGATGGTTCGGTTGCTATGGAATTCGGTGCGAAAATGATTCCTGTGACGCTCGCTGTGAGATATTTGCACACGCCCGCTGAGTATATTTCCATCACCGATCTGGTCAATCTGATAGACCTTTTGACGTTTCTGATCCTCGAAAATCGGTGAGGTGATCTGCTTTGCTTTACTTTCTTGTTTTCCTTTCAGGTATAGCGTCAAGCTTTCTGAACGTTGTAGGCGGCGGCGGTAGTCTTATAACTCTGCCGTTGCTCACGCTGCTGGGCATGGACCTCGGTGTTGCGAACGGCACGAACAGGATCGCCATTCTGATGCAGAACATAACCGCCGTGAGGAGCTTTTACAAGGATAAAGTTTTGCCCGTGAAACTGTCTCTGCTGTGCGCGATTCCTGCCACGGTCGGTTCGATCCTTGGGAGCTACGTGGTGGTCAACATTCCCCTGTCTCTTCTGAAGAAGATCGTGGGTGTTCTGCTCCTCGTGATGGCCATCTTCATAGTTTTGAAGCCTTCGATGTGGTCAGGCCAGAAGAAGGAAAGGCTGAACGTTCCGCTCATCATTCTTGCGTTCTTCGGTATAGGCTTTTACGGTGGATTCATTCAGGCTGGCGTAGGATTCTTCTTCGTGTTCTTCACAGCTGTGCTCTTAGGACTGGATCTTGTGAGGAACAACGCCCTGAAGGTTTTCATCGTTTTGCTCTACACACCGTTTTCTCTCTTAGTTTTCCTCTTGAACGGGAAGGTGCAACCACTGGCCGGTTTGATTCTGGGCCTCGGTAGCATGATAGGAGCACAGCTCGGCGCGAAATTTGCAGTGAAGAAGGGTGTCAACTGGCTCAGATATATTCTGCTCGCAACGGTTGTGGCAAGCGGTATCAGTTATCTGACCTGAGAGAGGCTTTCCAGATCCAGCTGGAGCGATCTGACCGTTCTCCTGGCAAAAAAATAGGCGATCATCGCGAAGGCGAGCACACCGTAAGTGTTCCTTATTCCTATGGCGTTTCCCAGAAGTCCAAACAGGAAAGTGCCCACGGGAGAACCACCGTTGTTTATCAGCGCGTAGAGAGACATCGTTCTACCGCGCATGTGCTGGGGCGATAGATACTGGGTCCTCGTGTTCGTCGTGTTGAAGAAGATCGTCTGCGCCGCACCGTTGAAAAAAGACATCACGTACGCGGCGGGTGGATAAACAAAAGAGACCAGAGTGCTGAGCCCTATGGCGAATATCAGATATTCTTCTCTGAACTTGAGCACCGTTTCAGCTTCGAGAGAGCCTGCGAACGCTGCGCCCACGAGCGCTCCGAGTCCCATCGAACCCATGATCAAGCCGTAACCAACAAGGTCTGTTTTCACAGCACTTTTTGCAAAAGCTTGCATGAGCATACTGTAAGGCATACCGAACACAGCGTAAACTGTGGAAGAGAGGAACGTAATGAGCAAAACCCTGCTGGACATCACATACTGAACACCGATTTTTAGGTCCGTGAAAAACTTTCTCTCCGTCTTTCGAACAACTGGTTTCTCCACCCTGATGAACAACAGAGCGACTATCAGGGGTACAAATGTCAACACATTCACGATGAACCCGAAACCCATACCTTTGTACTCAACAATGAATCCCGCTATCGAAGGTCCTATCATCCTTGCAAAATTAAATATCATCGCATGGAGGGCGAGCGCGTTCGACAAAAGCCCCTTCGACACAATGGATCCGATGAAAGTGTTACGCGAAGGCAGATAGAAGGCCTGTGAAATCCCCATCGCCACACTCAGTACGAGTAACTGAACTGCGTTCAGGACGCCTCTGTGCACCAAATAAGCCATGAGCGTCGCGTTCAACGCGTCGGCGATCTGGGTGAACAAGAGAACGTTCTTCGGCCCAAACCAGTCTATGACCACGCCGCATGCGGGAGAGAGAACGACCGTTGGAAGCCCTTTGAGGAAGGCTATCAAACCGATGAACCCGGCAGCTTTGTTCTCGGAAAAGAGGTTAACAGCGACCCAGCCCCTGAGCGTGGTGTCGATCCAGGTGCCGATCAAAGAAATGCTCTGTGGTAACCAGAAAAGAAAGTAGTTCTTGTTCCTCAACGCCCGGAACGGATTCGAATATTTCGCCATGCGAACCATTTATACATCAACTTCGTTAAACCACACCGCACATCGAATTGACATTTTCTTGAAGTACGGCGGGACGTACCTGACATTACGGTTTCTAAATCGTGTGGATTAAGTTAAACCACCCACTTATCGTTCAATGGTTGTAACATAGATGCGGCAGATTCGTTGCGAACATCACCCTTCAGTTAATTGATCTCAGCCGGGATATGGCGTATCATGGGAAGAGGTGTCGTTCATGTTCGAAAACCTTCAGGAAAAATTGTCGAAGATCTTCAGAGCGATAACGGGTCAGGGAAGACTGACTGAAAAGAACATAAGCGAGGCCGTTCGGCAGGTCAAATTGTCCCTGCTGGAAGCGGACGTCAATTACAAGGCGGTCAGAGACTTCATTGAAAACGTCAAGCAGAAAGCGCTCGGTGAAGAAGTGCTGAGGAGCCTTACACCGGACCAGCAGTTCATAAAGATCGTCAGGGACGAGTTGATCAACATCATGGGTCGTTCCAACGTTCCGCTGCAACTGAAGCACCAGCCCGCCGTGATCATGCTGGCGGGACTCCAAGGTAGCGGAAAGACCACGACGGCCGGTAAGCTGGCATTGTATTTGAGGAAACTGGGCAGAAATCCCCTGCTCGTCGCCGCCGACACTTACAGACCTGCCGCGATCGACCAGCTCGAGAAGATCGGTAAGAGTTTGAACATCCCGGTGTTCTCCGGGGACAGAAAAAACGCTCTCGAGATAGTCAAAGGAGCCCTGAAGGCTTCTCAAGAACTTCACTGCAACGTTCTGGTGCTCGATACAGCAGGAAGGCTCCACATCGACGATGAAATGATGAAAGAGCTTGAAAACATAAAGTCCATAACCAATCCCGACGAGATACTCATGGTCGTCGACGCGATGGTGGGGCAGGATGCGGTGAATTCCGTCCTCGAGTTCGACAGGCGACTCTCTCTGACAGGCTTCATCGTGACAAAACTGGACGGCGATGCTCGTGGTGGTGTGATCCTATCGATAAGTTACGTCACCGGAAAGCCTGTCAAGTTCATAGGCGTTGGGGAAAAGCTCGACGCACTTGAGCCCTTCTATCCAGACAGAGTCGCGGGCAGGATTCTGGGCATGGGAGATGTCCTCAGCCTCATCGAGAAGGCTGAGAGAGAGCTCGACAGAGAAAAGATGGAAGCGGCAGCGAAGAAGATGCTCCAGGCGCAGTTCACGCTGGAAGATTTCCGCGAGCAGCTCAGAGAACTGAAGAAACTGGGCCCGCTGAGTTCTCTGATCGAAATGCTGCCTGGGGCACCCAGGGTGGACGTCGATGCGAGCGAGAAGGAACTGAAAAAGATCGAGGCGATCATCAATTCGATGACACCTGAAGAGAGGAAAAATCCGAGGATTTTGAACGCGAGCAGGAAGTTGAGGATCGCAAAAGGTAGCGGTACGACGGTTCAGGATGTCAACAAACTTTTGAAGTCCTACGAGCAAATGAAGGAACTCATGCAAAGGCTCAAACACGGAAAGCTGAAACTGCCTTTCGGGCTTTGAGGAGGTGTTGGTGTGGTAAGGATCAGACTCACGAGAATGGGAAAAAGGAATATGCCATTCTACAGAATCATCGTTGTCGACTCCAGAAAGAAACGCGACGGAGCCTACATCGAGTCGCTGGGTTTTTACAATCCCCTGCGCAACCCTGCCGAAATAAAGGTCAACGTTGAGAGGGCGGTCGAATGGATACTGAAGGGTGCCCAACCGAGTGACACGGCGAGAGACATACTCAGTAAGGCGGGCGTGCTCAAGAAAGTGCACGAGATCAAGTATGGCAAGCGAGAAACCACAGATGAAACAAATGCTTGAGTACATAGTCAAAGGCATCGTGAAACACCCTGAAGACGTTGTCGTGGTCGAGTTCGACGAAAACGATGGCAAAGTGTTCGAGATCGTGGTGAACGAAGAGGACGTCGGCCAGGTCATAGGAAAGGACGGAAGGACCATAAAATCTCTGAAGGTCCTCCTCTCGGCTCTGCTCGATGCGGAGGACTTCACCCTGCGGGTGGTAAGGTGAGCGAGTACATCGTGATCGGTAAGATCACACGAACTCACGGTTTGTTCGGAAACGTCAAGGTTTTTCCCACGACCAACGTGGGGGAGGTCTTCACCAACCTGAAACAGGTCTTCATAAAGGATGATTCTCGAAATGGCATTTACAGAGTCACCGTGCAAAGGATCAAGAAAGTCGGTAAGGAGTACCTTTTGAAGATTGCAGGCATAGACAACGTTGAAACGGCGAAAAAGATCGTGGGTTTACAGCTCGCGATAAGGATCGAAGATCTGCCCAAACTCAAAGCGAACGAATACTACTTCTACCAGCTGCTGAACGTGGATGTGTACGACGAACGCGGTGAGATGATCGGCAAGGTGGTTGACATCATCGAGACAGGTTCGAACGACGTGGCAGTGGTGAAAGGAAAAAGCGGAGAGATTCTCGTTCCGATGATCAAAGAATGCATCGTGAATTTCGAACCGCAGAAAAGACTGGTCGTAAAACTTCCGGAGTGGATGTGATGAGGATCATCATCGCCACGATCTTCCCGGATTTCGTACGGGTCGTCAAGGAATACGGAGTGATCGCTCAAGCCGTTGAAGAAGGCAAGATCGACATACGCATAATGAACATTCGAGATTTCGCGCACGACCGTCACAGGACCGTGGACGACTATCCTTACGGTGGCGGTCCGGGTATGGTCATGAAACCGGAGCCCATCTTCGAGCTGTACGATCACTGCAGACAGCAATTCGGCGATCTGTACACGATCCTCACATCGCCACAGGGAGTCACACTGAACAACAGGCTCGCGATGGAGCTTTCGAAGAAGGAGAATCTTTTGATAATCTGTGGTAGATACGAAGGTGTAGACGAGAGAGTGAAGAATTTGGTCGATCTGGAAGTGTCCATCGGTGATTACGTGCTCAGCGGAGGGGAACTCGCGGCGATGGTGATCTGCGACGCGGTGAGCAGGTTCGTTCCGGGAGTTGTCGAGGAAGAATCTGTGAAGAGAGATTCTTTTTACAACGACCTGCTCGATCATCCACACTACACCAGACCCGCCGAGTACAGAGGTATGCGGGTCCCGGAAGTGCTGTTGAGTGGAAACCACGAAATGGTAGAACTCTGGAGGACCGCCGAGAGCATCAAACTCACCGCGTTGAGGAGGCCGGATCTCTTCCTGGCCAGGCAGTTTTCAACGGAAGAGAAGAAAGCCCTCATTCATCTGATACAGGAGTTGGTGAAATGTGTTGAACGACGTGAGAATAGCTCTGATCCATTATCCGGTTCTGGGAAAAGATGGTAAGATAGTCTCCAGTGCGGTGACGAACCTCGACATTCACGACATTGCGAGGACCGCACGAAGTTATGGGATCAAAAAATACTACGTTGTGACGAATCTGCCCGCACAGCAGGCAGTTGTGAGAGCCGTTCTGGATTACTGGGTGGAAGGATCTGGGAAAGAATACAACATAAGCAGAACAGAAGCTTTACAGCTGGTCGAACTGAAGTCTTACTTAGAGGACGTGATCGATACAATAAAACAGGAGACTGGCAAAAAACCGTTGCTTTTCTTCACTTCCGCGAAGAAAAGGCCAGGATCGATAAGCTACGAAGAGGGGGCAAGGATCATTAGAGAAACCGACAGACCCGTGCTCATACTTTTCGGAACGAGCTGGGGCATGCCGCAGGAAATCCTGGACATGTGCGACTACGTTCTTGAACCAGTCCGCGCCAGTTCGGATTACAATCACCTCTCAGTGAGAGCGGCTGCCGCAATAATCATAGACAGGTTGATAGGAGAGGAGGTATGAACTGTGAGCATGGACAATCTCGTAAGACTGATCGAGAAAGACCAGTACAGGCAACTTCCCGAGTTCAGACCCGGCGACACGGTCAGAGTCCATGTCAAAGTGGTAGAATCCGGCAAGGAAAGGATACAAGTCTTCGAAGGAATCGTTATCAAGATCAGAGGTTCTGGACTGAGCAAGACATTCACAGTGCGCAAGATTGCCAGCGGTGGAATAGGAGTCGAGAGAACCTTCCCGTACCACTCACCGATCATCGAGAAGCTCGAAGTTGTTAAGAAAGCGGAAACAAGAAGGGCGAAACTTTACTATTTGCGCGATGTGAAAGGGAAGATCAAGCTGAAAGAAAAAAGAGAGTGACGCTCGTGAAAAAGAAGCAGGTGAAGCCGAAGAAAGAAGAAGGAGCAGGAGGCGTCACGATCAACAAGGAAAAAGTGAAAAAGTACGCGCTCGACTGGTTGAAGTCCCTGGCCTACGCGATCGTTGCAGCAACGATCATCAGGCTGTACGTTTTTGAGACGATGCTGGTACCGACAGGCTCCATGATCCCAACAATAAACGTGGGAGACAGACTGTTCATCGAGAAGATAACTTACACCGTTAGAGAACCCCAGGTGGGAGACATAGTCGTGTTCTGGGCTCCGTTCATAGACGAGCGTGCACTGACGATGCTCAGACCTTTCGATAAGTTCATGGACCTATTCGCGCCGAGCAAGTTCAGAGGCAGGGTGAAGTACGTAAAGCGTCTAGTCGGCAAAGAGGGAGACGTTCTGCAGATCAAGCTATCAGAAGACGGCAAGTACCATTTGTACGTTAATGGAAAGCTGAACGAAAAATTCAAAGACATAGCTTATACGCCTGAAGGTGTTTTCAAATACCCGGAGCTTTTGAACTGGTTTCTCGAAGCGAGTAAGCTGAGGAACAATCCGACTTTGTACAGGCAATTTTTGCAACGCTTGGCACAGACGAACATCGAAGCTGCCAATCTGGTGTTCTCTGTGGTTGGAGGCATGTATCCTGTCCCACTCGGTGCCACTTTCGATAAAACGTTTTCGGAGATCTACAGGGACATAGATCTAAGCAAGTACATCAGGAAAACACCAGATGGCGTCGAGGTCGAAGTTCCCAAAGGATTCTATTTCTTCATGGGTGACAACACGAACGATAGTTTCGACAGCAGGTACTTCGGCTTTGTGCCGAAAGACCATGTGATAGGAAGACCAATTTTGCGGATATGGCCATTGAAAAACTTTGGTCCTGTACAGGGGAGCTGAACGCTCCCTTTTATTTTGCTCGCTGGGGAGGTTCAGACTATGTTCAACGTTGTGGATCATCCGCTGATAAAGCACAAGTTGACCATCATGAGGAACAAGACCACAGGTCCAAAGGAATTCAGAGAATTGTTGAGGGAAGTAACCTTCCTTCTGGCTTATGAGGCAACGCGCAATGTTGAAACGATGGAGGTAGAAGTCGAGACACCACTTGAGAAAACGAAAGGTTACGCTATCGAAGACAAAAAGATGGTCGTCGTACCCATACTGCGTGCGGGGCTGGGAATGGCGGACAGCATTTTAGAGCTCATGCCCAACGCTTCGGTAGGTCACATAGGTGTGTACAGAGATCCAGAGACCCTGAGGCCGGTGCAGTACTACTGCAAACTTCCAAAGATAGAGGAAAAGAGTGTCGTGTTCTTGCTCGATCCCATGCTGGCGACAGGTTTCTCTGCGATACACGCGGTGAACGTGCTGAAGCAGCACGGTGCAAAGAACATAATCCTGGTCTGTTTGATTGCGGCACCCGAAGGGGTACAGGCGCTCGAGAGCCACCATCCAGACGTCAACATATACGCGGCAGCTCTGGACCGACAGCTCAACGAGCACGGTTACATACTGCCGGGTCTGGGAGACGCGGGTGACAGGCTCTACAGAACCAGATAGACTCGGTGAACCGCACCCGGTCCTCTTCATTTTCTTGTAAAGTGCAAGCAACCTTTTTGCAAACCTCAGTTGTGCACAAATTCGTGCAGTTGGAGATAAAATTTTTTTGACAAGTGAAATACAAGTACTGCATCCAAAATATCAGTTTGGATCTCACAGTATCAGTAAAATAAGCTCCTTTTCTGTTTTGAATGTGATAAGAGTTCCTTGAAAAAAATTTCCAAAACGTGGGGAGGTGTATTCATGAGGACAAAGGCACTGCTCGCATTGCTTCTCATCGGTGTCCTTGCGCTCGCGCAGGTGAACTTTCCAACCAGACCCGTCACGATCATCGTACCCTGGTCGGCTGGTGGTGCTACAGATCTACTGTTCCGAGCCATCGCGTCCGTTTTCCCAAAGTACGCCAACGGCCAGCCGCTCGTGATCAACAACATTCCTGGGGCGGGTGCAGTGACTGGAACGATGGAATTCCTGAAGGCTCCTGCTGATGGCTACACTTTGCTGTCCCTGGCCACACCGATCATAACGAAGATCCACTGGAGCGAAGTGAAGTTCACCGTGGACGACTTCGTACCTGTGATCAACATCGTCAACGATCCAAGTTACATCCTGGTCAACGCCAACTCGCCTTACAAAACGCTGGAAGATCTTCTGAACGCTGCCAGGAAGAACCCCGAAACGATCACGATGGGTAACGGTGGTGCTGGTGGTGGGAACCATTTGGTTGCACTCGCGTTCGAAGATTTCGTGGGTGTGAGGTTCATTCACGTGCCCTACAGCGGCGGAGCCCCGGCGATCGCAGATCTGGTAGCAGGTCACATCGATGCCGTGATGGCTGCCGCGCCAGAAGGTGTGCCACAGGTTCAGGCTGGTCAATTGAGGTGTCTGGCAGTGCTTGGCACACAAAGGCTCAGTGTGTTCCCGGACGTTCCAACCGCCAGGGAACTTGGCTACGATTTCACACTGGGTATGTGGAGAGGTGTGGCCGTACAGAGAGGAACTCCACCTGAAATCGTTCAGGCGCTTCACAACATATTCTACAAATGTGTAAACGATCCAGAGTTCATAACAAAAGTGAAGGAAATGGGGAACGTGCTCCACTACATGGATACAGCAACGTTTACAAGATTCGTACGAGAACAAAACGCCTTCTGGGAGAATCTGATGAAGATCAAGAAAGTCGGCGAAAAGTACGGTAAATGATCACGTTCCCCGCCCTTCGGGGCGGGGTTTCAGGTGATGCGTCATGTCGAAGAGAAGCGACGTACTCTCTGGCACAATCGTATCGCTCGTAGGTCTGATCTTTCTTTTGAGCACCATCGGGATGAGAAAACCAAGGATTGGGCTTGGTTCGGCTGGTTTTCCAAGACTCGTCACAGCATGTCTGATCATCTGTGGTGTGCTTTTGATAGTGCGCGCGTCGCTGTCGAAAAAAGAATACGCCGCACGTTCTCGAACCGATTCCAGATTCGCTTTCAGTCTTGTTGGCCTCATCGCTTCGTTCATTCTGTACATCTATCTCTTCAAGAAACTCGGATTCATCCTCACAACAGGACCGCTTTTGTTCTTCGCGATGTACGTGTTCGGCTCAAAGAAGATCCTGTTGAACGTGGTTCTGAGTGTGGTCACTTCAATCGCGATCTACTACGTTTTCACAATCATATTCAAAATACCTTTGCCAAGGTTCTCACTGTGAGGTGCGAATCGAATGATCAGTTACTGGCTGGAGGGACTCAAGACAGCTCTGATACCTTCCAACTTGTTGATCATGCTGATCGGTGCCGCGAGCGGCATAGTGGTGGGCGCGCTGCCGGGCGTGACATCCTCAATGGGTATAATTCTGCTCTTACCGTTCACCTACTACATGAAACCCGAGACAGCTCTGCTCATGCTGACCAGCATGTACTGCGCTTCAATGTTCGGCGGTTCCATCTCCGCAATCCTCCTGAGAACTCCCGGCACACCTTCAGCGGCCGCCACAGCCATGGATGGCTATCCACTTGCGCAGCAGGGCAAGGCGGGCAAAGCTATTTCCGCAGCGCTGATCGGTTCATTCTTCGGAGGCCTTGCAAGCGGTATCTGTATGGTGTTTCTGGCGCCTTTACTTGCCAAATTCGCCCTCAAGTTTGGTCCACCCGAGTACTTCGCGCTGGCTGTCTTCGGGCTCACCATCATTGCGAGCGTTTCCGGGAAAGATTTGGTCAAAGGCTTGATCGCCGGGCTCATTGGCTTACTTCTGTCTGTGATAGGCATCGACAATGTAACCGGCTCTCAGCGGCTGACACTTGGAATAGATGCCCTCGCCAACGGTTTTGATTTTTTACCTGTCATGATCGGTGTTTTCGCTGTTTCGGAGGTTCTGGACAAACTTGAGAAAAGAACCCCACCAGTTCAGACCACCACTTCTCTGGGTCAACTGTTTCTCAGCTGGGAAGAAATGAAAAGTCTGGTCGTTCCCATCATCGTTGGAATCATCATCGGTACTCTGATAGGTGTTCTACCTGGCACAGGTGGTACGATCGCAACCTTTCTGGCATACAACGAGTTGAAGAGATGGTCGAAGAACAAAGAAAAATTCGGTCAGGGTGCACTCGAAGGCGTGGCAGTCTGTGAAACTGCCAACAACGCTGTGACGGGTGGAGCAATGGTACCGACGCTATCTCTTGGTGTTCCTGGGGATGCTGTCACCGCGGTGATGCTGGGCGCGTTCGTACTGATCGGAATCCGCCCCGGTCCGCTGTTGTTCACCCAACAGCCCAGGGTGGTTTACTCGTTCTTTGCGGGATGGTTCATCATTCAGTTCATGATGCTCGCGATGGGTTTCGTTTCCTCGATACTCGCTCCGAACATTCTGAAGATAAAAGACGAAGTGCTCATGCCGATCGTCCTTGCATTGTGCATTATAGGTTCATTCTCGCTTAGAAACAGTGTGTACGATGTGGCGGTTGCGCTGTGTTTTGGCGTTCTGGGTTATTTGATGAGAAAGGCAGGTTTTCCGATGCCACCGCTGGTGTTGGGTATGATCCTCGGCCCCATGGCAGAGCAGAATCTGAACAGGACCCTGCTCATCGCCAAGAACGACTGGACGATCCTGTTCAGAAGACCAATTTCTCTGACTTTGCTTCTGGCAGCCTTCGTTTCAGTGACCCTTTCCTTGCTTGGAACCTACAGATCCTCGAAAAAGGAGGCCGCAAGATCATGACCAGAAACGAAGAAGTGCGGATCAAACTGAACCGTGTGAGAGAGTTCCTCGACAGAAAAGGTTTGACCGCGATGCTCATCAAGAAGCAGCCGAACTTTTCCTGGATCACGGCTGGCGGATTGAACATGGTGGGCATAGCCACCGAGATGGGTGTGTCCTCGGTGCTTGTGACCAAGGATGAGTGTTATCTGATCGCCAACGCGATCGAGGCGCCCAGAATGAAGGACGAAGAAGTGGGCGAGCTGGGCTTTGAGATTGTTTCTTACGAATGGTATGAAAACGAGGAACTTCAGATCGTTAAAAAGATCGCTAATGAAAAGGTCGGTTGTGACACTCCTGTACCTGGTCTGGTGTACGTCGAATCGGAGTTCAACGAGCTCAGATACGAACTGACAGACGCTGAGATAGAGCGTTATCTGTACCTTGGAGAAAAACTTTCCAGAGCTCTGGAGAGCGTTCTTCTGTTCACAAGGCCTGGTGATGCGGAGGCTGAGATAGCGGGACGGATCAGTGCGGAACTGTGGAAGTACAGGATCGATCCGACAGGCTTCATGGTTGCAGCAGATGAGAGAGCAAAACTGTACAGACACCCCATCCCCACGATGAAAAAAGTGGAACGACTCGTGATGGTTTCTGTCAATGCGAGGTACAAAGGATTGATCACGACCGTCACCAGGATGGTTCACTTTGGAGAGCCACCGAAGCATTTGCTGAAACAGTACAGAGAAAACGTTGAAATCGAATGTTTGATGATAGCGAAAACGAAGATCGGGGAAAAGATGAACGTACCTGTGCTCGCAGCGATCGAAGAGTACGAGAAAAGAGGTTACCACGATGAATGGAAAAAGCACCATCAGGGTGGTCCAATGGGTTATTACGCTCGCGACATAAGGGTCACGCCGGACTGCCAGCAAACAGTAAGAAGAAACCAGGCTTTCTGCTGGAACCCAACGATCAGCGGTACGAAGTCGGAAGACGGTTTCATCGTCACCGAAAAAGGTCCCATCATGATCACGAAACCTTTCGTTTTCCCGACCCTGAAGCTTGAGGTGGAAGGTGTCTCGTTCATCAAACCCGACATGCTCGTTCTGTGAGGGGGTTGTACGCGTGAAGAAGGTAAGGGTTGGCATCGTTGGTGCTGGTTTCATAGCGAAGATTCACATGGCGGCGTTCAAAGAGAACCACCAGCTTGTCGACGTGGTGGGCGTTTGTGCCGGGCACAAAGAGAACGCCGAAAGGTTCGCGAAAGAATATGGGATCCCCCACGTGTTCGACAACTTCGAACAGCTCTGTTCCAGTTCGGAAATCGACGTTGTGGATGTCTGCACCCCCACGAACCTTCACGACGATGTGATACTCTGCGCGGCTGAGAACCGAAAACACGTGATCTGTGAAAAGCCCCTCACAGGTTACTTTGGAGAAGACAAACCCGACGTTGAAGAAGTCGGTAGCATTCCAAAAACACACATGTACGACAAAGTGAAAGAAAAAGTGGCACTCTTGGAACAGAAGCTGAAGGCTGCAAACGTCAAGTTCATGTACGCGGAGAACTGGGTCTACGCACCTGCGGTAGAGAAGATGAAAAGGATGCTTAAAGCCTCGAACATGGTGGTCTTTGAACTTCGGGCCGAATGCAGTCATTCAGGTTCTCAGGCAACGTACTCACGCAGGTGGAGAACTTCAGGTGGCGGTAGCCTGATGCGCCTGGGTTCGCACCCTATAGCCACCGTGATCCACATGAAACACTACGAGGGATACGTGAGGTACGGAAAACCCATCAAACCTGTGTCTGTGCTGGCAAGCATTGCAAACCTCACGAAAATGAAGAATCTGGAGAACGAACCGTGCTACGTTGTGAGCTCGTGGTACGACGTTGAAGACTGGTCGATAGTGATCTTGGAGTTCGAAGACGGTTCAAGAGCCACCGTTTTTTCAACGGACGTGAGCCTGGGTGGTGTGAAGAACAGGCTCGAGCTTTACGGTTCAAAGGGCATGATCGTGGCCAACATCACACCGAACAACGCGATGGTGGCCTTCGCTCCGAACGAAACCGTCTGGGGTGACGAGTACATCAGTGAGAAACTCGAAACGAAAGCAGGTTACACGTTCCCATCACCCGATGAATTCTGGACGAGAGGTTATCCACAGGAAATGAAAGATTTCGCCATGGCCGTGCTGGAGGACAGAACGGTTTTGAGTGGTTTCGACCTCGCAAAAGAGACCATGCTGGTGATGTACGCAGCTTACGTTTCTGCGGAGCTGGGAAATAGGGTTCTCATTCAATGACGTGAGAGGTGTATCGAAGGGGCAATTTCTCCGATAGGGGGTGGTGTTTGTGAGGAAATTCTTAGTTCTTTCACTCGCGCTGATCGTCACCGCACTGTTCGGATTCCAGATTGTTTTGAAGGCGACCACACCGTTCCAGGAAGGTCACATCCTCGCAGAGGCCATGAAGAAGTTCAAAGAAAAGATCGAGGCTGCGACGAACGGAACGATCGTTGTGGAACTCCAGATCGGCGCGGTGTCGGAAGAAGAGGCGAACAACTTGTGCGCGAAAGGGATCGTCGATCTGCAGTTCACAGGTGGTCGACCCGTGGAAGTCTTCGCACCCGAATATTTCTTCGTCAACGCTCCGTTCGTAATCAAAGATTACGAGCACTTCCTGAGGGTCTGGAACGGACCAATCGGCGAAAAAGCCAAGGCAACAATCGAAAAGAAAGGCAACATGGTCTGTCTTGGTACGGTCTACCGTGGCTACAGACAGATGACCGCGAACAAACCGATACGTGGCCAAGAGGACATCAAGGATTTGAAACTGAGGCTTCCGGTTGTGCCCACCTGGATCAAAATCTGGGAAGCGATCGGAGCCAAGGCAGTACCGGTTCCTTTGCCCGAACTCTATCAAGCTTTGAAGGAAGGCAGGGCAGAAGCCTCTGAAGGCGACGTAACACAGATATCTTCGTTCAAACTCTACGAGGTGCAGTCTTACCTCATCATAACTAACCACCAATGCGGTGTCGGCTGGATCATGATGAACAAAACCGCCTACGAGAGGTTGACCACGGAAGAAAGGGAGCTGGTGCACCGCATCATGGACGAAGTGTGCACCTGGGCAACTGAAAAGCTCAAAGCGAGCGAAGGAGAAATCATCAATTTCTTGCAGGAAAAGGGCATGAAGGTCATACAGCTGGACGAAGCAGCTTTGAAGGCGATCAGGGAACTGGCAGCTCCCGCCGTGGAAGAACTCTTCAAGACCACGTGGCCCGTCACGACGTGGGCTGAGGTTCTCAGACAGTGAACACTGCGGTGAAAATCAAACCCGGCCACACGGCCGGGTTTTTTGTTGGTCAGATACACCTGAAAGGTGTTCTTCAGTCTCACTCACACTCTTCAAGCTGGGTGCGGAATTCAGATTTGCATTTCAGATCGATCTTTTCACAGACTTCGATTCGCTAATTTTCCCAGTTCCTCGTTTTACCGTTTCGAAGTCTGGGGAAACAAGCACGCCGAGAATTTCAATAGCCCTCCAAAGGTCGGATCAGGCCAATACGATTGGTTGATAATCTCCCGTCTCGTCCCACTCGATTGTGGGGAAATACTTTTTAAGGTTGTCGAACCGCTCAGGATTTTCTTCAAGAACGTTCAAATCTACGATCAAACTCCCCCAGCTTCGGAGATTGTGATGGTGCCAAAGTTCACGAGTTCCAGAAGTTGCCCTTCTGTCAACTCATCTACCACATCTTCAACATAATATCGGCTTGTCAGATCGTGAATGTCTACTGGATCTCCCTCTACGTCGCTGTCCAGTTTAAGAATAGCCCAGGCAAATCCCTTCGAGCTTTTCACGAAGTCTGCCAAATATACTTCTCCATCCTCGTTGAACACTAAGAATGGATCGAGAACGTTCCATTCACCACCATCGCCTGCAGGGTTTATGATCCTACCGTCCACATTGCCATCATCCTTTCGATCGATATACGACAGAACTTCAAGCATCCATGTATTGAAGTCTTCATAAAAATTCACAGCAGGGAAATCCTGAGGAAGTGAAAGGTTCCGCGTCAACGGTATGTCCACTCCAACTTTCAGGGTTTCCACGGCAGCGAGCAAAAGAGCCAGCTCTCCCTCATCGATGGATATGTAGTCACTATCTGTGAAGCCGACACTGCTCGGTGGAATGTTTCCCTTCAAAATAGCGGATATAGTTTCGAAGTCGAACCAGGCGTCTCCCCCGCTTTGATCAATGGTAAGAGCAGATGAGAAATCAGGACTCTCCATTCCGTACAGGATTTTGTACACCTCATACACTCTCGTACCATCCGTAACCTTCAATGGTCTGTATGGCTCTGAAGTTCCATCCCCATCCCAGTCGAGTGCGTTTACACGAAATTCAAACTTTGCACCTCTTTCGATCGCTATCTGAAAGTTTTTCTCAGCGTTGGACAACTTGTTATGGATATCTCTCAAGAACTGTAGAAATTCCTCGTAGGTGATACCGCTGATCTGCTTCGTCGCGGAATCTCTGGGTATCCTCGTCAGTTGTTTTAGTATGAATTTCGCAACGGAAGATCCCGCTCCGACACCGGATGCCATTCCTTTGGTCCCTTGACTGATGAAGGGGAAGATCTCCGATACCGCTTCAGTTAGAAAATCCGACAAATCTTTCCAGACTTCGAAAGTCAAAACTATTCCTATTCCCGCGTTCGCTTCCGGATTGTTTGGATCACTCATTAGCACGGACTGGAAATATGTCTTTGCTTCCTCAATGTTGCCAGTATTGAGAGAAGTTAGACCTTCCTGGAGATCGTTCGATGAAGAGGTTGGTGTGGCACAAGAAACCAGAATGGATAGGATCATCACAGCCACAACAGCGAAAACCACGAGGAACGAAACCCTGAAGCACACAACCTTCACCCCCCTTTTGTAAAAATCTTACTACAATCTTACGATAGATCAACATAATCAGAGTCTCAAAGTTTTGAACTGTCGATGCTGTTCTCCTGATAAAACAGCTTGATAAGAAAACTTCTGCAAAAGGGCTTGCTGCGGAATTACTCCGAACTTGAACCAAGCTGGAAGCGTAGGACTTGAAGGTAGGAAAAGCCTGCTTCGTGTTGTCAAAAAGCCATCATCCCAATGCCCACTGGGAGTGATTCACGCTCAGGATGAAAACCTTTGCACAGATAAGTATCTATCAACGATGCGCACAACTTTGTATGGCACGAGTCGTGGTTCCCCCACTCTTTTGGCCAAATATTTTCTCGGGGAGAAAATAAAAGGTCCCGGATTGTACCGGGACCATCTTTTGGTAGCCCCACGGGGAGTCGAACCCCGACCTTCGGACTGAGAATCCGATGGACTAGCCGTTATCCTATGGGGCCACACATCATTTATTATATCACAAGTTGCGGCAAGTCAAGCTATCAATTTTTGCCCGTCTGTCTTGAACCAAAACGTAGTATAAATCAAATTGAAGGATCTGTCCAGAGGGGGGATATTTTACTGTGACACGCGGGGACGTGGTTCTGCTCGATTTTGAGGGAGTCTACTTCTTCCAACCCGAGCTCCTCAAAAAGGCGACTCACATAGATCTGAGACATCTCAAGTCGGTGAAGTACATGTGCGATGAGTCCATGGTGGAACATGTGGCTAAGAACATGAAGTGTCGAGCCTTCATTAGTTTTCTCGGTGATTCAGCATACCATCATTTTTCCTACATCTTCCTTACTCAGATCGATACGTCTTTCGAACTCATTGTCCTCGACAATCACAGGGACGACATGAAAAAAAGCTCCCCATTGATCACGTGTGACAACTGGCTCAGAAAGGCAAAGAAACTGGAAAATCTCGAGACGGTGCACATCGTAAAAAAGATAGATCAGCTTCCGGGACATTTTGATCATCCGATCTATCTGAGCATAGACAAAGACGTGCTCTCGGATCGTTTTCTGAGACTCGGCTGGGACCAGGGCACGATGACGCTGGATGAACTTTTCGAAGCAGTCGAATTTTTGTGTGAAAACTTCGAAATGGTCGGTGTGGACATCAGCGGCGAGCCGAGAGATCTCCTCGGGATGAAACAGAGCGAACAGATAAATCTGAAACTGCTGGACATCGTTCTCAGATACGCAAAGCAACCTTCCGAACGATCGCTTTTCAGGCTTTCTCCGCGCTGACTCCACGTTTGACGAAGCTCACGGTGATCGAGGAGATCACTACAAAGCTCGCCGCGAACACGAAGAGTATTCTGTAACCGAGCAGGTCCATCACCAGGCCCGTCAGCGGTGGAGAGACTATGTTTGCGAGCATTGAGGAAAAATAGTACAGTCCCGTGTAGCCACCGAGCTTATCCCTCGGTGCCATGTCCAGAACGATGGGCAGCGAATTGACGTTCGTCAATGCCCACCCGCTTCCGCCGATCACGAACAGCAGAAGGAACGGTTTAATGATGGCTTCACCCCTGATCTGGGAAGCCAGTATGGTTCCAGCGAACAGGCACGCGGCCGTGGTGGAAAGGCCGAGGACGATGGATCTTCTTCTACCGAACTTCGCACCGATGTATCCCGCCGGAACGGAGAAGAGCATGAAAGCCAGTGAGAGTACACCGAGCGTACCGGTGGCAACATGTTCCGGCAAATCCAGATAGAACTTTGCATAACTTGTGAAAAACGTTTCCAGCGCGTTGAAACCCGTAAACCAAAGGAAGATCGACAGGAGCATGAAGAAAAGGCTTTTCTCCCTGGAGACGATCACTTCCTTCAAATTCTCGAGCAGTTCTCTGTGACTCCTTCTGAAAATCTCTGCGATCGATGGTTTATTTTTCGTCTTCGAAGGAAGGGATTCTTTTATGAAGAGAACCACGAAAAGGTTCGAAACCATGAGCAGGATCGATCCAGTGAGAAATGGCCCAGCCGGTGACACCTTGTACAGGAACCTTCCGGCCAGATAGGCCAGCATCGCTCCCAGACCGCCCATAAAGTTGATGACCCCGTTCGCCTGACTCCTGTACTCTGCGGGTGTTATGTCTGGCATGAGGGCGATCAGGGGGGATCTGAACAGCGTCATCGACAGATTCATCATTATGATGCTGAAAGTTATCGCAAGAAAATCGTGTTTCAACCAGAAGATCGGCACGAGCAGGAAAAACACCGATGCCAGCGGCGCTCCGATCAGTATGTAGGGTTTCCTTTTGCCCAGTTTCGTCACCGTCTGGTCGCTCAGCGCACCCACGTAGGGCGAAAGGACAAGGGCAAAGATGTTATCGATCGTCATGTACACGCCCACCACGAAGGAAGAGAGGCCGAAAGATTTCAAGAAGATCGGAACGTACGCGTTGTACAGGGGCCAGATCGTGTTGATACCGAAAAATCCAAAACCGAGCAGCAACAGTCTTGAGAACTTCACCATGGTTCAAACCACGAGCCGGTCTAAATCCTGGGGGATTACGACTCTCCCGTTGAAAATTCCCTGAACCTTTTGCTTCAATTCATCGACAAGGTTTTCCAGCTCCGATCCGAAATGGACCAGGCAGAGAACCTTCACCCTGGCTTCCCTGGCGATCTTTGCAGCGTCCTCAATGCAGGTGTGTCCTTCTTTCCTTCCCGTAACGAATTCGGCGCAGGTGGCTTCGTGGATGAGCACATCCGCACTTCTCGCTTGCTCTATGACTTCTTCGCAAGGCTCCGTGTCGCTGCTGTACACAACTACAGCCTTCGAATCTGAAACCTTCAGACCGAAGTTCGGAACAGAATGCCTCACAGGAAAAGTCTCTATCTTGAGACCATCTATGAAAAACGAATCTGAACCACTGACGGGCACGATTTCCGAAGGAAAATCTTCTCTGAAGAGCTCGTACGCGCTCAAAATCTGCTTCGCTTCGAAATAGAAATCTTCGTTGACGTACAGCTTGAGCGTCTCTTTCTTTCCAGAAAGTCTGAGCATTTCCAGAAGGGAAGGCAACCCGTAAGAGTGATCCACGTGCCGGTGTGTGATAATGACAGCTTGAAGCTTCAACGGATCGTAACCAGCCCTGATCATCTTGCCAAAAACGTTTCCAGGACAATCGATGAGAACATCGTCGCACAGGATCGCGGTGTTGTCTCTCTCTGCGCTGGCCACCGCGGCCGAAGTTCCGAGGAAGATCATCCTCATACCGATCACCCAGTGTGATTATAGTCCAGCGGATCGAAGCAGAAACGCTTTCGTGCGAGCCCAGTTCGATCCAGTTGTTTCACCTCGTTGAGAAACGTTTCCATTCATGTCGATCTTCAGGATGTAGATGCCTGCCAGAGCACGTTGCTCTGTGAATCCAGTCTGATCAGATGAGCCTGACGATTCTTTCCAAGTATCGACTTCGTGCCCCCAGCCACGATGAACCCATTTTCCACAGCCACAACTGCGTACACGAACTCATCCTTGGTCCCATCAAAAGTTTTCTCCCAGATCTTGTTGCCTTTCTTATTGATCTTCACGGTACAGATGTCACTGCCACCCGCACTGTACGAGGATGTACCACCGTCGATCAAGAAACTACCGTTCTCATCCACAACGACGTCCCGTGCGTAATCGATATTGGGACCACCGGACGTTCTCTGCCAGCTCGATTGTCCTACCAGAGAATACGAAGGTGAAAGCAGGCAGAAGACCAGCAGGGACCAGACCGTCAAACTCAATCTTTCTTTCATGCCGTATCCCCAGAGATCGACTCAGTTAAATAGATTATGGTCCGTGGACGATTAGACTCGATCCGACATTTTCGAAACCTGCACGCATGTCCCAGGTAAGCTTCTTCCTGAGCACGTGCCTGCTGTAATTTTCTAAAGGGAACGACGCGTCGAGCGATAAAATATATGATGGAGGATGATAGTTTGAAAAAGCTATGTATACTTCTGCCAGTGTTCATAGCGATCTTTTTGCTTGTAAACAGCTGCCAGAGGCCGAGCAACGATCTTGCCGTGACACTGGCTGTCGATCCTCCCACGCCGACGCCGAACAGCACCGTGACCATCGCTTTAACCAGCTCTTTGAACATGGGCGTGACGCTGGCAAGCATTTTGATAGATGGTGTGACGGTGTACAGCGGTGACACGGTTCCCCTACAATACACCTGGTTTCCGATCGAAGCCAGAAGCTACGTTGTAGAAGGATATGTGAGGAACATCTTTGGGCAGGAAGGAAGAAGTCAGCACGTGGTGAACGTTCTGGACAACACACCTCCGATCATAAAATCTTTGCGCGTTGTTCCAGATTTTCCAGAAGAATATTCGACCGCTTATCTCTCCATCGAAGTTGAGGAGAAAGAGAGCAGGATCGTTAAAACGACTGTCACTGTGGGCAATGAAACCAAGTCGGTTCAAACTACAGTGCAACCCATAGTGATAGAACTACCGAGGCTTCCTCAAGGTGAATATCCACTGAATGTGGTCGTCTCGAGCAGCGAGTTCGCGAAAGCTTCAAACTCAACGGTGATCACGATCCATCAGGTCGACGACAGCGAGCCTGCGCTGGAACTGTCGTTCGCCAAGAACATTTTTTCGATCGGCGAGAACGTTGTGCTCAACGTGAAGGCAAGAGACGACACCGAGCTGCGCTCAGTCGTTGTGGAGCTGGACGGCGTTGAGAAGTTCAAAAAAGAATTCTCAAAAACACGTTCTGTGGAGATACCAGTCAGTCTAGGTGAATTCAACGCGCCGAATCTGCATTCTGTTGTGGTGAGTGTGAGGGATGGGAGAAACAAGTTGAGCATTGCTGGAACTGTTTTCGCGGTGGGAACCGGGCCGGCAAGCGTCGAGCTGAACATCAGCTCCACAAATCCGAGCCCGGGCGAACTTGTTGAACTTCGAGCTTCCACGAACGAGTACAACGTCAAAAGGATTGTTTTTACCATCGACGGGAACGTAATATCGGACGGAAAGTCCGACAAATACTACTGGATTGCTTCTCCTGGCAGGCACATCCTGAGCGTTATGATCGAGACAGAGGATGGCCGGGTTGGGCTCGATGCGATGCAGATCGACGTTCAGGACGATCGTCCACCGAAGATCGACAGTTTCGTGATAGGAAACGTGCGTCTCAAGAGCGATGAGTACACCGTCATCTCCCCGGGTTATTACGGTGTGAGGATGTCGATCAGTGATGACACGTCTGTCAAACGGAGTAACACGATCACGGTTCTCATCTCTTCGAGTCTGTTCCCAGCGATCAACCCGGTCGGTCAGGCTATACTCGTTCAGGAAAGCGTTTCGGACGATCTGAAGAGGGCCGAGTACGTTGGAGCCATTTCCCTGACGAACGGCAGGTTCTATCTGATCCCAACGGGAGTGAGCGACATCTACGAAAACACACTTCAGAATTTGTCGTTCCTGCTTGAGGTGAGATGATGAAGATCGTCAGATTGCTTCTCGTTCTTATACTGCTGGCACTCGTCTCGTGTGCCATGCTCGACAAGAATCCACCCAGACTCGACGTCTCGGTTCAAAAACTGGCGAGCGTGGCCAACGAAAGTTTCGTTTTGAACGTTTCCGCCTCGGATGAGAGCGGTATCGATAGAGTGGAAATTTACGCCAACGACAGGCTCATCTACAGGACCTCTCAGCTTGGCCAGATCTCTTTCCCGGCTCCGTACGGATCGTTCACGCTCCGCATGGTGGTTTTCGACCGTGCCGGCAACGTCTCCAGCAGGGTGATAGGTCAGTTCAGGACCATCGACCTGACCGCACCGAGTGTCACGATCGTCACTTCGCCAACCAGCCCCCTGCCAGGCGAAACGGTGACGGTTTTCGTGAACGCCGAGGATAAAGAGAGTGGCATCAGAGTTAGTGGTCTCAGGGTGAACAACAAAGAAGTGCAGCTTGTGAACAACAGGCATACTTTCCAGGTGCAGGCTGGCACGTACACACTTGAAGCTTACGCTGTCGACAACGAGGGAAACACGAACACGGCCAAGTTGACTCTGAGCGTTTCGATCGCGGGAGATACGACCGGACCGGAGATAAGCTTCCCGGATCTTCCGAAGAAGGTCAGACCGGGCAGTGCTGTGAGCATAACCATCGTTGCGAGTGATCCCAGCGGTGTGGCGCGCATCGTTTTCAACGACGGAAGGGAACTCCAGTTTGTTCCGAGCGAGCCGTCAACGAGCGTGACTTGGAACCTGGTTCGAAACACTGGAACGACGAACCCGTATATTTTCACTGTGACCGCTTACGATTCCAGAAACAACCACACGAGCAAAACGGGAACCGTAGAGATCGGTTTGAACCTTCCACCTTCCGTGTCTATTCAGGTGGACAAACCCGCGCCTGTCGAGAACGAGAAAGTCAAAATAACCGTCCAGGCCAGCGACGACTCGACAGTGAAGCAGGTGGTCCTTTACATAGACAACGTTCCCGTGAGGACGTTCAACCAGCCCCCGTATGAACACGAATGGACTGCGGTGAAGGGCATACACAGGATAAAGGCCGTCGCGATCGATGACGCGAACGAATCGAGCGAAGCTTACTACACGATCAACGTTGGTGTTGAGGACAGAGAACCACCGACAATCTACTTCACGCCACCTTACGGCGTGCCGGTCAACCAGGCCTACACGTTCTACGTGTTCGTGACCGACAACGTGCAGGTCGACCGCGTCGAGATGACGTTTTCCGGTCCTGAATCGAAGGGGCCTTTGAAAACCTCGCCGATAGGTGGTGGCGTTTTCACACTGACCGAAACTTTCACGGTAAAAGGAACTTACGAAGTTTTTGTAACCGCTTACGACACGAAAGGCAACAACTCCACACAGAAGGGCCAGTTCCTGGTCGATGAGGCGTACATCGTCAAAGCCCCGAGGATAAAGGAGTTCTTCTACGCACCTTCGACCCTCGCTCAAGGTGAACGCGTGCACTTCAAAGTTGTGGCCGAGGACGATCTCGGATTGAGCAGATGTGATTTCTTTGTGGATGGTGTCAAGAGAGACTCTATCTCTCCCACAGTCAACGTCTTCGAGTGGGATTGGCTCGCAACGGTGCTTGGCGAACACGAAATCAGAGTGGTCGTCGTCGACGTGGAAGGGTTCACCGCCGAGGCCACTGGCAGTCTTGTTGTCACGACGGAAAGGCCGATCGTGCAAATTCTACAACCGGAAGACGGACTCAGGACCCCATTCGCTCCTAACATGAGCCTCTCTCTCAACGCACAGGTGATCGACACGAACGAGCCAGCGCAGGCTTACTTCGACGTGAAAGGACCTGTGGATGAAACGATAACGGTGACACCATCCGGAAGCGGGCCGGTGTACAGCTTCAGCGCGAACTGGAGGGTGAAGCAACACGGAGAGTACAGAATCGACTTCTACTACAAAAACAACGTGAACCTGTCCGGGTCCGCGAGCATCACCGTGAATATACTGGATCTCGGTGTTGTTTTTGAACAACCGCTGCCGGGCCAACTGCACCAGTGCGGTTATGAGCTTCAAGTGAGGGCGCGGACGAGCGTTTATCTGACTAAGGATGCGGCGTTCGTGGTCAGCCATGCAAACAGAAGAGTAGAATACAGAGTACCCACACCATCGGCCACCACCTCGACGTACAACATCTACGAAATGAATGTTCCAAGAGATATCTTCAGTGAACCTGGAAACTACACGATCGATTTTGTAGCCAAAACGGATAAAGGTGAAGAGGGCAGGGGTACGAGCTTCGTCGTGGTCATCGACAGCGAGCCACCTAGGATAACCACAGCAAAACTCGACGGAGAAGACATAATCGACGGTGGCATTTATAACCTCGTCATGCCCAGCACACCTTCGGCGACAGTAACAGTATCTGTATCTGCACAGGACAACAGACAGGTCGCCAGCATGAGGCTGCAGAAAAGAGTTTCTGGCGTCTACACAGACATCGCAACGAGTAGCTCATCAACGCTGAACGTCATCATTAAAGATCTGAACCCGTTTGAAAATCAGTTCAGAATCGTCGTGAGGGATCTGGACAACAACGAAACAACGCTGAACTTCATGATCTACGCGCGCGAGACAAAAAAACCTAACAGCGAGGGTCTGAGAAGTTTCCAGATCTATCCATCTTCTGAAGTGTACGACATGAATGTGCCCGTGCTGGTGCAGATCCGTGGCAGTCTGAACAACAACACGCAGTTCAAAGTGAGCGACGATACCGGATTGAAAGAAGTCAGTGTCATCGTCGTTGACAGGGAGACCAACGGGGCAAATTACAGCGAGATCATCAAGAAACTGTTCGAATACACCTCCGGAAATCTTGTGAGAGAGATCTTCATAAGCAACCAGGACGTGCCGATGTTCACACCTGCACGCGTTGGAGAGTACTACGTGATGCTCAAGGTGTTCGATGTGTTCAACAACTGGACGGTGATCGCACAGCAGAACGTCAGGGTCGAGGACTTGACACCACCCATCGTGAGCATAGACATACCTGAAGGTAAGTACTACGGGACGGGCCCGGAAGGAAGAAAGATCCTCAGGAGTGTGACGGATGTCAAGGTGAGTTTCCTCGACAACACCGAACCGATCCACCGTGTTGAGCTATGGCTGATTGACGCATCCGGAAATTCAGTGAAAGTCGGAGAAAAATCCGATCTGGCAACGAACAGCTGGACGTTCGAGAACGTACCTCTGACTACGTACGTCGACGGCGTTGCGAAGTTCGTAGCGAAAGCCACCACCACAAGCGGGGCGATCGGTACGGGTGAGCTGTCCGTGGTGATAGACAACAAGACCCAGCCGGCCGTGAGCATAAGATTACCAGACGCACCAACGTTCGATGGAAAAAGAATTTACAGATCTATCCTGCCAGTCGAGGCGATCGTTGAGAACACGGATGTGCCTCACGATGTGCAGAAAATCGAGCTGTACATCGATGACGTGAGAAGACTCACCCTGACGTCGCCTGTTCAGGACGGCGGCGCGAAATACATCTTCGCGCTGAACACCGCGAACCACATCGATGGAGTACACAGGATAGCACTGAAGGTGTACGACTGGGCGAACAACCAGTCGCAGCTGACCGACGTTCGAAGCTTCGCCGACGTCATCTTCGACAACTCAGCACCCATCCTGCTGAGCGACAACGGAAAGGTATACACGAACCAACCGACGGTGGAACTGGCAATCAGTGAAGAATTTGGAGTGGTCGAAGCGATCCTCAAAGTTGACGGCAGACTGATCCAACCATGGCCCGGAACGTTCATGTTCGATCACGGTCTGCCACCTGATAGCTCCGCAAGCTTCTCACTGTATGTGAGAGACACTGCTGGAAACTCGGCGAATTATTCCGGTACGCTGTACCACGACGCAACCGCTCCCGTGATCAGTATGATCCGCGTGGAGCCTACAGAAATAGCTTCTGAGACTGGCGTCAGGTTCGATCTGAACGTATCCGACAACTTAACGAACGTCGCCACACTTTCGATCTACGTGAACGATGTATCACAGACGAAGTTCAGCATAAACCAGGCGGCAACGAACGTGAGCTGGTCTTACAGGCCGCCAGCCGATGTTGAAGAAGCTTATACGTTCAAATTCGAAGCTTACGATAAAGCTGGAAACAGAGGAGAGTTGATCCGGCGGATCGATGTTGATACACGCGCTCCGAGGATCGGGAAATTCGAATGTATTGATGCACAGCGTGTGGGCGATACTTACCACACTAAAGAAACGTCGGCCACAGTGACGTGGAACGTGGTCGATGCCAATTTCGCAGGGGTGGCAGTGTACGTGAACGGAGTGCCGAGGATCACCGATGGTTCAGACAGCGGAACCATCAGCGTCGGTTTGAACGACGGTTCGAACACGATAAAGCTGACCGCGAACGATCGTGTCGGTCACAGCAGTGAAGAAACGATCCAGATCGTCCTTGACAGGATACAACCACAGATATCGAACGTTGAGATAGACAATGTTTCTGTCACTGAAGATGGAACGAGTGTGACCCTGCAGAGCGCCGGTAACAAGACTCTGAAATTCACAGTGCTGGAAGAAAACATCGACTGGGACAAGTCGGCGGTGTACGTTGACGGAAACAATGTGTCTCCAGGAAAGAGCTGGAACAGGAGTCAGAACGGTGCGAGTTACAGTGTGTCAACAACGATAAACGTTCTGGACAATTCACAGGTTCAGATCCTGCTGAAGGATTACGCTGGAAATGAAAAGTCCTTCTCCTTCAGGGTGCTCATTTCAGGTGAGTGATTTGCACTCTGATGTGCAGGGCGGGACTCAACGGTCCCGCCTTTTTGTTTTTGGAAGAAAAATTCGGACCACATGAGTTGGCATTTTGCTCGATTGCGATGTAAAATTGGAATGTAACTTTGAAAACTTTGCCGGAGGTGGTCCCATGAGGTACGACGTCGTGGTCGTTGGAGGAGGGCCTGCTGGTCTGGTTGCGGCCTTCACCACAAAGATTCACCACAAAGATAAGAAGATACTCGTTGTGAAGAAAACACAGAAAGAACTTGTTCCGTGTGGAATTCCGTACGTTTTCCACACGCTGAACGGTGTGGAGAACAACTACATGGGTGTAGAGGAAAGGTTCCAGAAGGCTGGAATAGATCTGTTAATCGACGAAGTGGTGGATGGTGATGTGAATCAGAAAAAGATTTTCACCAGAGACGGCACAGAAATCAACTACGATAAACTGATCCTTGCGACCGGATCGGTTCCCGCAGTTCCAAAGATACCTGGCGTGGAACTTGAGAACGTGTTCACGGTCTCGAAAGATGCCAACTATTTGAGAACGGTACTGGAAAAGACGAAGGACAGCAAAAACGTGGTCATCATCGGTGGAGGATTCATTGGTGTTGAGGTGGCAGACGAGCTGAAACGTTCCGGAAAGAACGTGACGATCGTCGAAATGATGGACTGCCTGCTCCCTGTTTCATTTGATCCCGACTTCGGAGAGTTGGCACGCAAGGAGATCGAGGCAGAAAACGTGAAGGTGTACACGAGCACGAAGGTCGTTGAAATCTTCGGTTCCAAAGCTGTCCAGGGTGTGACGCTGGATAACGGTGAAAGAATCGTCGCGGATGCCGTCATAATCGCGACCGGTTATAAACCCAACAGCGATCTGGCGCGAAAGCTCGGTTTGAAGATCACAGAGTACGGCTTTGTAGAGACCGACGAATACATGAGAACATCAAAAGTGGACATTTTCGCAGCTGGCGATTGTGTCCAGCACAGAGACTTTTTGACTGGAAAGCCATCCAGGCTCATGCTCGCTTCTGCGGCTGTGTTCGATGCCAGAATTGCCGCATCCAACCTTTACGGTCTCAAGGTGATCAAAACGAACAAGGGTTCACTGAACGCGTATTCCACCATCATTGGTAACAAGGCGTTCGGTTCCGTCGGTATAACAGAGAGGACCGCGAGAGAAGAAGAATTTGAAATCGTAGTTGGAAAAGCCGAATCCTTCGACAGACATCCTGCCAGATTCGCAGACACAAGCAAACTTATCGTGAAGCTCATATTTTCCCAGGACAGCAAGATTCTGCTCGGCGCACAGGTGTGCGGTGGCAAAAGCGTCGGAGAGATCGTCAACTTACTGAGTCTGGGAATTCAGAAAGGCATAACGGCGAACGATCTGTTCACGATGCAGATTGGAACACATCCACTGCTCACATCTGCTCCAACGACCTACCCGCTCACCATAGCCGCAGAATCTGTTCTGTGAGCATGTGAATCTAACGCCCCACGCAGAGGGGCGTTTCTCTTCGAATATGGCATAATTTTTGCGAGGTTGAGATGCTTGAAGAACAAACATTTTGCATTGATGTATCTGGTGATTTTTCTCGCCCTCGCAAAACTTTCTCCTTTCCTGGTGACAGCACTCATCGTTGGGTTCTATCTGTCCATCATCGTTGATGATCTTACGAAGATCATCACGGTCGTGGTGAAGAAACCTCGCTGGCTTTCACGGACGATCTCAAATGTGGCAATTTTCGTGTTGATCGCCTATTCAGCAGTCAACTTCTTTCCCGTGGTACTGAGAGAGGCTCAAAAAGTGATCTCCCAAATAGAGAGGGCAGTTACGCAGATCGGCTCTCTCAAAATGCCTTCATGGGTCTTGGCCCTGCTGAGCAATCTGAGTGCTTCTTTCGTGGAGAGTGCTGCAAACCTTCTGAACCGCATCGTCGGCTATGTTCCTTCTTTCATCACAGCAGCAGTGCTCGTGATTGTGACATCTTTCATAGCGTCGTCACTAAAGAAGCTGGTCAAAGAAGGAGTTTCTTACCTCTTTCCCGACGACCCACAGGATGGTAAGAACTTTTTGCGCATCACTTACAGAGAGTTCGAAAGATTCGTGGGCGGTCAGGTACTTGTGGCCATGTTTGTAGGTCTCTTCGTTGGGTTTGGGGCTTTCTTCTTTAAAATCCCGAGCGCATTCTTCCTCGGGGTTCTTGCTTTCATAACCGATTTTGTCCCCTACCTGGGGGTAGTAATATCTGCTATACCCTTGCTCATGCTTTCCTTTACGACGCACGGACTGGTAGGACTTCTAATCGGCATCGTTATCCTCGTGGCTGCCAACCAGCTTGAAATGTGGTTCCTCGCTCCAAGAATTCAGAGCGGTGCGTTGAGAATTCACTGGTTTATAATTCTGATAACGATCCTGCTCTTTGCAGATCTATTCAGCCTTGGTGGCATTCTTATAGCGTTACCCTTTTTGATTTTTCTCAAGAACTACTGGAAATTCTATGTCATCAAACGCGCAAAGTGAAATTCTCACAGGGAGGGCTGTTCATGCAGTACAGAGATTTTGGAAAAACGGGAGTCAGATGCTCGATTCTGGGTTTCGGTGCGATGAGACTTCCTGTGCTCAACAACGACGAGTCACAGATCGACGAACAGGAAGCCATAAGAATGATTCGCTACGCGATCGACAATGGTGTCAACTACGTTGACACCGCGTACCCTTACCACCGAGGTAAGAGCGAAGTAATCGTTGGAAAAGCTTTGAAGGATGGATACAGGCAGAAAGTTTTCCTCGCGACAAAATCTCCAGTCTGGCAGGTGGAAAAACCCGAAGATTTCGACAGATACCTCGATGAACAGTTGAACAAATTGCAGACTGACCACATAGACATGTACCTCATGCATGCATTGAACAAGCAAAGGTGGGAGAAGATAAAATCCTTAAAATTCTACGAATTTTTCGAGCAAGCCAAGGCACAGGGGAAAATCAAATTCGCCGGTTTTTCTTTCCACGATAAGTATCCTGTGTTCAAAGAGATCGTGGACGGCTACGACGGCTGGGATTTCTGCCAGATTCAGCTGAATTACATGGATGTTGATTACCAGGCGGGACTCAGAGGACTCAAATATGCGGCATCGAAGGGTCTACCGGTGGTGATCATGGAACCTCTCAAAGGGGGAAAGCTGGCGAAACTACCAGACAAAGCAAGAAAGATCTTGAACAGACACACCCAGCGATGGTCAGACGTTGAATGGGCCTTCAGATGGCTCGCGAATTTCTCCGAGGTCGCGGTCATCCTCAGTGGGATGAGCACGCTCGAACAGGTTCGCCAGAACGTCGAGATCGCACAGCGCCTGACGGTTGGAAATCTGTCGGAAGGTGAACTTCAATTGATTGAAGAGGTGAAGAGGACTCTGGAATCCTACGCGGTGATAAACTGCACCGAATGCGGTTACTGCATGCCGTGTCCGAGCGGGGTGGACATTCCTGGCAATTTCAGAGTTTACAACGAAACGATCATGTTTGAAGACTTCGAGGGTGGAAAAGGTATCTACAGATGGTTCCAGAGTCAGAAAATAGCGGCATCCTTCTGCACAAAGTGTGGTGGGTGCCTCAGCAAGTGTCCACAGGGTCTTGAAATCCCGTCACTCATGGAGAAAGTTCACAGCGAGCTGGGAGCATGAAGTCGAAGTGCTGAGAGGAGGTGGACCTTCTGGACAAACTGATCGTTTATTACAGCTGGTCCGGTAACACGCGAAAAATCGCACAGACCATCAAGGAATTGCTCGGCTGCGACATCGTTGAGCTTGAGCCCGAACAGACTTACCCAGGTTCGTACAGGGAAACAGTTGAAGAAGCGAAAAAAGAGATAAAATCCGGTTACAGACGGCCCATAAAAACGAAGATCGATGTCGAAAAATACAACATTTTGTTTCTGGGCTCACCCAACTGGTGGGGTACACTCGCAGTACCCATCATCACTTTCCTATCCCAGCACGATCTATCCAACAAGAAGATCGCCCCTTTTTTCTCACACGGTGGTGGGGGCATGCAGAACATGCTGGAAGATCTGAAAAAGCTCTGTCCCAAATCAGAGATACTTCAACCTTTCGTCGTCTACAGTGGCGGAAAGAAAGATCTGAAAAAAGATATCGAGGTGTGGCTGAAAAGGATCCAGGTACTTTAATAATCGTACACCGATCAACAGCCACCATATGGAGGCCACATTGTGGCTGATGGAGGTTGTTCGGCGCCGGCGGGAGTGATGTCTACATTTTGAAACTGGACAGCGATGGAAATCTGTGATTCAAGATAATTGTCAGAGGAAAACAATCAGGAATAAAGCATGAGCAGTAATTGAAAAAAATGCCCCTCTGGAACAACCGGTTGTCCAGGTGTATAATCGAAGAACAAAACTCGCAAAGAGGTGAGCCCTATGGAAAAAAGGGTTCTTGGAAGAACGGGCGAGGAGCTTTCCGTGGTTGGATTCGGCGGGATCGTCGTCATGAACGAGTCCGTGGACAGCGCAAAGAAAATAGTTGCCAGGGCGATCGAAAGGGGTATAAACTACTTCGACGTGGCACCTTCTTATGGGGACGCAGAAGAAAAGCTCGGCCCGGCACTGGAGCCGTACAGAGACCAAGTGTTTCTCGCCTGCAAAACGATGGAGAGGACAAAAGAAGGAGCCTGGAGAGAACTGAACGAATCTCTGAAGAGACTGCGCACAGATCACTTCGATCTCTATCAGTTTCATGCCGTGACCACGTTAGATGAGGTGGAGGCTATTTTTTCACCCAATGGGGCTATAGAAGCCTTTTTGAAGGCAAGAGAGGAAGGTTTGATAAGGTACATCGGTTTTTCCGCTCACAGCGAAGAAGCGGCCCTCGCGATGCTGGAGAAGTTCGATTTCGACACGGTGCTTTTCCCGCTGAATTGGGCGAGCTGGCTGGGGAAAGGTTTTGGCAAAAAGCTCTACAGCAAAGCCAGAGAAAGAAACATGGGAATTCTGGCTATAAAGGCTCTGGCAAAAAGAGGCTTAGAAGAAGGGGAAGAGAAACGCTGGAAAAAATGCTGGTACCACCCGGTGGACGATTTTGAGGAAGCGTCCATAGCGCTTCGATTCACACTTTCACTGCCTGTCACTGCAGCCGTGAGTCCGAGTCACCAAGAGTTTCTGTGGTGGATGTGTGACGTCGTGGAAAAACAGGGAACAAAAATCAGCGAGGAAGAACTGCAGATATTGAAGGAAAAAGCGCAGAATCTGACACCTGTTTTCCCACTCGATCAATCCTGAGTCATGTGATGTATTATCCTCAACAATCTCCTTCTTACCCTAACATCCTCTTCGCACCAGAAAGCAGCAAAAGAAGATCGTCCTTGCGAGAGCTTTGATCAGGAAACCGCAGATTCTCATCCTGGACAAGGCCACCTCTGGTGTGGACAGCGAGACAGAGGAGAAGATCTTTGAAAAAATCCTGAAGGAAATCAACACCGTGATCATAATCTCCCATAGACTTTCCACGATAAGAAAAGCAAAGAGAATCATCGTACTGAACAATGGAAGAGTGGAAGCCGAGGGAACACACGAAGAACTCATGGAAAAGTCTTCCCTTTACAGAGAGATTGTAAAGAGCCAATTGAAGGTGTAGTTTGAAGAACAGATGTATTGGGTTCTGTCACTTTGTAGAAATGTTTGTGGGGAGAGTAAGTATTGCGATTGGGATGTTTGAATCATTTACTGATTATGAGTTTTTATAACACCGATGAAATTTTTCAATCCAGTGTGGTAGGTTTTGTTTAATGGAAGACCTCTCTTTGATTTCATAGATTTTCGAGTATTTTCTTGAATTCTTCCACTGATATACCCGCTTCGCGAATGATTTTTCTTATAAGTGATTCCGGCAGATCTTTTGCATGAAACGGAATGGTTGTATACTTTCCATTGCTGTGCCTGTAAAACACGTGGCTTCCTTTTTGACGTACACGTTGAAATCCAAGTGCTAACAAAACTTTTCCCGTGGTTTTTGGATCAACAATTGGAAGATAACTCACATCTCCACCTCTATCTTCTCAAGAGCCACAAATTCCTGGTGACTTATTTCATCTCCTGTCTCTTTCAGTACAAGTTCAAGTACTTCTTTTAAATTCTTTCTCACTTCTTCCACGGAGTTACCCACGGTATGTACACCTGGAATATCTGGAACTATTCCAACATACTGTTTTGTCTCAGGATCGTATTCAATTATAGCCATAAATGTTCTACTCATCTTTTTCACCTCTCAATTAAATTGTAGCAGACTTTCTTCTTACTCTCTTATTCCCTTCACACCAGAACGAAGAAGGGACGAGCTTTGAAAAAATACTTTCTCTGGACCTCTCAGTAATATGTAATTCTGCTTGAAGATTTCCTTTCAAACTCTCTACACCCTTCCTAAAAAATCAAATTGTTTCAAAACCCATGAGATTCTGCATCGGAAAAGCCCTTCTAAAGAGAGTTTCAAAACAGTCAAAACTTGAAAACCATATAAGGTGCGGTAGATCTATGAAGATTGATTTACCCTCCTATTTCACCGATAAAGTGGGGACAGATAATGGAACCTTTTTGGAAAAGTAGAATTGTGAAATCTACACAGGTTGTATCTGAGAAAAAAGTTACTTGTGAAGATCATTTCCGATGATCATCATAATTTAAAGACCTGTGTCGAGTACGAATCTATCTGTGCATTCTGCCACTTTTCAAAAATATTTTGGGAAGAGAAGAGAATTCCACGAAAGGGGGAAACTACCATGGAGAGAGTTATGGAAGTGTTGGGTGTTAAGAAATCTTTCGGGAGCTTCGGGTTCTTGATAAGGTTGATTTTTACGCGGAGAGGGGAGATTTCAAGGTAATCGCTGGTGAGAACGGTTCAGGGAAGAGCACTCTGTTGAAGATCATGATAGGGCTTTTGCTTCCCAATGAAGGTGAGGTGAGAGTCCTCGGTATCGATGTAAAGAGACACTGGAAGAAACTGTCTGAGAAAATTGGAGTGGCGCTCGCAAACGAGAGAAGCCTTTACTGGAAGCTCACTGCCTGGGAGAATCTCGATATCTTCGGGGGTATATACGGTGTGCCGAAAAAGATCAGAAGAAAAAGAATGGAAGAACTTCTCGAAGGTTCGGCCTGCTCGAACACAAAGACAAACCCGTTGAAGAGTTTTCCACGGGCATGAGGAAGAAACTGATGATCTGCAAGGCGCTCATCCACAGTCCGGAGGTGTTGTTCATCGATGAGGTGCTCAACGGCTTGGATCCTCCGTCGGTGCGTGAGGTGGTTGATTACTTGAGCGAGCTGAGCAAAAACGGGTTGACCGTCATCATGATAAGCCACATTCTCCACGCGCTTCCAGAAGATTCCGACGTGGCCCTTCTCAAAGACGGCCGCATACAGATGGAGGTGAAATACAAAGACATCTTGCAGTAAAGAGAGTGAGGTGTACGAGGTGTTCGAGAATCTCATCAAGGGGCGGGATACGAATGATGAAGATGTTTCATCTGGTTTTGAAGGAGATGAAGATAAGACTTAAGTACAAATTTGTGTGGGTGAACATGGCCTTAACTCCATTTTTCATCATAGGGCCTTATGTGTTTTCTTCCAGAATCGCTGATGTGAACTCGCTTGCAGAGAGTGTGCTGATAGGAGTGCTTCTCTGGTACTGGCTGAACCAGTACTCCTTCGGGGTAGGAGATGGATTCACAGAGGAGAGAGAAGGGGGTGCTCTCATCTCCGTTGTGCTCGCTCCCGTCAGTCTTCTGACTTTTTTGTTCTCAAAAGCCATCGACACGTTTCTCATGAACCTGTATATAACGTTCTTCACGCTGCTCTTCTTCGCACTCTGCGGTATAAATCTTGAGATCCACCTTTACTTTTTTCTTCTGCTTGTGGTGAGCGGTGTGTACATAACGTTCTTTTCGATATTTTTCGCGGCGTTGTCATTATGGAAAAAGAGAATCAGAAGCATAAATTCCGCGACTCAGTTCTTTTTTGGCATCCTTTCAGGAATAGTCAATCCCGTTGAGAACTTTCCCTCTTATGTTCGGATCGTTTCGTACATGATACCGCTCACCTACCTCATCTCCATAGGAAGAAACATGATAAAAAACGGAAACATGAGTGGCTTTGTTCCACAACTTCTGGTACTGACAGGCTTAAGTTTTGCCTATCTGGTCCTCGGGATATGGCTGCTTAAAAGAGCAGAAAACGAGATTCGAAGAAAAGGAGAATGGGAATCATGGTGAGAAGTCTGTATCTCGCAAAAGCCAGTTTTCTGAGCGCGAAAAGATACAGAATAGACTGGTATGGAGCTTTCCTCACACCTCTTTTGACTATTTTGCCGGTTGCTCTGCTCTACTACCTCGGCACAGAGTCTGGTCTTGTACGGTTTTTCTACGGTGCGACGAACACGAAGAACATCATCGGATATCCCCTGCTGGGCGCAGCGTACTGGAACTACGTTGAGGTACTATGGGGGTCTGTCTTTGCTTTGAGGTACTACATGAGAATAGGTCAGCTGGAAGAACTGTTCATCATGCCCATCAGTGCCCTGGGATACATCTTCTCGTGGTCGGTTTCTGGCCTTGTGAAAGTTACCGTGGAGTCTGTTCCGATAATCGTTCTGGCGGTACTGATGAATCTGATGACCTTCAACCTGATAAAGCTTGCCCTCGCAGCGGGAGTTGTCGTTCTCTCCATAATCGCTTCTTTCGGTTTTGTCTTTCTGTTCTTTGGCATCACGCTGAGGTTCAGGGAAGGGGACGAGCTGGTGAGTTTGCTTGGTAATGCTGCCCCACTGATAAGTGGTATGTTCTTTCCGGTGAGTGTTCTTCCAAAAGGACTGGAATATTTCGCATATGCTTTTCCATTCACATGGGGGCTCGATCTTTCCCGACACCTTCTCATGAACACAAGCACCCTGCTCGATCCGAAAAAAGAATCCATCGTTCTGCTGGCTCTGTCGTTTCTGTATCTGGGTCTTGGAGTGATTTCTTTCAAAATACTTCAAAACAGGGCTAGAAAGAAAGGGCTTCAGGGTTTTTGATGATCAAACTCGCGAAGATTCAAAAGTCAGGGAGGGAAAAAGATGAACTTCAGGAGCTTTCGAAAGATTTTTCGTTTTTATTCCTTGATTCGAAGGCGCTTTCTGGTGTTCATAGTGATAGATGATTTTCTTGCAACATCTTCTGTTGCGTTCGATTTCTTTATCCCTCTTCTTGTGAGAGACGTCATCGATGGGCTGGCCGGACTAGAACTGAGACTGAACACGATCTATCTTCTTGGATTTCTCTATGCCCTGTCTTTCGTTTTTACGTACGCTGGAGACCAGATTTACCTGAAAGCAAAGTACAGAGCTGTGGTAGATCTGTCCAGTCGCATTTTCAGCCAGTCGTTTTTCTTTCCCAGGCAAAAGCTAAAACAACAGGGTTCTGCCTACTATGCCACTCTGATAAATCATCGACTCAACGACGCATTTTTCCTGCTTGATTACGGATTTTTCCAGAACGTTCTGATGGTGGCGCGTAGCGTGTTCATTCTGGCGACGGTCTTTGTGTGGAACAAGGTTTTCTTTGCCCTGTTTGTGGCGAACGCTGTGATAGTCGGGATTTATCTGAACATCATCGGCAAAGTGACAGAACGGCCGTGCGCAGAGATGTTCGAGATTTTGCGTCGTGTGACGAATTTCATCACAGAAACGTTTGAAAACATCCACGAGCTGCTCGTTGGAGAGGCTCAAAAGAAACGTCAAAAAGAGTGCGAAAAGATGTACCAAGAAGTAGATACAATATCCTTCATCGACGAGAATACAGAAAATGTAAGTATACAACCAACTTGGCACTTTCAAAAGATACACGCTATCGATACTGAACAGAGTGTCTTCCCTTTTGAAAGGCTTCTTGATCTCGTTTCTTTTTGAAGTAGGGGAAGATTGAGGAAAGTTGATTGACTTTCTGTGCATTGAAACCACTCTTTTGTGATTCCAAAAAATTCACGCAAGATAAAAAGCCCGGCAGGAGCCGGGCTGAGTATTACTTAATATTGATATTGAAACTCTAACAATCCGCCGAAAGTCAGATCGGGCCAGAAGGTTGGGCTGGCGGCATCCGTATCATCCCATTCAAGGGTTGGAAAGTATTTTTTCAGGTTGTTGTAGTTTCCAGGGTGGTCTTTAAGTACGTGCAGATGTACAATCATGGTGCCTCCTTCGCTAGAAAGTTGGATCGTGCCGTAATCTATAAGTTCCAGAAGTTGTCCTTCTTCTTGTTCATCCACAACATCTTCAACGTAATAACTCTGACCTTCGTCCCAAGATGCGTCAACTCCTCATATGTTCCTTCTTTCGCTACAAATCCGTACTTTCTCCCGTCTGTGCCTTCTACTGTTTTCCATAGCACAGAAATCACCTCCCAATTAAGCCCTGAACATGAAGGTAATGCTTCAGGAACAGTTTGGTGGAAACCTGCAAAAAAGAGAAGCATGGCCAAAGAAACTGGACTGGGTATGTAAAAACAAAAGCCGGGCATAGAGCCCGGCTTGGATAAAGCTGGTAGCGGGGGCAGGATTTGAACCTGCGACCTTTGGGTTATGAGCCCAACGAGCTGCCTGGCTGCTCCACCCCGCAACGCCGTTAATCATATTAGCACACTGAGCAGGTGGTGTCAAGTTTCTCCTGGAAGATGGGATTATGAAAGTAACGATCTTTCCTTAGGTATTTGAGGCTTTCACGGTGTGCTTTAAACTGATCAGATCCCATTCCCGCATTCAGCTGCCTGATTTCGTTCGAGCTTATGAAAATTCACAGTTCTGTTTCCAAAGGGAAATATCCAAGTTCCGTATATATAGTATGGGAGATCTCCTGAAGAAAAGTATCTGCCTGGCGAGTTAGGCTCGTAACTGGCCCTCGGTCTAAGTTGACCGAACCGGTTGGTTTGGGCGATCGAATCGATACTGAAGATGGATAAAGACAATGATAAGCCTGCGAATTTAAAAATACGATGTAGAAAAGAAGAGAAATCGATGTGTGAGACTTTCAACAGCGAACCACCACAGGAAATTTCACCAACGCGTCGGATGAAATTTCTCTCTTGTGAGATATCGAGCCACGATGAACACTTCAAAGGAAAAGATACGACCCAGATCGGTTCCATACGATCTGACGGACTTGAGGCCCCGGAAAAGGGGCCTTTTCTTTTTTCTGATCCTGCCAGCCGTTTTTCTCTTTCAACTTCCGTGTCAAGAACTTTTAAGCTACGGCGGTTATGATTGTCTTGTCTTTTGTTTTTCACTTCCACCTGTGGGAGGGAGAGCGCATGGAGAAGCTCTTTCGTTTGAAAGAGCATGGTACAACTGTTCGCCGTGAGATCATCGCTGGTATCACCACCTTCCTGACCATGGCATACATCGTGTTCGTGAACCCCTCGATCCTCATCAACGTGATCCCCGGGGCAAGCGCTGACAGCAGTCTTTACGCTCAGTTCTTCGGTGCTTTCATGGTTGCCACCATCATGGGAAGCTTCATAGCAACGATGATCATGGGTCTGTACGCCAACTATCCGTTCGCGCTCGCTCCGGGAATGGGTCTGAACGCGTATTTTGCCTTCACAGTCTGTCTCAAAATGGGCATCGACTGGAGAGTGGCACTCGCTGCGGTGTTCGTAGAAGGAATCATCTTCATAATCCTGACCGTGACCGGTGCCAGGAGCTTCGTCGTGAGAGCGATACCTGCATCGGTCAAACTTGCAACTGGGGCGGGTATAGGTCTGTTCATCGCGTTCATCGGTTTGAAGAGTGCGGGCATCGTGGTGAGCGATCCTGCAACGTTCGTCAGTCTTGGTCATTTGAGTGATCCGAACGTTCTGGTGGCGATAATAGGCTTCTTCATTATCGCTGCGCTGTTCGCAATGAAGATACCCGGTGCCATCATGATAGGCATTCTTGCCAGCACCGTGATAGGGGCATTACCAATGTTCAGCGTGACTAAATATCAGGGCATCGTGGGAAAGATTCCGAGCGTAGCACCGACGTTCATGAAAATGGACTTCAACCTGCAGGCGCTCGGCAGCGCGACGTTCTGGATGGTGGTCTTCACCTTCTTCTTTGTGGACTTTTTCGATACAGTGGGAACTCTGACAGGGCTCGCAGAGTCAACCGGGTTCACAAAGAACGGAGAGTTCCCCAGAGCTTCGAGGGCCTATTTGGCCGATGCAGTTGGAACATCTGTTGGATCCGTTTTCGGAACCTCTACAGTCACAACCTACATTGAGAGCAGCGCAGGTATAGCAGAGGGTGGCAGGACGGGTTTGACGGCGGTCACGGTCGCTGTTTTGATGCTGCTGATGCTGTTTTTCTCACCTCTAGCAATGACGGTGCCTGCTGCGGCAACTGCTCCTGCGTTGATATTCGTGGGTGTGCTGATGATGAAGAGTTTGAAAAAAGTTGACTGGGACGATATCACCGAGGCGATTCCTGCTTTCATAACGTTGCTCATGATGCCATTGACGTACTCGATCGCGAACGGTATAGCGCTGGGAATAGTGACATATCCGATCGTCAAGTTGCTCTCGGGAAAAGCGAAACAGGTACACTGGTTCACCTGGATCCTCGCGGTGCTCTTCGTGCTGTATCTGATCCTGCTGAGGGAATGAACGAGGCGGGCCGCAAGGCCCGCTTTCATTTCAGCGCGAGTTTGCGTTCGGATTTGCCTGCCAGATACCCGACCACGATCTCACTGAGCTTTGGAAACCTACCGATGTCGGCATCTGTTCTGACGAGCACTGCCTGCCCCACCAAACCTATGATCTCACCTTTTTCAAAGGTTTCTCCCCTTTCGATCAATCTGTGTTTCTCCTTGGCTGCGTCGATGGAATCTGCGTAGATGATCCTCCCCTCTTTCATGATCGCCAGGTGCGTTGCGTACTCTTCGAGTTCGAAGATTTCGTGTGAGCACACTATGGCTGATCTTCTATCGTCCACGTATCCTTTCAACAGAGACATGACCTCCAGTCTAGCAGTGGGATCGAGATGCTGGGTCGGCTCATCGAGTATGAGCAAGTCCGCCTGACTGCAGATGCACAGACCAACCAGAAACAGCGTTTTCATGCCTATGGAATAAGATTCGACCTTCTGGGAGAGATCGAATTCGTAACGGGCAACGAAGTTTGAAAAGGTCGATTCATCCCAGCCAGGATAGAGGATCGACCACAGCTGTGCGTAGTCTGAGCCGGTGAAATTTTTGAAAACGGTTCTCTCTTCTGGAACCACCGCGATCCTTTGCTTGACGATGTGCGAATCAACGTGATCGAACTTCGCATCGAACAGAGTTATTGAACCCCCATCCGGTTTCAAAACGCCCGTCACGCAACGGACCGTCGTGGTCTTTCCTGCCCCGTTCGGACCAACGAGTGCGAGGATACTATTCGGTTCCACAGAAAAAGACACATCGCTCAGAACCTGCTTGCCAGAAAAGTTCTTTCGCAGATGTTCCACGCGGATCATTTTTCTCCACCCCTCGTCGTGAAGAGTCTGTAAGAAACGTAGGTCAGGCCGACAGCGAAGATGAAAGATGCCAGAATGCTTTCCTGCCTCAGGGGACTGACGAGCCTGTACGGGTTGAAACTGACAGACAATTTCGTTGAACCGATCGAGCCCATGACAAGATCAAAGAGTAAAAACAGAAACGCCGCAGCGAAAGGATCAAATCCAGCGCTTACGGCCGACAGAACGATGCTCAGATAAGCCCACAGGAAGATCAGAGACTTCAACAGTATCACGAAGACTGTAACATTTCTTTCCGCGAAGGGAAGTCCGACGAAGAACGAAACAGAGATTAGAAGAGAAAGAAACAGGTATTCAAACCAGAATATCTGTCTGCGTGTGAGTGGAAGATAGAGCAGAAGGTCCAGTCGTTTCTGTCTCACGTCGCTCGCCAGTGAAAAGAGTATCAAAAAGAAACTACCGAAGACTTTCGCACCGTAGTTCGGTATCATCGTGACAACGAAGAAGAACACCATGCTGGGAAATTTCTCGAGAAGCTGTTTCTTCACATAGACATCAAATTCTCTCATTTTTCCACACCTCCTCGATTAGGACCAAGGTTGTGTACAGGTCGAACTGTCTGGATTTCATTCTGGAAACCAGTTCCCTGATCGCTGAGACGATCTCAGCATCGACGTTCAGCTCCTTCGCCACGAAATATCCAACTCCCTGTTCAGCCACCAGGTAGCCTTCCATTTTCAACCTGTCAAAAGCTTTGAGGACAGTATTTATGTTGACGTCGAAGATCGTTTCGAGCTCACGAACCGTTGGAAGCTGCTGACCAGCCTTCAGATTGCCAAGCAGGATCTCGGCCTTTATCTGATTGACTATCTGAAGATAAGCCGGAATACCGCTGTGCTTGTCGACCTTCCTCAGCATGCTCACCACTCACTCGTTACCTTAACGTTCGAACTTTGCACGCTCAATCTGTCTCCTATCATGTTCCGCACTTTCACAGTACCACCCGTTCCGCTCAGCACCAGTCTGGTGTCTCTCGTACCAGCTACCTTCACTTCACCGTTGATGCCTGTGCCATCGATGAATACCTGACCACAATCATTCAATTTCAGTTTCATCGATATGCCTGTTCCATCGATCTTTATCTGGTCGAACGAGAGACTCCCTTTCAGGTTCAACCCCGTTCCGTCGATGCGCAAACTCTCACCGGAAAGGATCGAGTCCACATTGATACCTGTTCCGCTGATGAACAGTTTTTTACTTCGTACATTTGCTCTTACGTCTATCGCTGTAGCTTCGATCTGAAGTTCATCCATGGACCCTTCACCTTTCAGCCAGATTGAGGAAGCTGCGATGAAGAGCGTTTCGAGGCCATCTGTACCAATCCTCAGGACATACTTTCGAGATCTTTCACCACCAGAAACTTCCAGCCGATCTCCTATGGTTCTTACCTTTAACTCATCTGGAAGCTCGACAGATCTTCCCTCAACCAGTGTTACTTCCACATTCCCATCGATCGTGATTGATACGTTAGATTGCAGCATTAATGTCATGTTCGGTTCACGTTCTGCGCCGATCGACACGTACGGCCAGATGTTCAGGTTTTCGAGTGCATCGAGAATGACCCTCGAATAAATGTTCACCGTCATGGGCACAAGGAATATGACGATCGAAAGTACGATGAGTCCTGCTACACGTCTGGTGTACGTTTTCACAGAGAGTGCAAGGATCGCGACCGATGCGAGCGCAACCATGAATTTGAGTGGGGCGAAAGGCATCAACCAGCCGAGAACCCCAAGTGCTGCCAGTATCAGAGCCACTCTTACGAGCCTGGATTGAAGGATGAGAGACATCCTGCCACCTCCATATCATAGTGTCATAGTAATATAGAACACCATATCAATGACGCGATCATTTCATTTCTGTACCAGTTCTGTATCCATGGCCGACTGGAAACTCTTGAACTTCCTGACGGTATGTGGTAATATTATTTACGGTAACGTGCCGAGGTGGCGGAAATGGCAGACGCGCATGACTCAGGATCATGTGGGTTTCCACCCGTGCGGGTTCAAGTCCCGCCCTCGGCACCAGAAGGCCGGGCACACCGGCCTTAAATTTTGTTTGGAGGTTTCCCTTTGGAAAAGCTAGAAATCTTTGGCCTGTCAGTGAGCGTAGGAACCTTTGACGAAATGTTCTCGGAGATCAGAGACAGGATCCTCCGGAAGAAGAAAACTTTCGTTGTCACTGCGAACGCCACGATCGTCGTCACAACGATAGAGAATCCGGAGTACAGAAAGGTTGTTCGCAGCGCTGACCTCATCCTTCCTGATGGGTTCGGCGTGATCCTCGCGATAAAAAGGTTCCACAAAAAAATGTCCGAACGTGTCACGGGAATAGACATGATGCTTCGTCTCTGCGAGGTCGCAGCGAAAGAGAAACTGAAGGTTTTTCTGTTGGGAAGCAAACCGGAAGTTATCGAAAAAGCGGCGAATAATCTGGAAAAAACTTACGGCAACATAATCGCCGGTTACCACCACGGTTATTTCAACGGAGACGGCCCGATAGAACTCATTTCATCCTCCAGAGCTGATTTGCTGTTCGTCGGCATGGGTGTTCCGAAACAGGAAATATGGATACACAGGCACTTTCAAAAAGTCCCCGCGATTTTTGCGATGGGCGTGGGTGGTTCGTTCGACGTGATCTCGGGTTACAAAAAGAGAGCCCCGAAGATCTTTCAGGATCTCAAACTCGAATGGCTGTACAGATACCTTCAATCACCGCGCCAGAAGAAGAACGTACCCAGAGACGTTGCCAAACTTCTCTGGTACATCGTCAAACCGCCGCGCGAGATTTGAGGACGTACATGACCGCAACGCTCCCAAGCTGAAGCAACAAAGACAGCGATACCATCAAGCCGAGAGAGCTTTGATACAAAAGTCCCATGGCGAAACTGCCGGCGAACCAGGAAACACCAAAAACAGAATTCAGAAGACCGTAAGCGAACCCTCTCTTCTCTGGAGGAATGATCTTCGCAATGACCGCTTTCATCACCGATTCCTGAGCTCCCATGCTGATCCCCCAGAGGCTCACGCCGAGGACTATCCATAACCTTCCCTTTGCGAGGAACACCAGCGGAGCTGCGAGCGATCCAAGCGCCGTGGAGGCTATGAGTGCTGTTATACCGAGCCTATCGTAAAGCCTTCCAAAGAAGATCGCCGATGCGGCATCGACGCCCATAGCGATGGAATAGAGCAGTGGCACAACGGCACTGACAAAGAGTTCGTGCTTGGCCATGTGGTAAGACATCAATGGAAAATCCACAAAACCTGCCGCCAGCAAGCCGGCCGCGACGAGATAGAGCACAGCCTCAAAACCGAGCCTGGAAGATTGCCGGGACTTGCCTGTGAGTTCCTTTTCAAACTCGATGGGCCTCGGGAAAAGAAATCTGCCGACGATGAGCAAAATCATGGAGATACTGGCAGGTATCCACAGGATGGAAAAACCAAAGTGGTAGCGTTCAAGCAATTCACCTGACTTGAAGCTCAAAATCAGCGAGAGTATCAGAGGCCCACTTACGGCACCTATCTGATCGAGCGCCTCTTCGATTCCAAAACCAAAGCCCGGTCCTACCTGCTTGGCAGCGTACGAAACCATGCTGTCCCTGGCGGGTTTCCTTATGGCTTTCCCAGTCCGTTCGAGGATCATCAGCAACATCGCTATCCTCCAGTCCCAAACGAACGCGAGCAACGGGATCGAGAAAAGGTTGAAGCTGTAACCCAGAAGAGTGAACAACCAAGGTCGTTTCGTTCTATCGGCGAGATAACCACTGAACAATCTCAGTACGTAACCTGCAAGTTCTCCAAAACCGGCTGTGAATGCGACCACCGCGGCACTCGCGCCAAGCTGGAGTAAGAAGGGACCTGCCACACCGCGCGCTCCTTCGTACACTATGTCGGAGAACAGGCTGACGAAGCCCATGAGAATGATGAACCTCATCGCCGATCTGAACCGCTGGTTCATCCAACCATCCTCCTTTCATCTTGGCTTATTATATAAATTTAGAGGTGAAGGAATGAAGATAAAACGGTTAGACGATTCGGTCGTTTCTAAGATCGCTGCTGGTGAAGTCGTAACCGGTGTTCATTCGGTTGTGAAAGAACTGATCGAAAACGCGCTCGATGCTGGGGCGAGGAAAATCGTTGTCGAACTGTTGAACGGCGGAAAGAGCGAAGTTAAGGTGAGAGACGACGGGGAAGGTATGGATGAGGAAGATTTGAAGGTTTGCTTTCTTCCACACACGACGAGCAAGATCAGCAGTTTTTCCGATCTGTCAAGTCTTTCGTCTTTCGGTTTTCGCGGGGAAGCCCTGCACTCTATAAGTTCTGTTTCTAAGATGAAAGTGATATCCCGCACTGTCTCTTCTCCCATCGGTCACGAGATAGAAGTCGTGGCTGGTAATATGGTTTACAGTAGACCCGTGCATGCGGACGTGGGCACGACCGTGATCGTGAGGGATCTTTTTTTCAACATCCCGGCGAGAAGAAAGTTCCTGAAATCAGCAGCAATAGAGTCCCGGATGGCGACGGAGATGTTCGAAAAATTCTGTCTTTCGAAACTGAACGTGCATTTCGTGCTCGTCAGAGAACAGCAGCTTCGTTACGATCTGCCTCCGTCCGATCTTCTTGAAAGAATCAAGGCGATCTTTCCCGACATTCCAGCACAGAATCTGAGAGCCTTCGAGTCTGAGCATAAGAACATGAAGCTGAAGGGTTGTCTGAGTTTAAGCCCTGTTCAGAGTAGAGGCATGATCGTTTGTTTTGTGAACGACAGGTTCGTGACGAACCAGCTCCTCACGAACGCTGTCTATGCGGCCTTTTCGGACGTGTTGGAGAAAGGAAAACATCCGTTCGTGGTGCTGAACCTGTCGATAAGTCCAAAAGAGATCGATGTGAACGTGCATCCGCAGAAGCTCGAGATCAGGTTCATCAACGAAGAGGATGTTTTCAGATTCGTCAGGGATAGCCTGAAAGGATTCCTCTCCAGACCCATCGTGAAGCAGGTGCATGTCCACGAAAAAGTGCGCGTTGCTGAACCTGTCGAGTTCTACAGATCTGCTCCGCGCGTTGAACGGACCGAGCAAACCGAAGAGAAACTGCTGGAAGAGGAGCCGTTCAGGATCGTGGGAGTTGCGAGGAGAAGGTACGTACTGTTCGAAAGAAAGGAGGATCTTTTGATCTTAGACTTCCATGCTGCCCACGAACGAATCATCTTTGAACAAATCATGAACTCGCTTTCAGAAAGAAAGGGTAAGACGTTGCTGGTGGAGATGAGAATCAGAATGAAAGAATCTGACTCAGCGACGCTCGCATCTTCTCAGGTTCTGAGGGACCTTGGATTCGAGCTGGAAGCGAACGGACAGGAACTCGTCGTTAAACAGATACCAGAGTGGATGGAACTGAGCGAAGTGGAGGAATTCCTCAGAGACAGCATCGATGAGCTGAAACTCATCGATCTTCAGGGGTTGAAGGAAACCATCAAGAAGATTCTGGCGGACCATGCATGTAAGAGATCCGTCCGAACCAGAGACAGATTGAGCGAAGCTGAGATGATCGAGCTGGTGAAGAGGATCGTCAACGAAGGACACAGCACCTGCCCGCACGGAAGGCCGTTGATGTTCTCGATGAGTTTTAAGGAACTGGACAGATTCTTCGGGAGGGATTGAGTGGAGGGTGTAACGATCAGGTGGGTCAGGCTCTCGGACGCACCACAGCTCGTAGCCTTCAAGAAGGCCGTGACGAGTGAATCTCCATTCCTGCTCACTCACCCGGACGAGGTCGAGGACGTCTTCGAAGCGCGTCGTTTCATCAGCATTTACCTCACGGACGATCGACGCATCTTCCTGGTTGCGGAGTACCAAGGAGAGATCGTTGGAATGATAACGCTCGCCGGAAGCTCGAGGAGGAAAATCCTTCACAAGGCGGAGCTGGGTATCAGCGTGAGGAAACCCTACTGGGGGAAGGGTATCGGTAGCGCTTTGATCAGTGAGGCACTGAGGATCGCCAAACAGAAGGGTTTCAAAAAGATCCAGCTTGAAGTCATGGAACACAACGAGAGGGCCATAAGGCTCTACAAAAAGTTTGGTTTCGAAGTGGAGGGGAGGAAGAAAAAGGCGATCTGCATGGATGGTCAATACTTCGACCTGCTGGTGATGGGGAAATGGCTGGAAGATTGATCCGTTCACTGCTCTTCGCATTCCTGTTCGTCGCTTTCACTGTGCTGATCTTTCGATTCTACGATTGGGGTATCGAGTTAGAAAGGCTGCAGGAACAGTACGTCGAAGCCTGTTTGAGGTGGCTGGAGCTCCACATAGAGAATCTCGCAGAACAGGCACTGGAAAAAACAGATTCGCCGAACCTCGATCGATACACCGAGATAGCGAAAAAGCTCGGCGGGTATGTGGGTTTCGACAAAGATTTGAAACAAATCGTCGTGGCGGTGAGGAAAGACAACGATGTGAAAACGGCCATTTTTATGTTGAACCTTAATCCCGAGGAGTTCGAGTATTACGTGTGCGATCCATCCAACACGGTGCTGGACGCTTCAAACAAGTCTATGGTCGGGAAAAACATAGAGCTGGTCCTTCCAGATCTGTCAAGCGGATCAATCGTGAAATACGAAGGCAAGGTGTATCTCTTCAAGCAAAGAACGAGCCAGCGGTTCGGCTTCAGAATCTTTATAGGAATACCTTACAGAGATTCCCGGCTGCAGAGTTATCTGGTCATGGGGCTGGCGATCGTGCTCTTCCTGATCAGTTTGAGCTGGAGGCGAAGGGGCCAATCCGAAGAAAGAATCTCCAGGGCCATAGAGGACATCATCAACACGCACAGGTTCGACGAAAAAAGCATAAGAAACACGAAACTGAAAAACCAGCTTTCGAAGCTCGCGAACAAGCTCGAGCACAGCGAGCGAATACTGCGTGAAACTGCGCAAAAACTGCAGGATCTGAAACAGCTGCTCGAAAAAAGGAAGGCTGGTTCATAGGTTTCGAACGAAGACCAGAATCTCGGCAACGGCCACGAAAAGTTCTTCAGGTATCTGTTGGAGGACTTCGAGCTCGTAGAGTTTTCTGACCAGCTCCGGAGAACGCACGATTGGTACGTTGTGCTTCTTTGCTTCTTCGATGATCTTTCTCGCTATTTCACCTTTCCCTTTCGCTATGACGAAAGGGGCATCGAATCTGTCCGGATCGTAGCCCAGAGCCACTGCCAGTTCACGCGTATAGTCCATCGATACCAGCTCCCAGAATGAACCTCACGAGTGAAAAATGCCTGGAAAGCCTTTCCCTCAATTCTTCCATTCTGTCTGTTGGAAACATCTGTGAAAAGGACAACACGAGCTGATTCTGCCAGACTTTTCCTTCTATCACCACTGGTTTCGAACCCTTCACGAAGTCTATCCTGAAAGTGTGCCGAGATCTGTCGATGTAAACGTGAACAGGGGCCTCTTTTTCCGGCACACTCTGGAAAATGTAAGGATTAGAGAGGGTGAAGAGCCAGAGTCCAAAAGTTTCATCTTCACCCGTTTCGTAGTACTTTGCAAGCGAACGGTAGAAATTTCTATCGAGCTTGCCGACCCTGGCTTCCACAGCCTGAGCAGTCCGGGAAAGAAAAACTACGTCCTCATCGAACCTGGCTTTCCTGATCACCCTCAGAATCGGTTCGAGTGCAGAAAGTGGTGGTGAGTCACTTTCCAACTGCAAGACTTTTTCTGCGAGATAGAACTTTTCCAGTACCGGCTGATCGCTTATGCGAACGAACTTGCCCACTTCCGGGGGTTGTCCCTTCACCTTGACGACGATGTCACCTTTCTCGGTGCGCAATTTTGCGAACTTTCCGAACGTTTCGATCACGAAACCTTCCACGCTTCCTCCTCCAAAATCATTTATCGGTTCTGATATGATTCTATTGTAGAACTCACGAAGGGGTGACTCAGTGAGGATAACTGATTTCTTTGAACCTGGCACTCCTGCCGCCGTGCTCGCATGGGGGCAATTCGAGACCACACTCGCCAAGACTGCGCATGGGCTTCTCAGGCACAGCAGAGTCCTCGTACCGGTCTGCGTTGTGGCGGAACACGCTGGAAAGAAAGCTTCTGACTTTATCAGACCTGTTCGGTACGACGTTCCCATCGTGGACAACATGGAAGACGCGCAGAGGCTCGGTGCAAGGGTTCTCGTGATCGGTATCGCGAGCGTTGGAGGTTACCTTCCGCCCATCATGAGAAAGCATGTACTTGACGCAATCCATCTTGGTATGGACGTAGTTTCAGGCCTGCACTCGAAGCTGAGCGAAACTGAACCCTTCAGATCTGCCGCGAATGAAAAGAACGTGAAAATCATCGATGTGCGACATTACAGAGGGGAACTTTCGATCTTTCGAGGAGACATCTTCAGGAGCAAAACTGTGAGGATAGCGGTCCTCGGGACAGATTGTGCGACTGGCAAGAGGACTACCGCAGTTCAGCTCTACGAGTTTGCGCTGAAAAAGGGTCTGCCAGCCGCGTTTCTCGCCACGGGTCAGACGGGCATCATGCTCGGGGCGGACGAGGGTGTCGCTATCGATGCCCTGCCTGCGGACTTCATACCCGGTGTGCTTGAAAGGCTTATTCTGAAACTCGAATCTGAAGGTAAACGTTTCATCTTCATCGAAGGTCAGGGCGCGCTGAGGCATCCAGCGTACGGGCAGGTAACGCTCGGCTTGATTTACGGTTCGATGCCCCAGATAAGTGTACTCGTGCACGATCCCAGGAGAAAACGCTTCGAGTACTTCGAGCACATCGACACGAAACCGGACCTGGATGCAGAGATCGAATTGATTCAAAAGTTTGTGAACACGAAAATACTGGGTATCTCGTGTCTGGATGAAAATTTCAAACACGCACTGTATCCCGTTTTCAATCCCTTCGATGAGAATCAGATCGAGAAAATCTTTGAAAGGATGGAGGCGATGGTGTGCGAATCAAATCTGTGAAGTTCGAAAAGACTTACTACAGATACTTCGAACCCTTCACCATTTCGCTTGGCACGCACGAGGATCAGGAGAATATCGAGGTACGGCTGGAACTCGAAGATGGAACAGTTGGACTTGGGGAGGCTTCAACACTCTTTGTGATCTCAGGTGAAACGGTGGAGATCATGATGCAGGCCGAAAAAACCGTGCAGGAAATGGTCGTTGGAGAACATGTGGAAAACTACGGGAAGCTTTTCTCACGACTTCAGCAACTGAGAGCAACACCTGCGATCAGGGCAGCGGTCGAATTCGCGATAATCGACGCCTTCTGTAAAAGGATAGGAATCAGGCCTTATCAGTTCTTTGGGGGCGCTAAGAACCACATCGAGACCGATTTGACAGTGGGCATAATGGATCTGGAAAGTACGCTCAGAAAGGTGAAAAGAATATACGAAGAAGGCTTCAGAACGATCAAGATAAAGGTCGGCAGGAACTTCAAAGAGGATGTTCAGAGAGTTGTGGAATCGAAAAAGATCGCACCTGAAGCTGTGTTCATCGTGGATGCAAATCAGGCATTCTGCCCGAAGGATGCGATCGAGTTTGCCCGGACACTCTATTCCGAAAAAGTGGACGTCGTTGTGTACGAACAACCGGTGAACAGGTACAACGTGGAGGGTTTGAAACTTGTTCGCTTCCACAGTCCATATCCGGTAGCCGCGGACGAATCGGTGTTCACGAAGTACGATGCTTTGAGATTGATCAAGGAGGAAGCCGTGGACATGACAAACATCAAGCTGATGAAATCTGGCATCAGCGATGCGCTCGCGATAGTTCATCTGGCACAATCGGCGGGCGTTCAGTTGATGATAGGCTGTATGGGCGAGAGCAGTCTTGGGATAAACCAGAGCGTTCATTTTGCGGCCGGAACTGGCGCTTTCATCTACCACGATCTGGATGCACATCTTTCTCTGGACGAGAAAACTTTCAGAGGCGATTTCAGGCAGGAAGGACCACACATCTATCTGGAGTAAGGCAACAATACCGACTTAAAAGGTCCAATATATTGTAAAGGCTGGAGATTAAAATTTTAATGGGGCGTGAAAGAATGCTGAGACTACAGAACGTGAGCCTGGCAAGGGATTCGAAGCTCATCCTCAAAAACATCGACCTGACCTTCAACGATCGAGAAATCTATATCGTTCTGGGACCGAACGGGGCTGGCAAGTCTTCCCTCGCGTACCTGATCATGGGGCTGGAGGGTTACAAACCAACGGAGGGAAGGATTCTCCTTGATGATAGAGACATCATCGATCTCGGTGTGACGGAAAGGGCGAAGTTGGGAATACATCTGATGTGGCAGGAACCAGTCAGGTTCCGTGGCCTGACGGTGAGACAGTACCTCACCCTGGGTGGAAAGTTGAAGTTCACACAAGCGGACCTCGAAGAGGTTTTGCATCTGGTGGGTCTGTCTCCCAGCCTTTATTTGAACAGGATGGTCGATGAACTGCTGAGCGGTGGAGAGAGGAAGCGTGTCGAACTGGCTTCGATACTCTTGCTCAAGCCAAGGTACGCCATCCTAGACGAACCAGATTCCGGCATAGACGTGCTCTCACTGGACATGATAAAAACCGTAGCTCAAAGGATCGTCGAACAGGGTGGTTCTCTGATAATGATCACGCATCGTGAAGAGATGATGTCTGTAGCGAACTTCGCGCACGTTCTGTGCGACGGAAAGATCATTTACAGTGGCTCGCCTGAGAAGGTTGCAAAATACTACAAGAATTTCTGCGACGTGTGCGACCATACCAATATACCCGTGAGGAAGTGATGGTATGCAGATCGACATCGATAGAAGGACCGAGTTCGAAGCGCTCGTCAAGGCATACGAGAAAGCGGGCGGTGATGTTTCGAAGTTTCTGGACAAAAGGATCGCCTCGATAATCATAAGCGGTGACAGAGTAGTGGGATTGAACAACGTTCCAGGAGTGGAACTCGTGCCAAAAACCATCGAGAACGGTGTGCACGCAAAAATGATCATAAAGAGAGGAACAAAGCTGGCCTTTCCGATCCACGTGTGCACAGGTTATCTGGAACGTAAAGGATACCAGAGGGTGATCTTCGACATCACGGTCGAGGACGACGCTGAGGCGCACTTCGTGGCTCACTGTGTCTTTCCATGGACTGAGGAGTTCACACACGATGCACTCATGAACGTAACGGTCGGAAAGAACGCGAAGATGTCGTATTCGGATGAACATTACCATTCGGATGCGGGAATGGTGAATTTGATCACAGTTTCGAGGGTAATTGTCGAACAGAACGGGCTTTACGTCAATAGGTTTTCGCTCACGAGAACACGCGTCGGAAAAATGAGGCTGGACTTTTCTGTGGAACTCAAGGACCGAGCCGTTGCAGACGTGTCGGCACGCGTGCGCGCGAGTGGCGACGATGTGGTGTACATTCACGAAAAGATCGATCTCGTCGGCGTCGAATCCCGTGGCATGGTGAGCACAACGGTCGTTGCCCTGGACAGGGCAAGGGCGCGCGTAGTGAACGAAGCTTACGGCAGGGGAGACTATTCCAAGGGACACGTACGGTGTGAGGAGATCACCAAGGGCTTTGGCGTGGAAGTGAGCACCGTGCCAGTACTGAAAGTCTTCAGTGACAGAGCAGAGCTCACGCACGAAGCTTCCATAGGCAGGGTGAACGCAAAGCAGCTTGAGACACTCATGAGCAAAGGCTTGAGTGAGGATGAAGCAACGGAGCTCATCATAAAAGGACTTCTGGATTGATGGGGGTGCAGAGGATGGATTACGTGGAAAGGGTAAAGAAAGCCGTGGAGTTTCTGAAGGAAAGGATCTCTGTTTCACCGACGATCGGCATCGTGCTCGGCTCAGGGCTCGGGAGGATAGCGGAAGTCATCGAATCGCCTCAGGTTATCAAATACGCGGACATCCCTGGCTTTCCTGTCGCCACAGCACCGGGGCACAAGGGTGAGCTCATCTTTGGAAAACTTTCAGGAAAAGACACCGTCCTGATGAACGGAAGGTTCCATTACTACGAGGGACACTCGATGCAGGACGTGACGTTCCCTATTCGTGTGATGCAGCTTCTCGGGGTGAAGTACCTCTTTTTGACGAACGCGGCGGGAGGACTGAACCCTCTCTTCGAAGTTGGCAGGCCGATGATCATAGTCGATCACATAAACTTTATGGGTGACAACCCGCTCAGAGGAAGGAACGTGGACGAGTGGGGACCGAGGTTCCCCGACATGAGCGAGCCTTACGATAGAAAACTCATAGCCCTGGCCAAGGAAGTGGCCGAGGAAGAGAAGATAGAAGTCTACGAGGGTGTCTACGTAGCCGTGGCTGGACCAAATTTCGAAACGGCGGCCGAACTGCGCATGTTCAGAAGGCTCGGTGCCGATGCAGTTGGCATGTCTACGGTGCCTGAGGTCATCGTCGCCAAACATGCAGGCATGAAAGTACTTGGTATCTCTGCGATCACGGATCGTGCGGTGCCCGAGGATTTGAAGCCTCTCACAGCTGAAGAGGTGCTCAGAGTTGCGGAAGAAACCGGTAAGAAGATCGCGCGGATCATCCTCGGGGTGGTCAAGAGGTTATGAAAAAGGAGGGAAAAAATGAGAGTTTTTTTGGACAATTGTAGAACCACGAGGGTTTTGCCAGAAGTGGTTGAAGAAATCAACAAGTACATGCTTGAAAAATTCGCGAGGCCTGACGGACTATACGAGTCCGCACAGGAAATTCACGACGAACTCACCGAGGCGAGAGAATTCTTTGCGAAAACCATCAATGCCTCATCTGGTGAAGAGATCGTCTTCACCTCCGGTGCCACCGAAGCCAACAACCTCGCCCTGCTCGGTGTGGCACGGGCGAACAGAAAGAAGGGCAATCACATCATCATATCTGCGCTCGAACACGGTTCAGTGATGAGCATCGCGGAGGCTTTGAAAAAAGAAGGCTTCGAAGTGACGATAGTACCGGTGGACAGCGAAGGGATCCTGAAGCTTGACGAGTTCGAAAAAGCGATAAGACCAACCACAATACTGGTGAGCGTCATAGCGGTTGGGCACTTCGTGGGATCCATCATGCCACTGGAAGAAATCGGAGAGATCCTTTCGAAACAGGACCACAGGATCTACTTCCACACCGACGCTGCGGAGATGTACGCCAAGATGCCGATCGATGTTCAAAAGTTGAAGCTGGACCTGATGAGCGTCAGTGGCCATAAGTTTCACGGTCCCAAGGGTGTCGGCTTTCTGTACGTTCGAAAGGGTGTGAAGGTAGAACCGATCATGTACGGTGCGGAATCTTTCGACAAGCGCAGGCCCGGCGGAGAGAACGTGCCCGCGATCATGGGCATGAAGAAAGCGGCGGAACTCGCATTCGAACAGATGAAAGAATCGTACAGGAAACTGAGAGAGCTTCAGGAATATTTTATCCAAAGGGTTGAAAACGAGATCGACCACGTGATCCTGAACGGGCCGAGGGGAGAGAAGAGAACCCCGTACAACGTGAACTTCAGCTTCTCCTTCATCGAGGGTGAGGCGATCAGCCTGGGACTGAGCCTTGAAGGGGTGGAAGTTGCCACCGGCTCAGCCTGTGCTTCGGAATCGCTCGAACCCAATTACGCGATTCTGGCCATAGGTGGCGATCATGAGCGCGCTCATGGTTCGATCCGCTTCACCTTCAGCAGATTCACGAGCAAAGAGGAACTCGACTACACTATCGAGAAACTGAAGAAGGTCGTTCAGTGGTTGAGGAACATCAGTCCTCTCAAAGCCAGGAGGTGATGAGGCATGCTGAAATACACAGAACTCGTTCTGGATCATTTTAAAAATCCGAGGAACCTCGGGCGCATAGAGAATCCAGATGCCGAGGCCACAGAAGGTAGTGTCGCCTGCGGAGACATGATGACCGTGTATCTGAAGATCGAGGACAACAGGATCGTGGACATAAAGTTCGAATCTTACGGCTGTGCCGCCAACATAGCCACCGCATCCATGATGACGGAAGTTGTCAAGGGCCTCACCTTAGAGGAAGCCAAGAAGATCACGTGGAAAGACATCGTTGAAAGACTCGGAGGATTGCCACCTGTGAAGTATCACTGCAGCAATCTGGCGATAGACACGCTCAGGAAGGCCATCAGTGCGTACGAAGAATCGCTCGTCAGGAAGTGAGCGGTCATGAGGGTCTATCTCGATCACGCTGCCACAACGCGCGTGTTCGATGAGGTCGCCCAGGAAGTGATGAAACTTTTCACGCAGTTTTATGGAAACGCCTCCAGCACACATTCTCATGGGTACGAAGCCAAAAGATTCTACGAGGAAGCAAGGATGAAGATAGCGAAGCATCTGAACGTTGAGCCTGACGAAATCTACTTCACCTCGGGTGGAACTGAGTCCGACAACATCGCGATACGCGGATTTTTGAGGGCCAATTTTCCGAACGGTGGACACATCATAACTACGCAGATCGAACATCCCGCAGTGCTCGAAGTGGCGAGACAGCTCGAAAAGGAAGGCTACGAAGTAACCTACCTGAAGCCAACCAGGGAAGGCTACGTGACGCCGGACGATTTTCGAAAAGCGATACGCAAGAACACGGTCTTCGCATCGATCATGTGGGTCAACAACGAAACAGGCGTCATTCAGCCCATCGACGAAATCTCAAAGATAGCGCGTGAGCATGGAATAGTGCTCCACAGCGATGCGGTTCAGGCGATCGGAAAGATCAGGATCGATGCCAGACTCGTTGACATGCTGTCCGCGTCCGGACACAAGTTCTATGCGCCCAAAGGGTGTGGTTTTCTCTACGTGTCCAAAGGCGTCAGGATCGAGCCCATCATGTACGGTGGCGGACACGAGAAAGGTCTGAGAAGTGGCACAGAAAATGTGCCTGGTGCGCACGGCATGGCTGTAGCACTCGAGCTCATAGAGAAGAATTATGAAGCCTGGTCTGAGAGGGTGAAAAAGCTCAAAGAGAAGATTGTCAACGCGATCGAGAGCATTCCAGATCATCACATAAACGGCTCCAACACGATCTTTTCACACATCAACGTGTCCTTCAAAGGCGTCCATGGAGAATCACTCGCGACCGCCCTGGACATGTGTGGTATATCTGTCTCCACAGCCTCCGCGTGTGCGTCACACCATGCTAAAGGCAGATCTCACGTGCTGGAGGCGATGGAACTCGAGGACTGGATCGTCGATGGAGCGATCAGGATCAGCCTGGGTTACGATAACAGCGAAGAGGAGATAGAATATTTCGTGGAGGTATTGCAGAGAGAAATCAACAGGCTGCGGAGCATGTCCTGAGGGGAGGATTCGATGTATTCCGAAAAGTTCAAGCAACTTTTTATGTACCCGAGATACTGCAAGGACATAGAGTACACCCACACCGCCGAAGTTGTGTATCCAGAGCACGGCGACAGGGTCCGCATATTTTTGAAGATCGAGAATTACATCGTGAAAAACGTCGCCTTCAAGGCCGTGGGCTGTCCGAGAGTGATCGCTGCTTCCGAGGCAGTTTGCAGGCTGGTGGATGGAAAGCACGTAGACGATGTGAAGCACCTCAACGAAGAGCACGTCAGGGACGAGATGGATTTTCATGATAAGAACTTCACGTGCGTCAACGCACCCATCGAAGCCGTCAAGAAGGCCATTACTAAGGTAGAATGACGGGTTTCTGGCGGGGATTGATTTACAGCAGCGTTGCCGGGGTCAGTACCGCACTCGGCGCAATACCTTTTTTGCTGTTCAATAAGACCGCTTCTCAGAGGCTGATCGATGCATTTTTAGGTTTCGCCGCAGGTGTAATGCTCGCGGCGAGTGCTTTCAGTCTCGTCCTACCATCCATAGAGTCTGGCGGTATCGTGCGTTTCGTGATCGGTTTCATTCTGGGTGGAGTCCTCGTCGACGTGATGGACAAGGTCCTGCCACACGAGCACTTCACCAAAGGACACGAAGGCTTCGATGCGAAACGTTTGAAGACGATCTGGCTTTTTATCATCGCGATAACCATCCACAACCTTCCTGAAGGTATGGCCGTCGGTGTTGGTGGGTTCACACCTCACGCGCTGACGATCGCGATCGCGATAGGCCTCCAAAACATTCCCGAAGGCGCCGCCGTGGCAGCTTCTCTCATGAGTGCGAACTACAGAAAGAAGTCCATTTTTTCCATCACGCTTTTCACGGGACTGGTCGAAGCTTTTGGAGGTTTAGTTGGAGTGCTGTTGATAAGCATCGCGAGGAGTTTACTGCCCTATCTGCTCGCGCTCGCGGCTGGAGCCATGGTCTTCGTGATAAGCGATGAGGTCATTCCAGAAACGCATCTCAAAGGTGAAGAACGACTCACGACGTACTGGTTGCTGGTTGGCTTTAGCCTCATGACCATGCTTGATGTTCTTCTGGGTTAACTGGTATGATCTTTTCTGGAGGTGCGTTCAATGAACGAAACGATCGACAAAATTGTGCTTTCTCTGAAGGAAGAAATGTTCAAAGAAGCTGCCAACCTGGTGAAGATCAGATCCGTTCAATCCGATCCAGCCCCTGGCAAACCGTTCGGCGAGGGTGTGGCGCAGGCACTGGAGTATGCGCTTAAACTCGGTGAAAAACTCGGATTTCGTGTCAAGAACGTCGATGGTTACGCTGGTCACATAGAGTACGGCGATTCTGGAAAACTCTTCGCAGTCCTCGGACATCTGGACGTCGTACCGGAAGGGGAAGGCTGGAGTGTGGATCCTTACGGCGGGATCATCAAGGATGGCTATCTGTGGGGGCGCGGTGCAGCGGACAACAAAGGGCCCACGGTCGCGGTGATCTACGCGCTCAAGGCGCTCAAGGAAGCGAACGTTCCCATCAGAAACAGGGCGAGGATCATTCTGGGAACCGACGAAGAGTCGGGCTGGGAGTGTGTGAAACATTACTTCCAAAAAGAGGAAAAGCCCATCTACGCCGTCACCCCCGACGCGGCGTTTCCGATCATATATGCCGAGAAAGGCATCATAACTTACAGGATCACGATGGGGAGGAATCTCTCTGCTCCGGGAAGAGTGAAGATCACAAAACTGGAAGGTGGCGATGCGGCGAACGTGGTGCCCCAGAGCGCGATGGCAGAGCTTTCAGCGGTGAGCGACGAGTTGCTGGAGAAAGTGAAGAACTTCCATGCGAAGAACGGTGCGCGCATCGAATGGTCCATCGAAAACGACAGGCTCATCGTTCGCGCTTTCGGTAAATCGGCACACGGATCAACACCTGAAAAAGGCATTAACGCCATCGCGGCACTGATAGATTTTCTCAAAGATGTTGACATCAACGAAGACGTGAAAATCTTTGTGCGCACGCTTGCGAGCAAAATAGGTTACCAGACGGATGGCTATTCTCTCAGGATTGCGGGTAGAGACTGCGTCGTCGGAGATCTCACCGTGAACCTGGGCACCGTGCGTATGGACGATGAAAAAATAGAGGCGACGATCAACGTAAGGTATCCCATTTACTATTCCGAAGCCATGATGGCAAAACAGATCAAAGAAGCTTTGAAACCTCTGAAAGTTGAAGGGGAACACCATTTACTTCCACTCTTCGTCTCTCCAGACAGTGAACTGATCAAGATCTTGAGTGAAGTGTACACCGAGATGACGGGCCAGCCAGCCACACTCTTGACGATGGGGGGGGGAACTTACGCACGCGCCGTTCCCTGCGGAGTCGCGTTCGGGCCGTTGCTACCAGGTAGGGAAGGAACGGAGCACCAGCCAGATGAGAGGATCGCGCTGGAAGATTTACTGACGCTTGCGAGGATCTATGCACAGCTCTTCTACAGAATGCTGGTGCTGTGGGAGTGATCGAGAATGAGAAAATTCCTCTCGATGCTGATGCTGCTCCTTTCGCTCGTGATCTTCGCCATTCACTTTTCCGTCGACACACGGGACGGGTTCGCGGTTCATTTCCCTCTGGATGTGCTTGAACTTTATCTCGGCTACAGATACAGTGGGCTGAACGCGAGTCTTCCTGTTTATGAGAATATCAAATTCAAGATTGACACGGGTGTAGATCTCTTCTCCCAGTCGGGGTTCGCTAGTGCCAGGGTTGGAGCTGATTTCCCAGAATTTTCCCTCTACACTGGTGCGATGCTTTCCATGCGCAGCGCCACTCAGGGGAACGCGCGGTTCGTGGAGAGGGGAAATCTCGATTTTGCCCTGGATCTTGAAAGCGGTGTGCTCAACTGGATAGACTTAGGACTCTCCGCACAGAAAACGATCTTTGGTTTCTACCAGGACACAACCAGTGGTGACTGGGTCTTCGTAGTTCCACCGTTCAGCCCCGATTCGATGGGAGTACTGCTCGAGCCGTTTGTCAGATTGAAGTTTGAATCCCCAATCAAGGCTCAGATCCGTCTCGGTTACAGTTTCAGCATCGCCTGGGTACCGAGCCTGCCGTCTGCGCTGATCGACCTGAAAGGTTTCAGAATAACCTTTCTTGCTTGGGTTTTTTGAGATTGAACTTCTGCAGGAATTCTTCCTCGGAGAGGATTTTCACTCCGAGCTGCTGTGCTTTCAACAGCTTGGAGCCCGGGTTTTCTCCCACGATGAGGTAATCCGTCTTCTTGGATACACTGTCTGTGACTTTTCCACCGTGCGCGACGATGAACTCTTCAATTTCGTTTCTCGTGAAGTTCTTCAGAGACCCCGTGACGGCGAACGTCAATCCCTTGAGGACGTTTGATACCTCGACTGACGCTGCCTCTTCGAGTCTGACTCCGGCTTTTTCGAGCTTTTCGAGAATCTCTTTCGTCTTTTCGTTTCTGAAATACTCCACGATGCTCCGGGCTATCTCCTCGCCGATACCCGGTATCTGGGTGAGCTGATCCACACTGGCCTGCGCGAGTTTCTTCAAGCTCCTGAAATTCTGTGCAAGCACGTAAGCTGTTTTTTCACCCACGAGCGGTATTCCAAGCGCCGTTATCCACCTGTGGAGCGGAGCTTTCCTGGCTTTGTCGATCTCGTTCAAGAGGTTCGCGATCGTTTTCTGACCGATTCCAGATCCGAGCTGCGACAGTTCGAAAGGTGTCAGGTAGAACAAGTCCGCTATGTCCTTCACGAGCCCTGAATCGACGAGTTTATCGATGAGTTTCTCACCGAGGCCATTTATGTCCAGCGCGTTCCTCGAAGCCAGCGTTTCGAGCGATCTCTTGAGCTTTGCGGGGCAGTGGGGATTCAAACACTTCAACGCGACCTCGCCAACTTCAATTTTACCAACCTTCCCGCCACAGACCGGACACTGAGTTGGTGGCTCTACGGGAACTTCGTTTCCGATCCTCAACGACTCGATCACAGAAACCACCTGCGGGATTATGCCACCGGCTTTTTCTATGTAGACCCAGTCACCTATCCGGATGTCTTTTTCCTTTATGTACTCGAAGTTGTGCAAACTCGCACGTTTCACGATCGTTCCAGCGAGCTGAACGGGTTCCAGTTCCGCGACGGGTGTCAATGTGCCAGTTCTACCCACCTGAACCGTCACACCAACGATCTTCGTTCGTGCGTGCTCAGAAGGAAACTTGAACGCGATAGCCCATCTCGGTGCCTTCGCCGTGGTTCCAAGGGCGTGCTGGAGCTCGAAATCGTTCACCTTGACCACGACACCGTCCACCCAGTAGCCGAGCTCACGTCTTTTCTGCGTCCACTCTTTCCAGTAATCTATCACCTCATCGATGCTGCCGCACAACCTCGAATGGGGATTCACTTTGAAACCCAGCTCTCTCAGCCAGTTCAGCGCATCCCACTGCGTCTTGAGCCCGTACTGCTCAGGTTTCAGAACGTAGTATATGAAACTATCGAGGTGCCGCTCGGCGGTGATCCTGGTATCGAGCTGTCTGAGAGTTCCAGCAGCTGCGTTCCTGGGATTCGCAAAAAGGGGTTCTCCACGTTTCTGCCTCTCTTCGTTCAGTTTTTCGAACACTTCGGTGGGCATGTAAATTTCCCCGCGCACCTCGACCGTCACAGGTTTTCTCAACCTGAGCGGGATGCTCCTGACCCTCTTCAAGTTCTCACTTATGTCATCGCCCCTCGTGCCGTCTCCTCTGCTCAGACCCTGTACGAACTTTCCATTTTCGTATCTGAGCGATACGGAAACGCCATCTATCTTGAGCTCGGCGACGTAAACAACCTCTTTCCTGTCGAGCAACCTTTTTACCCTCTCATCGAATTCTCTTATCTCCTCTTCGCTGTAGGTATTGTCGAGGCTCAACATCGGCTCGGTGTGAGGTACACTGCGGAACTCGTCGAGAACCTTTTCTCCTATCCGCTGGGTGGGAGAATCCGGAGTGACGAGTTCCGGATATTGTCTTTCCAGCTCGATCAATTCTCGCATGAGCTTATCGTACTCTTCGTCGGTGATCACAGGCTGCGCGAGGACGTAATATCTGTAGTTGTGATACTCTATCTCTTCGCGGAGCTGTTCGACCCTCTTTCTTATTTCCTCCGGGACCTGTAACATACCCATCACCTCAGACCAGAACCACTCTGCCGAGCACCTCGGCAAGCAGGTGTGCGGGGATCGATGCGTACTTTGGATGGTTTTCTATGTACTGCTCGATGGCCTTCGAACCCGCAAAATCGACGACGACCTTCAAAGACAGAAACGGCTTTTCGTTCTCGACACAAACCTTTGCCGCGGCTGCCGAATCCATGTCTACACATATGGCACCCGTTGTTTCCTGGATTTTTTTAACTGTGGTTTCGGAAGAGATGAAACTGTCACCAGAAGCGATGATGCCACAAACAACGTTGCTCAATTCCAGCAGAGGAGAAAACACATCCTGGACTGGATTGATCAGGGAGTCAACGTTTATCCTCGGCGAAAAATCGTACTCCACGTATCCGGTGCCGGCAACCACGGTTCCGAAAAGGATATCCTGTCGGAGTGCGCCTGCAGCACCAACGAGCAGGACACAATCAGGCTGGAATCTGTCAATTAAAGCCTGAACGAGGCAGGCCGTTTCGACCTTCCCGATACAGCCACTCGTGATCACGACCTCGTTCTCACCGATCAGACCACGGAACAGGGGCCTTCTCAAGATCTCAGATACCTGCAACCTCGGTGACAATGCGTCTACGAGAAGGTTCACCTCGTCCGGCAGGACCCCAACGATCGCGATCATGCAACCACCCGAAAAAATTATAGCAAGCTCATGCTTCAAAATCTCAAAACACTGCAAGCGGTTGTGGGTTCAAATGAGTACGGCAGGGACTCACGAACCGGCGATGTAAATGCGTGCGAACTTTCCGAGTACCCTCTTGAACGCCTCGAAAAGCTCCGGATCGAACTTGGTGCCCACCATCTCCGTCTGCATCAATTTCAAAGCTTCCTCCAGGCTCATCGGGGGTCTGTAAGGCCTCTCTTCGATCAGAGCGCAGAAAACGTCCACGATGCTGACTATCTGCGCCCTCAAACTGATCTGGCTTCCCTTCAGCCCATCCGGATAACCAGTGCCGTCGTAGTTTTCATGGTGGTGTCTCACTATGTCCGCGACCAGATCCCAGCCAGATATTTTTCTGATGATCTTTTCACCGTAGATCGGGTGCAATTTCATGACCTCGTATTCCTGTTTGGTCAACCTGCCAGGCTTGTTGAGGATGTACTCAGGTATCCCTATCTTGCCGATGTCGTGGAGCAGTGCACCGAATTTTATCGCTTCCAGATCCGCGGGATCTTTCAACCCAATTTCCTTCGCGAGTTCCAGTGCCAGCGTCACGACACGGTCTGAATGACCGAGTGTGTTTGCATCCTTGATTTCTATGGCCTCGGCGAGTGTGGCAATGATCTGTGTGTTCCTTTCCTGCAGAGTTCTCTGAGTCTCTTCGAGTTCGTTCACGGTGTCCTGCAAACTCTGCATCATGGCGTGAAGCTCGTGCCAGGAGGCTTTCTGGGCCTCGATGAGCTTCTGGATCCCCGCCTGCAACTGGTTCAGCTCGGCGATCCTGGTTTCCAGAGGGACGTAGAAAACTTCGTCCGTTTTGTCGAGTTTCGCCAGACTCTGGTTGATGTTGTCCAGAACCATGTTCACACCCGCGACGAGTCGATTCTCGAAGCTGTAGGCGAGGCTCAGCCAGACGGCGGCACCGCACAGAGCCGCTATCGCCACCAGCAGATAGGGAAGAAGGACCGTAGAATAGGTTCTGAGGGGAATGAAAAAGGCAATGAAACCATTCAGACCCTCCAGAGGTTCCGATTCAACAAAGCCCGTTGTACCGTTCATCCTGACGAAACTTTTCTTCGTGTCGGCCTTCATTCCGAGAAAATTCAGATCGTTACAGGCCACTATCGTTCCATCCGATGCCATCAAGAAAACGTAAGCCATTTCAGCCGACAGCATCTTGTCGATCATATACGCGGGAATTTCGATCAGCAAAATGTGTGAACCTCCATCGATCAAGATCTTGGTGCTGGTACCGTTCACGAAAATACCACGTGTCTCTGAGCAAATCCATGGTAACTTTTCGTAACTCAGGATGCCGGATAGATCAACGCCAGTCGCGAGATCGACGAGCTCTTTGCTCAGTCGTCTAACAACTATGCCGAGAGATGACTGCCCGGATTCAACTGCATGCTTGGTCACTTCATTGAGGAAACTTTTCAGAAGCCTCATATAGCTTTTCGAGTAGTACGAATTTATCTGCCTCACTAAGGGGAAAAGACCAATAACGAAGCTGGTGATCAATATGAGGACGAGCAATCCGCCGTACCTTTTGAAACGGCTTATCGTCTGTTTCAGGCTCATTGCTTCACCTTTCGATTTCAAACCTTCCATTTTTCACCCTCACAAATGTCAGATTTCTCGATGCGGAAAGATCGAAATTTACAGAGAATCGTCCTGTGACCCCTTCGAAAGTTCGTCCTCTGAGATAATTGGCCGCGTCCTGCTGCGATACTCTGTTGTGCTTCAAATCGGTGATGATCATGGCTGCATCGTACGCTCCAGCGATCTGCATGTCCGATATTCCTGAACGCAGCATGGTTTCAAAATCGAAGAGGCAGCACACGATCATTTCCTCAACGGCCGGACCACCCGCCGTGGTTAGATCATCAGTGAGCGCATAGTCACTACCCACTATCGTTCCAGAGAAACCTTTCTTTCGAGCTAGCTGAACTACGATCCCAGCCTTCCGTCCATCGAGCGCAAGCACGAGACCATCGTAACGGTCGAAATCTTCGCCAAGAAGCTCGTCTATCGACTCGATCTGGCGACTCTCGAACTGCTCCACAGAAAGATGTCTTTTCAGACTCTCTTCTATCGTTTCGCTGTGAACAGGATTCAGTTTGTCTGCGACAAGGAGGACTTTCCGGCATCCTTCAACTTTCAATCTCTCTGCGATCTGCCTGCCCTGTTCTTCGTCCGTAACTGAGAGTGTCATCAAATACGAACTTTTTCCCACGACACGGTAGGAAGTGACGAGTGGTGCTATCGTGAAGATCCTGAACTTTTCGAGTATAGGAATCAAACGCTGAGCTTCCGAACTCAATCTTGGACCAACGGCGTAACTGTTTTGATACTTTCGCAGAACGGATTCGAGCCTGGTTTGATCCACGTCTATTCTCACCGTGACAACATCATAGTGAAGGTTGTGGTCCTTCAAATAATTCTTCACACCCTGTAGAAAGTTCGTCCCTCCATCATCCAAAATGAGGACACAGAACCTGTCGAGTTTCATCTGAACCAAAAGAACGATCAACACGAGCGCCGCGACAAACAGAAACGCGGCGAGTTTCATTCGACGACCTCCATACCGAAGCCTGCTGTGCCGGGACCAACGTGCGTGGTGATGACCTTGCCCATTTCTGTGAACTCGGCATCGAGCACCTCGTAATGTTGCTTGAGCATTTCCAGCAGCACCTTGGTGCTCTCACGCTCGTTGGCATCCACCATGAGCAATCGAACCTTCTTGCCCGCCGGCACCATGCTCAGGGCTTTTTTGATGAGCATCTCCTGAGCCCTCTTCTGCCCACGCGCCTTCTCGAACGGGATCAATTTGCCTTCCTCGTTTATGAAGATGCCCACGTGTATGTTCAGCAGGGTGCCGAAGAATCCCTGAAGCTTCGTCACCCTGCCCCCCTTCATGAGGAAATCGAAGTTCGAAACATAGAAGATCGCCTTGTACCGACCTTTCTTCACATCGTCCTCGATGATCCTCACGATTTCTTCTGTTGTTTTACCCTCTTTTTCGAGTTCTCTCGCCCTTCTGGCAGGCAACGGCACCGCCGCGGAGGCGAGTTTGGTATTTATCACGTGCACAGGTAGATCGAACTGCTTTGCAGCCTGCAGGGCAGAATCGTAGGTTCCAGATAACGCTGTAGAGATCGTCATGACGATGATCTCTTCGTAGCCTTCATCTTTCAACTTTTTGTAGAGTTCGAGGAACTCGCCCACGGAGGGTTGAGAACTCTTTGGAAGATCCTTCGCTTTGGATATGCGTTCGTAAAAGCTTTGAATCTCTTTCAGATCCCTGGTATCGTCTTCCTGACTACCGCCCGGCCACGTCACGTGTAGAGGGATCACCGCAAGATCGAACTTCTCGATCCAATCTCTGGGCACATCGGAAGTGCTGTCCAGAACGATCTTGATCTTCTTCATACCTATCACCCCGTCACGAAAGAATCAAGTTTCTGCTTCAGTTGCAAAATAGATTTTATCAGCTCTTCGACCACCCTCTCCAACTGTTGCACAGCTTTTTGACGTTCGTCCACCAGCTCCTGCGTCCTTGATGCCTCCTCACTTATTCTTGCAACGGCTTCGAACGCGCTGTTCGAAGCGCGCGAAACCTCCTCGGCGGAAACCCCATGCTGGCGGATCGTTTCGGCCACAAACTGGAAGGTCTCAACGGTCCTCTGCAGTCTCTGCCAGACTTGCTCCAGAAGACCCGAAAGCTCTTTCTGCCTGTTGTGAACATGCAACACGGCTTGACGCAGCGACGAAACCGACTGAACCACGGCGAGAACAGTTCTGTTTGTGTTCGTCAGCAGTTCATCGATCTGCTGTACGGAGTTTTTCGTCTGACTTGCGAGTTTTCTGATCTCCTCGGCCACGACAGCAAAACCCCTTCCCGCTTCACCAGCTCTGGCAGCTTCGATGGCCGCGTTCAACGCCAGCAAGTTCGTTTGCTCAGAAATGTTGCTTATGACTTCCGTTATCTTTCCTATTCTTTCAGAAATCGTTTTCAGCTCGTCTATGTCAGCCTGCGCCCGCGAGGACAGTTCGAAAGCGCTCTGAACCTGCCTCGAAACATCGACTATCAGTTCGTTGCCATCTGATATGCTCTGTTTCATACGCGTCGCATCCTCCAGCAACTGACTTGCCTTCTCAGCCAGGTCTTTCACGGAAGCACCGAGTTCCTCCATCGATGCGTTCACTTCTTCGAAGGTGGCCGCCACGTTCTTTATGTTCGCCCCCACGGCGTTGAATATTCTTTGTAGGTGCTGAATCTGATCCTTCTCATGGGCGCTGAAGTCGCGAACCTGCTCCGCCGTCTGAGAAACCAGTCCGGCCGAGTCCTTTGAAACATTCACCAGTTCTTTCAAACTTCTGATCACATCGTTTAGATGCTCTGACAGTTTTCCAATTTCGTCCTCCCCAAGGTGGGGACTATGCCTCGTCAGATCGCCGCGTTTCAGAGACTCAAACACCGGCAGCAACTGTTTCAACCTGGAACTGAGACGACTGGAAATCAACCACATGATCAACGAAGAGACTGCGAGGACCAGCGAAACTGTGACGAGTACGAACAATCTGAGCGAGTTCGCGGGCGCATCTATCAGCGTGGCGGGTGCAACGAGATGCAACTGCCAGTCTGTGTTCGATACATCCGCGCTCAACAGGTACACATCTTCAGAGACGGACCTCTGCTTGCTCAACTTCTTTGAAGCCTGCAAGCCAAGTTTCGACAATGCCGTGAATCTCAATTCGAGTTGACTGCTGTGCGAGAGGATTAAACCTTGCGAGTCAGTCAACACGATGTTGAGGTTCTTCGAAGCTAAATCCGCGAGCGCTCTGTCCAGCCATGAGAGTTCGATGGCCACACCCGCGGCTGCGAGAACTTCTCCGCCTTCCACTATCGGTGCGGACACCAGCATGACAGGTTCAGAATGCAGAATGTCTATCTTCTTCACCATGATCTTCGTCTGGTCAACCACACACTCAACCAGTTCTCGCGAGACAAGTATTTCTTCATCCTCCATTGCCTCGGTGAAGAAACTTCCATCTGGGAACACCACAAAACATTTGAGCACTTCGCTCGGCAGTTTTTCCTTCTCGGTACTGAGAACGTTCTCGATAACTTTGCCCGCCATCTGCAAAGCGAGCTTCAGTGCGGGACGCAGCATCGGCGTGCTGGCGAGGGAGATTGCCACGTTCCTGTACGATTCCACTTTCGAAGACAGTATGAGCGCGTAAGAACGGGCTAAGTCCTCCAAGCTCGAGCCGCTCAGCTGGTTCACGGTCGTTTTGATTCTGAAGTAGGAGAGCACGTTTCCAACAATGAGAAGAGCAGCGATGGTCGGTAGCAGAAGGAGAAACATCCTCATAGCTATACTCTTTCTGTGAGACATGAGATCGCCTCCTCATGCGATGCCCAGATACGCTTTCTTGACTCCTTCGTTGTTCAAAAGTTTTGCAGCTTCATCTTCGAGAACTATGCGGCCCGTTTCGAGCACGTATCCATAATCTGCGATCCTCAGTGCGCCCAGTGCGTTCTGTTCGATCAACAGAACCGTGACACCCTCTTGCCGTATCTTTTTTATGACTTCGAACACTTCCTTGACAAGCAGCGGCGCCAGACCGAGTGAAGGTTCGTCGAGCATTAGCAGCTTTGGACGGCTCATCAAGCCTCTCGCGAGCGCGAGCATCTGTTGTTCCCCTCCGGACAGCGTACCACCGGGCTGTTTCAGACGTTCTTTCAGCCTCGGGAACAAAGAGAAGACGAAATCCAGATCCTTATCGATTTCGTTCTTGTTCTTTCGCGAATAAGCGGCCATCATGAGATTTTCATAGACTGTCAGGTTTGGGAAGATTCGTCTTCCTTCCGGAACCAGGCTTATCCCTGCCAGCACTATTTCGTGCGTGGGAAGTTTCGATATGTCGTTCCCGTTGAAGATCACCCTGCCCGAACTCTTCTTCACCAGATTCATGATGGCCTTCAGTGTCGTACTCTTACCGGCTCCGTTGGCACCGATGAGCGTCACGATCTGACCCTTCTTCACGCGCAAGGAGATGCCCTTCACCGCATGGATGCTTCCGTAATGAACATGTAGGTTTTCGACAGACAGGACTACATCGTTCATACGAGCACCTCCTCGCCCAGGTACGCCCTGATCACCAGTGGGTTTGATTGTATCTCCTTAGGTGTTCCTTCCGCGATGAGTTTGCCGTAATCCATGACGTAGATCCTCTCACATATCCCCATGATGACCTTCATGTCGTGCTCTATCACGATTATGCTGAGGTTGAATTCGTCCCTTACCGTCTTTATGAACACCATCAACTCGGACGTTTCCTGCGGGTTCATACCCGCCGCAGGTTCGTCGAGCAAAAGGAGTTTTGGTTCCGTGGCAAGTGCCCTCGCTATTTCCAGTTTACGCTGCAAACCGTAAGGAAGGGCGCTCGCTTTCTCGTTGGCGAAGTGCAATAAACCCACTTTTTCCAAAAGCTTTTCAGACCGTGTCTTGACCTGTCTCTCAAACTTGAGTGCAGATGGGATTTTGAAGACGAAACTGAACATCGAAAGTGTGCTACGGAGCTTGCAATGCTGCGCCACCATGACGTTCTCGAGAACACTCATATCGGAGAACAACCTTATATTCTGAAAGGTCCTAGCTATACCGAGTTGCGTCACCTGGTGGGGCTTTAAACCGTTCAGCCTGTGACCTAAAAAGAGGATCTCACCTTCATCCGGTTCGTACATCCCGGTGATCAGATTGAACAGTGTGGTTTTCCCTGCCCCGTTCGGTCCTATGAGACCCAGCAGTTCGCGATTTTTAACGTATCCGATGAACCTGTCGACGGCCGTCAAGCCGCCAAAACGCTTCGTGACGTTCTTGAGTTCGAGTACGACTTCGCTCATTTTCTGCCACCCCGCCTCAACCTCGAGAACAGCGAAAAGAACATTTCCCAGCTGAGCTCGTTTCTACCCATGATGCCCCTCTGCCAGAAGAGCATGAGCACTATCAATATGACCGCGAGTACTACCATCCTCATACCCGGTATGCCTGGATAGTTGATGAACCAGACTTTGAACGGACTTTCCAGAATTCGGAGGAATTCCAGCCCCACGGTGTAAATGGCAGCTCCGATGATCGAACCACTTATGCTCCCGAGCCCACCGAGGACCACCATGATGAGTATCTCAAACGTTTTGGTGAAGGTGAAGGATTTTGGATCTATGGTCGTTATCAAATGCGCCCACAACGCACCTCCAACGCCTGCAAAAAACGATCCCACAACGAAACTCATAACTTGATGTGAGAAAACGTTTATGCCCATCGCCTTCGCAGCGATGACATCCTCCCTGATCGCCTTCAGTGCCCTTCCGTACGAGCTCTTCACAAGACTTGCGACGAAACACACCGTCACCAGAGCCCAAGCCCAGGACCAGTAAAGATTGGTATACTGTGGGATTCCTTTCAAGCCGAGCGCGCCGTTCGTGATGGACCATGCGTTGTTTGCTATGATTCGTATGGTTTCACCCAATCCCAGGGTCGCTATCGCAAGATAATCCCCAATCAATCTGAGAGATGGTGCGGCAACGACATACCCGAACGCCGCGGCAGCCAGACCTGCGACCAAAACAGATGGTAAAAACGGCAACTGGATCCTGTCGAACGGTGGAATGACAGGCTTTATGAGATAGCTCATTTCTTTCTGTTGAATGGGCAAAGTCAGAAGCACCGAGGTGTAGGCACCAATGGCGATGAAACCAGCATGACCGAGGGAGAATATACCCGTGATCCCGTTGATGAGGTTGAGCGACACGGCGAATACGATGTTGATCGCCATCAAATTCAAAATCAGAACCACATATTCGCTCGCTCTGTGGTTCGCCAGTACGAGCAATGTGGCGATGATGAAGATCAGAATCAAAGTAAGAATAATCTTGGTTCTCACTGACAGCCTCACTTCCATGTGCTATCACACCTTTTCCGAAACTTCCACTCCAAATATACCGCTCGGTCTTACGAGCAGCACGAAGAGGAGGATGGCGTAAGCGATCGCATCCCTGTATCCTGCTATGGAAGGAAGGAAAGCCACGATCATGATCTCACTGATACCGAGTATGAAGCCACCGACCATGGCTCCTTGAATGCTCCCTATGCCCCCCACCACGGCAGCAATGAAGGCTTTCAAACCCGGTATCACACCGGTGAAGGGATAAACCTGCGGATAAGTCATGGCCCAGAGAACCCCCCCTACAGCCGCTAAAGCAGAACCTATCATGAAGGTGAAGGTTATTACTCTGTCTGCGTTCACACCCATCAACCGAGTGGTCGGTATGTCTTTCGATATCGCCCTCATCGCCATACCAACTTTCGTTCTGTAGACGATCCACACAAGAACCAGCAACGACACAGCGACTGTGCCGAGCGTGATCAGAGAAAGGACTCTCAGTTTCACACCCGCTATGTTCAAAACGTTCAGAAAGAAGGTCGGATACATTCCCGTTTGGGGATTGAAAGATTTCGCTCGGCCTCCAAAAACAACCGTCGCCAGGTTCTGCAAGAAGAAAGACACACCTATGGCTGTTATGAGCGCGGAGATCCTCGGGGCGTCTCTCAGAGGCCTGTAAGCTATTCTTTCTACGAGCGCTCCCAGAAATGCTGTGAGAAAGATAGAAAGAATGAATGCGATCCACCAGGGAAGGAGAAAAAGTGAAACACCATAGAAGGCAAAATAAATTCCGTAAGTGAATATGTCACCGTGTGCGAAGTTGATGAGCCTGAGAATCCCATACACCATCGTGTAGCCGATGGCGATGAGCGCGTAGATTCCACCGAGTGACAGAGCGTTGACAAGGTGCTGGAAAAAGTCCGTCAGTCTCAACCTGCCACCCCCTCAAGCTGAAAGCCCCCCATGTGGGGGGCTTACCTTTACGGTCTCACCACAGTGAGCAGTTCCGGTTTTCCATTCCTTATCTGGATTATGACCGCCGGTTTGATGGGATCACCGGAATCAGGTGGGTAGCTGATCGTACCGGCGACACCTTCAAAGTTCTGGGTGGCTGCCAGCGCGTCCCTGATCGCCACTGGATCCACAGACTGTGCCCTTTCTATCGCATCGAGCACCAAGTTGTATGCGTCAAACGCGAGGGCACCAAAAGCATCTGGCCTTCTCCCATATTCCTTCATGTACGCCTCCACGAACGGCTTTGTCTTAGAAGAAAGATCGGCATCCTGGTGGAAGTACGTGGTGTAGCACAAACCCTCGACGAATTTTCCTCCGATCTGTACGAGCTCCGGTGCGTCTGCCCCATCACCCGCGAGGAAGTTACCCGTGAAACCGAGCTCCCTGGCCTGCTTGCACATGAGCGCGATTTCAGCGTAATAGCCGGGCATGAATATGAGGTCTGGATTTCTGGAGAGAACGTAGGTGAGCTGGGCTGAGAAGTCCTGATCTCCCGTGTTGTAGTAAGCTTCGAAAAACTTGCCACCATACTTCGCGAACGCGCGTTTGAAGTAATTCGCCAGACCCACGACGTAATCCTGAGCAACATCGACCATGATAGCGACGTTACGAGCCTTCAAATTTTCCCATGCGAATTTGGCAAGAAGCTCTCCCTGAAGTGTGTCGACAAAACATGCTCTGAAGATGAAACGCCTGTTCTGGGTCACCAAGGGGTTCGTTGCGGTGTTGGTCACCAGGGGCACCTGTTTCTGCTCGGCTATGGCGCCCGCTGCGAGCGCACACGAACTGGTGCAAGGACCGAGTATCACGCATACTTTTTCGACATCGATGAGCCTTCTCGCAACGTTCGCGGCTTCGGCCTTGTCACCCTTGTTGTCGAGAAGGATGACGTTGACAGGTACTTCCTTGCCCTGAATCTTCACGGTCGGCCTGAGCTTCATCGCCAGTTTCACGCCATCCCAGGACATCTGCCCGAACCCTGCGATGGGACCCGTCATCTCCCAACCTGCACCGATCCTGACTTCGGTGATCTCAGCAGCAAAGATGAGTGCGGCGAAAATCGACAGCAGAACGAGTGAAACGTACCTACGCACAACACCACCTCCTTGGAAGAGTTTGCGGGATTGTTTGGCGATATTATAGCATAAGTGGGCTTAGTGATGTACCGTGGAGCTTAAAACAAATTTTGGGCAGATTGACATAAAACTCTTATGCTAAAATAAAAGGCGTGGGGGGAAACTGGTGTCGGTGGATCCAAAGAAACTTGAGAGTATAATAACACAGATCGCCGGAATCATCGCCGCCAGGGTGGTTGCAGATAGTGAAGGCATAAGGGAGATCCACGTGGTTGCAGATTCGGCGAAAAACCCCAAACAGATCGTTCGTGATGTGGAAACAGCGATCCTCGCATCCACGGGTTTGAGGATCGATAGAAAGATCGTGAGTGTTGCTCAGCTGAATCAGGAATACCAGCAAATCGACGATTACAGACTCGAGTCGCTCAAATCAGAAGAGGCTGGAAAGAACCTGAAAGTCACGGTCCTCATCAAGCACGACGACGAAGTGTACGAAGGTACCGCTGAAGGACCGAAGACGAGCCTGCAGAGATTGAGAATAGCGGCCTCGGCGGTTCTGAAAGCCGTGGAGGATCTGTCCAGCGATGTTTTCTCGGTCGATGACGTGAGGATCATCAACCTGGCCGGTAAGGACTTCGTCGTCTGCCACGTCACCAAGCTTTCACACGAAAAAGAAAAGAGCATCATTGGAAGCGCGGAATTAGAACGAGACGCTTTGACTGCCGCCGCAAACGCTGCCCTGGATGCCTGGAAGAAAGCTTAATTTTTGTGTGAATCTCCGTCTTTTTCGTTGGAACTGTACTCGATGACCACTTTCCGATACGGCTCAACACCGATCGAATAACTCTTCAAGTTCCTGTGTTGCTTCACCATTTCGTGGACTATCCTGCGCTCGAACGCGAACATGGGATCCAGGATCACTTTTCCCTTGGTGAGTTTCACCCGCTGTATCGCCTGTTTTACAACTGCTTCCAGGCTCCTCTTTCGCTTCTTCTTGTACTCGCCTGCGTCTATCGAAACCAGAAGCTTGGTATCGCTCATCCTGTTCAAATAGATCATTGCAACGTGTTGAAGCGCCGCAAGGGTTTTGCCGTGTTTACCTATGAGCCTGCCGATGTCCTCTCCCTCGAGCTCCACCAGGAACCTTCTGTTCGAACAGGACACTTTAGCATTCACATTCCCGCAGACACTCAAGATGTTCGTGAGAAACTCCTCGAGCTTCCGAACGAAATACTCGGCCTTGAAACAGATCTCTATCTCGGCGTTCTTAGCGAACAAACCAAATATCCCTTTCGATCCTTTTTCTATCACGGTGTATTCGTACTCGCCTTCTCGAAGATCGTAATGCTCTATCGCCTTCTGCAAGGCTTCCTCAACGCTTGGCGCACTGATTTTAACTTTTTTCACCCCTGCTCACCCCTTGGGCCTCAAACCAAGAAGCTCACGTGTGGTGATTCCTTTGATCCTGTAACGCTTGTATATGTAGTAGGTCACAAGGAACTGGATCACAGTGTTGGTTGTAAAGTAAAGGAACAGACCACTCGGTAATCCCACGAACAGCAACGTGAACGCAACAGACATGATGATCCCCTGCCAGGCAGATCTCGTATCCTGGCTCGTGATGAGTGTGTTGAAATAGCTCACCACGATCGTGATCAATATGAAAATCGCGTTGGCCGAGAATCCTCCCTTAGACAGATCGGGCCAGATCAAGAATCGGCCATTGAACGCTATTTCCTCCTGGAAATAGCGTATGACAGTGTAGAGCAGGAAGAATATCGGAAGCTGTATGATGAGCATGAGACAGCCGCTCGCGGGGTTCACCCCTTCCTCTCTGTACGCCTTCAAAAGTTCTTCCTGTTGCTTGGCTGGATCCTTGTATTTCTTGCGTATCATTTCTATCTTCGGCTGTAACTTGCGCATTTTTATCATCGACTTGGTCTGAGCATGGTAAAGTGGGTAAAGCGCGAATCTTACGACGACAGTGAACAGGATAATTGCCCAGCCAAAGTTCTTCGTAAGCTTGAACAGCCACCAGAAGAACCACACGAGCGGATAAAAGACTGGGTCGTACCAGGTAGAAGAACCCGGAATGGTTTTGATGACAGATACGAGCTCATCGTAGTCCTCGGGAAAGAGTTTGCTGAGAAACACTCTCTTGTACGGTCCCATGTGGAAGATCAGCGCGGTATCAGTCTCGATTCGAGCGGTGTTAGACACGACCTTCTGTGAGTTTGTCTTCACCAGGCTCAACGTTCTTGTCTTCGGTGCGAGAGATACGAAGTAATCTTTCACTGTTCTGTCGTTGTCAGCGAACCAGACACGCGGTAAGTGAACGATCAGGGGCCTTCTGGTCTCCAGCCTCACCTCGATGACGTACTCTGGAACGTTTCGAAACACGTAGCTTTTTTTCACATCACCATAATCGTAAGTGAGGACCAGATCGCCTCTGTACACGTTCGCACCGGTCTGCTGGCCGAAGAGTTGCGCCTCAGCAACAGCAGTGAGGGCAGTACCATCCTCAGTCAAGAGGTCAAAGCCGTCATTGTCCCTCTCGAAGATGTGAACTCTTCTCTCCACCGTGGAATACACGTTTGCAAGGTTTCCGTTCTGATCGAACTCGTACTCTGCGAAACGGGTCTGAACCTTTATCCCACTCGGCAGGTACGTAACTTTTATCTCGTTCTGGGAGAACGTGAGAGAAAGAGCAAAGATCAGAATTGATGCAATGAGAAGCTTCTTCAAGTCGATCTCCTCCTCAGTGTGAATTTGTCCGGTACCGGATCTTCTCCACCTACACTCAAGGGGTTGCATCTCAGTATTCGCCAGCCAGCAAGGATTAACCCTTTGATCACTCCGAATTTCTCGATCGCTTCAATAGCATAAGTCGAGCAGGTCGGAGTGAACCTGCACGTGGGAGGTTTCAGCGGAGAAATGTACCTCTGATAGAACCTTATACAGCTCACGACGAACTTTCTCATGTGCCGATCCTCTTCAACAGCTTTCCAAGTTCGTTCCTTATAACGTAGTAATCGATTCTGTTGAGAATTTCGGACAGGGTTTTCCGCGGGATCACCACGATATCGTAACCTCTGGGAAGCTCTGGTTTCATCTGCCTGTAACTTTCCCTGATCCAGCGTTTTATCCTGTTCCTGTCGTGGGCTTTACCGAGCTTTTTTCTCACGATGATCGCTATTCTGTTGAAATCCAGGTCATTCTTCAGGTATATCACCGTGAAAAGGTCACTTTGCAACGACAATCCCTCTCGGAAAACCCTGTCGAAATCTCGCTTCAGCCTGAGCCTTTCTTGGCGGGGGAAAGAGTAGAGATTCAAACCGCCAGTCTCCATCTACCTTTCGCCCTTCTGCGGGCGAGCACTTTTCTTCCGGAGGCAGTTCGAGACCTCACGAGAAAGCCGTGCGTTCTTTTCCTCTTCCTTCGATTCGGTTGGTAGGTTCTCTTCATCTCGCACTCCTCCCTTTCCTATTCTGTCTTTTTCTCGCCTCGGGTTCCTTCCCTTCCTCTTATCATACCAAGACTCGACGCGATTGCCAACGCCCTTTTTTCTCCGATCCCATCCACGGATTTCAGTACTTCCACGTCCGCTTCTCTCAGGTTCTTGAGATTTTTGAACGTCTTCACGACGTTCTGTGACACGTTCAGGGGAATTCTCACCACGCCCTTCAAAAACCTGTATCCTTTTGGATGAACCAGGATTTCGCCAGCCTGTGCGCTTGTTTGAACGTTAAGTCCGAGTTCCTTAATGATTTTCATCTCGGTGAGGTTCTTGTCCTGCTTCAGTCTTTCAACAGTCTCCTTGGCCTGTTCTGGATCCAGCTCCACCGCACTGTAATCCATCACGAGCAGAACCACGGTCTCCTCGACTTCTGTGAGTAATTCGTCCAGTTGCGCCCAGATCAAGCTGGCTTCTTCTCCGAGTTCGACCATGTATGGATACACTTCCTCATAGATTCTCAGCATTTTTACCGCTTTTTCGATTGTTTTTGCAACGTCGTGGATGGAAACACCGACTTGCAGCTCTGCGGAATCAATGGAAGACAGAAGCCTGTCCAGGCTGGTCCGATACCTTTCCATCGCGTTCAGAGCCTGAGAAACCCTCGCCATGAGCAACCTGGTGTCACTCAACGCGTACTTGTGGGGTCCGTAGTAAACGGTCACAACGTTCCTGCGCTTCGATATCGCGACGACCATGCAGTTGGTCTGTTTCGCCACTCTCTCGGCCGTTCTGTGGCGGGTGCCAGTCTCCGTCGTGGGAATCGTTGGATCAGGTACCAGGTGCGCATTCGCTAGAAGGATCCTTGATACATCTTCGGAGACCACTATCGCACCATCCATTTTGGCAAGCTCGTACAGCCTTTCAGGTGTGAAACTACAGTTCACCTCGAATCCACCCTGAATGATGCTCCTGTGCTTCGACAGATCGTCCACGAAAAGTATGAGTGCTCCAAGGTTCGCTGCCCTTATATCGTCCAATGCTTTTCTGAGCCGGGTTCCAGGAGACAGCAGAGCTATTTTGTTGAGAAGTTCAGTTGCTATCAACTCTCCTCACTCCCAGAACGTTCATTAAAGATCGAACGTCCCTCAAAGGAACGCAACCTTCCTCGTTCGCATCAGGACCGGTCGGCAGAAGTATCCTATCCAGTTCGACCCTGTTCAAAGCATCCAGCCGGTTCCTGATTCTGTGAACGGGCCTTATCCTACCGTCCAGACTGATCTCACCGAACGCGGCAGCCCTGCCGAGTGAGACCTCCGTTAGAGAAGAAACTATGGCGCAGGCGACGGCAAGATCGGCCGCCGTGTCGGTTACCTTCAGCCCCCCCATGACGTTCACGTACACATCTCGACTCTCCAGTGGAAGATGTGCCTGCCGTTCGAGGATGGCGATCAGCATCAACAATCTGGTCAGATCGTAACCGTTGCTTACGCGCCTGGGTGAAACTGATCTAGTTTTCGAAACGAGCGCCTGCAACTGTACAACGAGAGGCTTTGAACCTTCTATCACACAGCTCAGACAGTTTCCAGCAGGTGGTTCTTCCACGTCTATCAGGAGCGATTCATCAATTTGTTTCAGACCAGACTCGGTCATTTCGAAGATGCACATCTCACCCGAAGGACCGAACCTGTTCTTGACGATCCTGAGAATTCTGAAATCGGTGTTCGTTTCTCCTTCGAAGTAGATCACCGTGTCGACCAGGTGTTCCACCATCTTTGGACCTGCTATCTCTCCACTCTTCGTTATGTGTGCGATGAGCAGGGCTGGGATCGAGAGAGCTTTACAGCGTTCCGTGATCAGAGAAGCGGCCGTACGAACCTGTGCGACGCTTCCTGGATAGGAACCCAGTCGCTCCGAATACATGGCTTGGAGTGAGTCCACGACAAGGAATTTGTAAGAACTGTCCAGAACGTTCAAAACCTGCTCAGGATCGTTCTCGCTCAAAACAACGATGTTGTCTTCCGATCGAAATCCGAACCTTTCTGATCTGTAAGCGACCTGCTCAGGTGATTCCTCCGCCGTGACGTACAGAACTTTGAACCTCTTCGCAAGATGGCCACAAATTTGGAGAGCCAGGCTACTTTTGCCGACGCCTGGCTCCCCACCGAGTAAGACTACCTGACCTGCCATCAAACCTCCGTTCAGCGCTTCGTCGAGTTCGGAAAAACCAGTCTGGATCCTCTCGTGCTTCTGTTCCGCCTTCAGTGATTTGAGTACAGCAGGTTGTGGCACATCTTTCCTTCGTTCATTCTGTGGGATCACGACCTCTCGTGCCGTGTTCCATGCGCCACAACTCGGACATCTTCCAAACCATTTCACCGATTCGTAACCGCAGCTTTCACAGACGAAGTAACCGCCCTTTTTCATCCCTGCAGGACTCCTGCTTTGGTTTGCCGTTTCTTTGTGAATCTCAATCCATCCCTGCCGCGCGTACAAACGATCACGTCACCGGGATCGAACTTGCCCCTGAGTATCTCTTCAGCGAGCGGATCTTCCAGGTACTGCTGAATCGCTCGTTTCAAAGGTCTCGCACCGTAAACAGGGTCGAATCCTTTCTCGATCAGGAACTCCCGTGCTGATCTGGTCAGAACGAGGTCCAGGTTCTTGGATTTCAGTCTCTCACGCAGGTCTGACAGGAGTATGTCAATGATCTTGGATACATCCTCCTTCGTCAGCGGGTGGAACACAACGATCTCGTCTATTCTGTTGAGAAATTCTGGCCTGAAGGTCTTCTTGACTTCGTCGAGAACGAGCGCTTTCATCTCTTCGTAGTCGCGTTGCGCGTCTTCCTGTGAGACGAAGCCCAGCGTTCTCTTGGACTTGTTTATCAGTGTTCCTCCGATGTTGCTCGTCATCACTATGATCGTGTTCTTGAAATCAACCTCTCGACCCTGGGAATCCGTCAGTCGACCGTCATCCATGATCTGGAGAAGGATGTTGAACACGTCCGGATGCGCTTTCTCGATCTCGTCGAACAGTATGACAGAGAACGGCCTGCGCCTGACTTTTTCCGTGAGCGTTCCACCCTCTTCGTAACCGACGTAGCCCGGAGGTGCTCCGATCAATCTGGAGACCGAGAAGCGTTCCATGTACTCACTCATGTCGAACCTGATCAGGGCTTTTTCGTCACCGAACAGGTACGCTGCCAGCACCTTCGTCAGTTCCGTTTTACCCACACCGGTCGGGCCAAGGAACAGGAACACACCTATGGGGCGTCTCGGGTCCTTCAGGCCACTGCGTGCGCGCCTTATCGCCCTGGCTATAGCCTTTATAGCCTCATCCTGACCAACGATGCGCTGGTGCAACGCCTTTTCGAGATTCAACAGTTTCTCGCTCTCGCTCTCTTCTATCTTCATCAGCGGTATACCTGTCCAGCTCGACACGACCTCAGCGATCTGATCGACGTCGACAGTTATTATCGATGATTCAACGGATTTTCTCCACTGCTGATACTTCTCGTTCAGCTGGGCCGAAATGGCCCTCTCCTGTTCCTTCAGCTCGGCAGCCCTTTCGTAATCCTGATTCAGCACGGCGAGTTCCTTGTCGTTCTTGATCTGTTCCAGTTGCGCTTTCAAAAGCTGAATCTCTGGTGGCAGAACGAAACTCTTCAAACGTGCCCTTGCGCCAGCTTCATCTATCACATCGATGGCCTTGTCGGGGAGGAAATGATCCGTGATGTATCTTTTCGAAAGGTACACGGCCGCTTCGAGCGCGGAATCGGTGTATCTTACCCTGTGATGCGACTCGTACTTGTGCCTCAAACCTTTGAGAATTTCGAGGGTTTCCTCAGCGCTCGGCTCTCTTACGTAGATCTTCTGGAAGCGCCTTTCCAAAGCGGCATCCTTTTCGATGTATTTTCTGTACTCGTCCGGGGTCGTCGCTCCAATGCACTTGATCTCACCTCTTGCGAGGGCGGGTTTGAGTATGTTCGCCGCATCGACCGCACCTTCAGCCGAACCTGCTCCGACGATCGTGTGGATTTCATCTATGAACAGAATGATGTTCGGATCGCGGCTGACCACCTGCAACAGCTTCTTCATCCTCTTTTCGAATTCGCCCCTGTATTTCGTGCCAGCCACGAGGGCTGCGACGTCAAGAGAGAATATCGTCTTGTGTTTGAGCGGTTCGGGAACTTCTCCGGCGACGATTCTCTGTGCGAGTCCCTCCACGATAGCGGTTTTACCGATGCCTGGTTCGCCGATGAGCACAGGGTTGTTCTTCTTTCTTCGAACCAGCACCTGCATCACGCGCTCTATTTCTTCCTCCCTTCCTATGACGGGATCGAGCTGGTTCTTCATCGCGAGCGCCGTGAGGTCTATTCCAAAACCTTCCAGGTGCCTGACCGAAGGATTGTCGGAAGTTCTGTCAACATCGTAATCCGATTTTTGCTGCTGAGAGTTTTCGACCACGATTCTCCTGAGTGTCCCGAGGTCTACACCCATCTTCCTGAGCACGTGAACGGCGATTCCTTCTCCCTCTCTGATGATCCCCAGGAGTATGTGCTCTGGCTGTATCTTATCGCTACCGAGATACTTCGCTTCCTCATAAGCGAGCTCGATGACGCGTTTGGCTCTCGGCGTCATCTGCGGAGAGCTGGAGTAACCTCGCATACCCATTCCGACCATGGATATGATCTCGTTCTTGGCACGTGCGTAGGTGACACCCATTTCGCTGAGCGATTCACTCAGCGGAGAATCCTGCTTCAGTATCGCGAGCAGTATGTGTTCGGTTCCGACGTACGAATGCCCCATCTCTATGGCTTCTTTCTGTGCTTCAACGATCAGTCTTGCGGAACTTTCTGAAAATTTATCAAACATTTGAATCACTCCTTTCCTGGTTCACAGTGAGGCCACGAATGCCACCACATTATTTAGACAGTGAACTACAACACAAGGTATCAACGATCCGTGAACTTCCTTTATCGTTCCGAGCAACAGCGATGTTACGAACACCTGTGGAAACATGGAGATCGGATGAAACAGAGAAAACAGCAGTGATGTGACGATTATGGCTCCATCCGTGCCGAGTTTTCTCTTGAAGACCGACTGTGTGTAACCGCGGAACGCCACCTCTTCGGCGAGCGGAGCGAGCACCACGAGCAACACCACCATCATGGGGTCCAGACTACTCAACGTTTGAACGATTTCGTACTGCTGTGGAAACAGCAGACTGGTCAGGGCGAGCAAACCGTAGAGCAGCAGCAGATACAGCACGCTTCTCAGAATGAGACCGCGTCTGTAAGTGAAGAGAGGACTGAGATGCTCCAGTTTCATCAGTGTCAGACTGATGGACAGAAGCGCGACGTACCACAGCGTAGCTACCCACACCGAGTGGGTCGATCCAACCACGATTGGGCCAGAGAACAGCACAACTACAAATATTAGAAACAGCACACGATCTCTCACTCATAGCTCACCAATTAAAATTGTACCATCAAAGCAAAACCAGCACCCGATCTAACAGGTGCTGGAACAAACGAGCAAAAACCTCTTAAGTTTTTCGGACTTTTCAACCCTGAACCGTTTGGAGGTTCTTGTTGACAAAATTCATGAGGCGGGACTTTCTTCGAGCAGCCTGATTCTTATGAATGGCGCCCTTGGATGCAGCTTTATCTATGGCAGAAATTGCCTCTTTCACCAGCTGCATGATTTTATCTTTGTCCTCGCCTGCTTTTATCGCTTCCATCACAGCTTTCACGGCATTCTTCATTCTTGTCTTGTAAGATTTGTTTCTCAACTTTCTTTCCTCGGATTGTCTGACGCGCTTCAATGCGGATTTGTTGACCTTTTTTACCAAGGTTCCTCCCTCCCTCACATGTTGAAGTATCTCCTGAGTTCATTAACAGCATCGAGCCTCTCCCAGGTAAAATCAGGATCGTTCCTGCCGAAGTGTCCGTAGGCTGCGGTCTTTTTGTAAATGGGGCGTCTCAGGTTCAATCTTTCAATGATTGCCAGTGGTCGGAAATCGAACAACTCGATTATGGCTTTCTTCAACTTTTCCTCATCGACCTTGGCAGTTCCAAAAGTTTCTATCATCAAAGAAACAGGTCTGGCCTTGCCTATGGCATAAGCAACCTGTATCATGAAGCGGTCCGCAAGCCCCGCAGCTACAACATTCTTTGCAACATAGCGGGCCATGTAATGGGCCGACCTGTCCACCTTGGTTGGGTCTTTCCCGCTGAACGCTCCGCCTCCGTGGGGCACCCACCCGCCGTAGGTGTCCACAATGATCTTGCGACCGGTGAGACCCGTATCTGCCGAAGGCCCTCCGAGCACGAACCTACCGGTTGGGTTCACAAGGATCTTCACATCGTTGGACCAGTACTGCTCCGGGATCGTGGGCTTTATGACGTGCTCTATCAAAGCTTCCCTGAGCTCCTGAATCGTCACATCCGGTTCGTGCTGGGTAGAGATCAAGACCGTATCGACCCTCACTGGTTTCCAGTTCTCGTCGTATTCGATCGTGACCTGAGTCTTTCCGTCCGGTCTGAGGAACGGTACGATCTTTTTCTTGCGAACCTCAGCGAGTCTCATCGCGAGTTTGTGGGCAAGCATTATCGGTAGGGGCATATATTCGGGCGTCTCATTGGTAGCGTATCCGAACATCATGCCCTGATCTCCTGCCCCGATTTTGTCGTACTCGTCGTCGAGATGGTTCTTTTCCCTCGCTTCCAGGGCTCTGTTCACTCCTATGGCTATGTCTGGGGACTGATTGTGAATCGACGTCAGCACACCGCAGGTTTCTCCATCGAAACCGTACTTCGCTCTGGTGTAACCGACATCGAGAATCGTTCGGCGAACGATATCTTGTATATCAACGTAGGCTTCGGTCGTGACCTCTCCCGCAACGACAGCCAGGCCAGTGGTCACGAGTGTTTCGACGGCCACTCTCGCGTTGGGATCCTGCTCCAGAATGGCATCCAGGATCGCATCCGATATTTGGTCCGCCAGCTTGTCTGGGTGACCTTCCGTCACGCTCTCACTGGTGAACAGTCTCTTCATTTCTCCGCCTCCTTTGTGTGCTGTTCGTATTCTTCTCTAGTTACGAATTCTCCACCCTCGAGACTGAACGACCTGACCTTGTAGCTCGAGCTGAACGCAGCGGTCAGGTGCAACTTGTTGGGACACTTCGAGCCAACGTAGATTTTATCAAGTCTGTACGGCGTGGATGGATTGTCGTAATCATTTATGAAATCGTAACCTATGCGCAAATGGCTGCGGAAGTACTCGCCGCACTTTGCACACTTGAAGTACGCCACGAGAGTGTTACCTTCTCTGTAAAAAGGATCAACCGCGAGGTTCTTCACCTTCCTGCGCTGGAAGAACCACATCGTTTCTACCTTCTTTCCAGAACGAATTTCAACTCATACTCGTTTCCCCACACATCTTCGCACACTATACTGACATTCGTCCTCGAAGGTAGCTGACCGAGTTCTGGAAATCTGTTCAACTTTACGACGCTGCTGACTCCGTCTGGATAAAGCTTGTAATAAGCGCTGTACCTGTACCCATCGGCGACAGAATTCTCTGTGTACACAACCCAGACGTTGTTGAATTCGTCCAGACGTATTTCACCGAAATCGATATGATATGTCAGATCCTTGTCGAAGTACAACTTCAACGATCTGAGCCCTATGACATTCTTTCCCACGCCCATGACGGCGTCGACCGCGATCTTTGGCCAGGGACCTCGAAACCTGTAAACTCTGTTTTCAACGTAATCGAACTTTTCACCGTCTATGATGAGTCCCCTCACCGTGAATCTGGCATCTGTGGGCTTTGGTACGCTCAACATGTCTGAAGGGTTATAACAGATTGTTTCATCGCTGTTCCTGATCTCAAAATGGCAGTGAGGTTGCGCTGCCTCACCCGTCTGGCCCGAATAACCAATGACCTCTCCAGCTTTGAACCATATGCTTCTTTCCGGGAATTCCACCACGATCCTTCTCTTTCCGAACTCGCTCACAACGCTGTTCGCCACGTCTTTGATTTTCTCAGCGAAGCCACTCAGATGGGCGTAGAGTGTCCTAAAACCATTCTCATGCTGCAACACGACGACGTTTCCATAGATATCATCCTCATCGATCTCGATCCTCACCAGCCAGCCATCCGCAGCCGCGAGTATCGGGACACCCGAACGCATCTGCGTTGAAAAATCGCTGCCCATGTGAAAGTGTGGCCCTCTGTTTCCCGTTCCTCTGAATTCCCCAAAGCTCGATGTAATGGTCAGCTGGCCACCGACTGGTGAGACGAACGAGGCCAGTAGTAGAGCCGACGAGAGAATCAGTAACCACGATGTCAACTTTCGCACGTCTTGATCCCTCCGTTGAGTAATATTGCCAACTTTTTCAGAACGCTCTCGCGAGCCTTCACCCTGACGATTAAGCCTCTGTCGGCGAAAACGCTCTTTTTGATCGCCACCTTCTCGCGGAATTTTTCCAGCACGTGCATGTGGTCCAGATCAACAAAGAATTCTTCTTCAACCTCGCTTTTTTCCAGCATTCGACAGAGCTCGTTGAGAAGCACGTCGATCCCTTTTCTTTTCAGAGCGCTCACAAACAGCGCGGATGGATACATGTCCGACAGAAGCTCGATTTTTTCTTCAGTGAGCAGATCGATTTTGTTGAAGACCAGAAGCCGTGGAATCGCGTCAGCATGGAGCTCAGTGAGAACCTCTTCGGCGACTCTTATTTTTTCTGCGTATTCGGGATCTGTGGCATCGACGAGCAAGATTATAACATCAGAATAGCAGATTTCCTCCAGGGTTGATCTGAAAGCCTCTATGATGGTGTGCGGCACTTTCCTGATGAAACCCACGGTATCTTTGAAGAGCGCGACACGCCCGTTTGGTAATTTCACACGCCTCACCACGGGCGCCAGCGTGCTGAACAGCTTTGAACTGACAGTTATGGAAGGATCTGAAGACAGGACGGCGAGCAAACACGATTTCCCGGCGTTTGTGTAACCAACGATGGACACCGTAGCGAGCTCGTTGTCTGAACGGAGTTTTCGCTGCTGATCTCTGTCTTTCTTCAGTTCGTTCAGTTCTTTTCTCAGCATGTTTATCCTTTCACGTATCTGTCTTCTTCTCTCCTCCAGTTTCGGCTCACCCGGTCCCCTCGTTCCAACGCCTCCACCAAGCCTCGAAAGGCTTCTACCTTCTCCCACCAGCCTCGGCAACTCGTACTGCAACTGTGCAAGCTCGACCTGAAGTTTTCCTTCCTTTGTCGTCGCATGCCGCGCGAAGACGTCCAGAATCACCTGCGTTCTGTCCTTGACGGGCACCTTGAGGATGTTCTCAAGGTTTTTCGCCTGAAGAGGGCTGATCTCATCATCCACCACAACATAATCGATACCCAGCTGAGAGATCTTCTCCGCCATGGATTCTACTTTTCCACGACCAAGATAAAAGCGCGAGTCAGGAAACTCGCGCCGCTGCCTGACCACCTCGACAACTTCCGCATCGAGATTCGCCAAAAGGCCTGCTAACTCTTCGCAGGAAGTTTCTTCACTCTCTATTGTCAGTACCAGGACCCTCTTCAACGCTGTGGCTTCAATCGTCCGATCCATCTGATTGACTCTGCGGGGCTTCCTCCTTTTCCTTCTGTTCGGTCTTCACGAGTTTGACGAACGAAGTAGGCATTATAGTGCTTATGGCGTGCTTGTAAATTAGACTCTGCTGGTTCTCGTTCTCGAGAAGGATCGTGTAGCTGTCGAAGGAACGAATGATCCCTTTGGTTTGAAATCCGTTCACCAGGTACACCTTGACCTCGATCTTGTTCGTGCGCAGAGTGTTCAGAAATCTGTCCTGAAGATTGAATTTTTCTGCCATCCTCCAGACCCCCCAGCGATATCACAGATTCTTATGTGCGTCCTCCTCCACAATCTTGACGATCTTCTCGAGGACGCCTTCATCGTTCGCATCGAGCCAGATAGAATCTCGATACTTTCTGAACCAGATGAGTTGTCTCCTTGCAAAATGCCGGGTGTTCCGCTTGATCTTCTCTATTGTTCTTTCAAAACTCTCCCGACCTTCTAGATGCTCAATGACCTCCTGATAACCTATGGTCTTGAAAGCGTTCAAATCCTTCGAGTACCCCATCCTCAGCAGGGACTTAACCTCGTCTATGAGCCCTTCCTTTATCATCTTTTCAACCCTCAAGTTGATTCTATCATAAAGTTCTCTGCGATCTCTCGTCAGAATCACTATCCTGAAATTTCCAGCAGGTTTCGCGTTCCGTTGAAGCTCCGAAATCGTGCGTCCAGTTTGAAGCCAGACTTCGAGCGCCCTGATCGTGCGTTTCAAGTCATTCACATGAATCCTGCTCGCCGCTTCGGGATCGATCTTTTCGAGCATTTTTCTCAAAGAACCCGGTTCTTTCAGTTCCTTCTCCAGCAGATTCTGCCTGATGGATTCGTTCCGCGGTGCCCCTTCGAATATGCCTCTCACGAGAGAATCTATGTAAAGACCCGTTCCCCCAACCAGAAGTGGGAGTCGACCTCTCTTTCGAATCTCTTCAATCGCTCTGAGGGCATCCGTTCTGAAATTGTACACGCTGTAGTACTCATCGGGATAGACTATGTCTATCAAATGGTGCGGTACAGCTTCTCTCTGTTGAAGGGTCGGCTTGGCCGTGCCGATGTCCATGTGTTTGTAGATCTGCCTGGAATCAACCGAAATTATTTCTGCGCCGAGGCGAAGCGCAACTTCAATGGCCAGATCCGTTTTGCCGACACCGGTTGGCCCGGCGAGTATTATCATCTCTTTTCTATCACTCCGTACAGAACCTGACTCTTCCTGCTACCAGTTATCCTGTCCACTTTGATCCTCTCGAACATCGAGTCGAGTGCGTGCGCCTTCAGAACCACCTTTTTTCGCGCCACACGAAGCATTTCTTTTACGTCTTGGTCGGTCACACTATCATAGACGGCGAACGGTCTGAGAGGGTTCATGGAGGAAGATTCGTAGACAGGATTTTCGAACATCGGGTCGCAGTAGACTATATCGAACGAACCGTCGGGGCACTGGGACAGATACCTTTTGAAATCGACGTTGATGATCTCGATCTTCTTCATCGCCGCGTTCACCCAGTCTTCTTTGTCTCTGTAACTCTTCAAACCTTCTCTCACAACTATGTATATCGGTGTTGAGGCTTCCAGTCCAACGACCTTACCTTCTTTCAGAAAACCAGCCATGAGTATCGCTTCGGCGCCGAGGCCAAACGTCGTGTCTAAAATGAGTTCGTCTCCCTCCAGCTGGAGGCACTCGATGAGGTGGTCTTTCAATCCCTTTTTAATGTTTCTCATTCTCACTTTCGCCGTGGACGGGTGGAAGAACAGCGAACCTCCCCTGTACTTCACGACGATCCTGTCAGTCTCGACGACGTAACAGTAATCGTCTCCCACCGCTTCCAGAAGGTTAGGACATTTCCTTCGCGAAATGTAAGGTAGGTTCAGTTCCTGCGAAAGCGCCAGTGCCTTGAGCACCTGCTCCTTCGCCGGTTTATGCGAGGTGGTAACGAAAATCATCTACCTTTTTTCCCTCCTCAACGTTTCCACTTCTTTGAGCAACCCTTCCACCTGCGACGAGAGTAGCATTTCCCTCGCTCTAAGCTCCACGTTCCTCTTCGACTCGACAACGAAATGAAGGTAAGCTCCCAACCACAGAAAAGCGACCACGAAGAGTGACGCCAGCACCACGTATCGAAAATAGTTCTTCTGCCGCCTTCGGGCTCTCACTTCTATCGCCTCACTTCAAACCGGTCCTGGCGATGCCCTGGACGAAGTAGCGCTGGGTGAACAAGAACAGGGTCAATACCGGCAGGATCGAGAAGGTCGCGGCAGCCATGAGCATGTTGTAGACCGTCCCGACGTCCGTGCTGAAGGTCTGAAGGCCCACCGGCAGGGTTCTGAACTTGTCTTTGTTTGTTACGATGAGCACCCAGAGAAACGCGTTCCAGCTACCCACGAACTTCAGGAGGGCTGAAGTTATGATCGCTGGTTTCGATAGAGGAACCACAACGGTCCAGAGGAACCTCCAGTGAGAACAACCATCTATCCTGGCTGCGTCCTGGAGTTCTCTTGGGAGCGTGAGAAAGTGCTGTCTTAACAGGAAGATTGCGAAGACGCTGACGATCCACGGTATTATGAGCGCGTAATACGTGTCGATCCAGCCCAGCCTGGAGATGGTGATGAAGTTCGGCACGAGTAGAACTTCCCCGGGAATCATCATCGTGCTCAGGAACAAACCGAAGATCAGGTTCTTCCCTGGAAAGTTCATCAGAGCGAACGCGTACGCGGCCATGGCGCACAGAACCACTTCCGCGATGGTTGTCACCGTTGACACGAAGACGGTGTTCACATAGTAGACACCGAACGGTGCGCTCTTCCAGGCGGCAACGTAGTTATGGAAAATATTGCCTAGGACCTCGCTGAAGGAATAGTCGACGCGCACGGTGTATCTCTCGTCTTCAAGGTACACCGGATGAACATCGTCAAGAACGAACTCGATCGTCTGGTTCTGCTTGAGTCTAACTTCTTTGACGAAATCGGGGACCTGAACGATCCTCATCAAGCTCTGAACCCTGGCCAGAGCGGATCTTATCTGGCTCACACTTTCTACCTCATCGGAGACTCTGAGCAGTATTCTGAAAAATTTGTCTTCCTCGAGGAAGGAAGATAGCTGTTCGATCCTGCCCAGAATCACCCACGCTGCTGAACTACCTTCCGACTGCAACCAGGCTTTGAGCTGATCAAGATCTTCAAAAGATTTGATTTGCACATTTCTTGAATTCAGCACACTCAAGAGCTGCGAGACCAGCTGTTTCATCTGTTGCACGTAGAGCCTCACGTTATCGAGACGTTGCGTCTCAAGTTCTGAATAAAGTTTCTCATCGACTCTCTTTTCAACCCTCTCGGCAAGACCGTTGAGAGAATAGTTCAGTTCCTCAACAGCGACCTTCTTTAACTCGTCTGGTACGTTCATTTGTTCGAGCATGACCAGGAACTCACTTTTCCTCTCTTTTTCGTTCATGAATCTGAATTTCACGATGGTCGAGCCAACGGGTTGCGTCTGGACCGACTGGAAGTAATCATTCACGAAAGAATACGTTTCGAGCACGTTCAGAACGTTCCTGGCTGGATCGAGTACCCTCTGTTCGTACAATCGAATCACCGGATTGTCCCCGAGAGTTTCGCTCAGCTTGTCAGTATCGAGCTGGTCGATCCAGTCGCTCAAGACACGAGTGAGATTTTCCACCTCGCTCGAATCGAGGATAGATGTTCTACCCTTCTTGAAGAGCGTCGCAGAACTCACGACATTTGCGCACGCCTTCTTGACGGACTCCACGAATCTGAAAAATTCATCTCTGTACTCCTCAGGAATCCTCGCCGCGTAACGCGACAGAATCTCTACCTGTTGCAGAGAGGAGTTCGCAGTGTTCTCGACGAGTTCAACATAGTTTCTCCGGTCCAGCAAGGCATTCGTACCGTGCAGGTACATGACGAAGAACCTGCTGAAGAACGTTTCTGCATCGCTGGTTTCATCGATGAGCTGTAGCACATCTTTTTGTTTTGTCAGTTTCCTCAGTTCTTCCAGGAATTTTTCGAAACTGGCAGCATCCAGCTGTCCGCGGAGCAATTTCGCATTCGGTGGAAAGGAAACCGTCACCGTGCCCCTGTAAACCGGGTCGTCATCTATCAGGATCCTCAACACGTTCTGCTCGGTTTCACGTTGAACAAGCACGAGCGCTTCTCTCAAAGTTAAGCCTTTCCAGTCGAGCCCTCCCGCAGAACCGCGCGACACGCTCGTCTTCAGATGCCACGTTTTTGAAAAGTTTTTGCTCGTCCAGATGGGAGGCCAGCGCTCCACCTCACTGCGCGTCTTGAACGAAGTGGACACCATCCACGCGAACGGCATCAGCATGACCACAGCCCCTATTGAGAGCAACGTGTAAACCAAGAAATTGCCGAGAAGACGACGCATTCCCTTCACCTCATGACACGTACTCAACGACGCTTCTGCCAACTCTGAACTGGATCAGCGTGAAAACTAAAATTATGGCGAACAGGATGTACGCGGCCGCGCACGCTATACCCATTCTCTGCTGCACGTAGAACCTGTCGAAGACGTAGTAAACCATCGTCAGTCCACTGTTGTTGTACGGTCCAGGTAAGCCACTGTAAAGCACGTACACTTCGGTGAAGACCTTGAACGCATTTATCAACGAAACGATCAGCAGGAAGAAAGTCGTGGGACTGAGTAATGGCCATGTTATGTAAAAGAACTTCTGCCTGCTGTTCGCACCGTCGACATCGGCCGCCTCGTAATAAGAGCGATCTATATTCTGCAAGCCAGCTAGAAAGATCACGGCGTCGTATCCGACCGTCCTCCAGATGGACACGATAGCTACCGTGGGGATTGTCCAGCGCTCGTCTTTGAGCCACGCAATCTTTTGAACGTTGAAAAACGACAGAAAATAGTTCAGCAAACCATAAGCGTCATCGAAGATCCAGCGCCATACCAGTGATATCGCAACCACAGAAGTGACGAACGGAACAAAGTACGCAGTTCTGAAAAAGGCACGAAATTTCACGTTGGAATTCAAAAGCAACGCGATGCCCAGAGCCAGGCCTATGGTGATGGGCACACTGAGCACCACGTAATAGAGGGTGTTGAACATCGCTTTCACGAAAAGGTTCCTGTCACGTCCTTCGAGCAAGAAATCGATGACGGTGTAAAAACGTCTGTCGAGGGCGAACATCAGTACGAGTAAAGCTGTAATGATCGCAACCATTCCTGCAACGTGCCGTGACAGATTTTTTCGTGTCCTCAAGACGACGATGGTAAAAATAGAAAGGCAAACGAGCAGAAGAAGGATCCGGAGCAAGGGCAAATCACTGAAATACAGAAAGACGGTTGATGTCAAAAGAAGCCACGAAATCCTTTTCTTGAAAGCGATACCGTAAATAGAGACGACGAAAACTGCTGAAACGAAGATCAGAAAGAGCGTCCAAAGGAGCGCTTCCGTAAAGCTATGCTCCATCGCAGGGAAAAACCTGAATATCTCTCTGTAATTTTCGAACCCTGCGAAGACAGGACTTTTCATGTTCTTGAAGTCCCATCTGAAGAAGCTCAGCACGAACGAAAAACCGACGGGCCAGAAAACGAAGGTGCCCAGGATCAGGAACGATGGCACGAGGAACAGGTAAGCCAGTATCGCCTCACGGACTTTGCTCTTCACACGAACCCCCTCACAGTATGTAAGAGCTCAGATCTTCGTCCGATGCTATGGCTCCGATCTTGTCTCTCACATACTTCGCATCGATGACGATCCTCTTTTCCGATATGTCTGGAGCTTCAAAGGACACGTCTTCGAGGACCTTCTCCACAACCGTGTACAATCTTCGAGCACCTATGTTCTCGAGTCTCTGGTTGAGTTCGTAAGCGATCCTGGCGATCTCTTCAACACCGTCTTCAGTGAAGATCAGTTCGACCCCTTCGGTCGCGAGCAGAGCCTGATACTGCTTCGTGATCGCATTTTCTGGCTCGGTGAGTATTCTCACGAAGTCCTTCTGACTCAGCGGTGAAAGTTCAACCCTGATCGGGAACCTTCCCTGGAGCTCCGGTATCAAATCCGACGGCTTGCTCATGTGGAAAGCGCCGGAACCTATGAAGAGTATGTAATCCGTTCTGACCGGCCCGTACTTGGTCATGACCGTCGTTCCTTCGACGATGGGCAGGAGGTCTCTCTGAACACCTTGTCTGGAGACATCTGGACCCACACCCGAAGATTTGATCGCTATTTTGTCGAGCTCGTCTATGAATATGATACCCCTGTTTTGCGCCCTGTCGAGCGCTTCCTGGATGGCTTTGTCAGTATCGATGAGCTTTTCAGCTTCGATAGGTAACAGTACCTTGCGCGCTTCGGAAACCGTGAGCCTCCTTTTCTGTTTCGTCTTCGGCAGGATGCTGCCGAGCATGTTGCCCAGATCTATTCCGAGATCTTCCAGTTCCGCTGAACCCACGATTCCCATGAATGGAGCTGCCTCTTTTTCGATCTCGATCTCGATCACTTCGTTTTCGAGTTCTCCACTCCTGAGTCTCTGTCTCATCTCTTCCCGCCTCTGCCTGATCAATCTCCTCTCTTCGATGCTCGGCTGTGGTTGCTGCTGCATGCCGAAAAGTCCCATCAGTCCCAAAGATTGGGGCCTTTTGCTGTCCGGTACGAGTGCGTCCAGGATGCGTTCTTCCACCATAGCTTCGGCCTTTTCTTTCACTTGTTCCATCATTTCTTTTTTGACCATGTTCACACTTATTTCGACCAGGTCTCTTATCATGGACTCAACGTTCTTACCAACGTATCCGATCTCGGTGAACCTGGTCGCTTCAACCTTGAGAAAGGGCGAACTGGACAGCTGTGCCAGTCTCCTTGCAATTTCCGTTTTTCCGACACCTGTTGGACCTATCATGAGAATGTTTTTGGGCAACACTTCCTTCTGCCATTTCTCTGGTAATCTCTGGCGTCTTATGCGGTTCCTTATGGCTATCGCAACGGCCCGTTTGGCCTGATACTGTCCCACTATGTACTTGTCCAGTTCGGCGACTATCTGCCTCGGTGTCAGTTCATCGAAATCGGTCATTTCATCCCACTCCTCTACAGTTCCTCTATCGTTATATTACTGTTGGTGTATATGCAAATCTCGCTCGCGATCTGCATCGCCTTTTCAGCTATGGTCCTCGCATCGAGATCGGTGTTTCGTATCAGCGCTCGCGCCGCTGCAAGTGCGTAGGGTGCACCGGACCCTATGGCCGCAACGTTGTCGTCGGGTTGGACGACTTCTCCCGTACCAGATATTATAAGCACGTTGTTCTTGTCCGCCACGAGCAGAAGTGCTTCCAACCTTCTCAAAATCCTGTCGGTTCTCCAATCCTTTGCCAGTTCAACGGCTGCTTTGATCAAATTGTTCCCCCACTCTCTCAGTTTCGACTCGAACCGATCGAAGAGTGCCATGGCATCGGCCACTGAACCTGCAAAACCGGCGAGGACCTGACCATCTGCGATCTTCCTTATCTTCTTTGCCCCGTGCTTGAGCACCGTGTTGCCGTACGTCACCTGACCGTCTCCGGCCATGACGGTTTTACCGTTCCTCGAAACGACGAGTATCGTCGTCGATCTCCATCTCATTGGCTCACCTCCTCAAGAACACTGTAGAACACCACGAATCTTGAATATCTCTCCCAGAGTTTCAGGTTCAATGGTATGTCGTTCAGCAACGTTGTCATATCCTGAAGAATCTGATTCAACCTATTCTGCTCCTTCATCGTACCAGCGATGAGTTTCTGCAGTTCGTTGAACAGAGCACTCGGTAGGTTCGAGATCAAACCGTATACCTTAGTGGCATCTCCATTTCTCAGTGCCGTCAGTTCGTTGCTTATGGCCGACTTCCAGTTTGCCGATTTGAGCTGATCTTCAATCTGGTTCGCAAGACCCTTGATGATTGATTGTATCGATCGTATCTTCACGCTTGGAACGTCTTCCTTGGTTAACATCTGTGCGATCGCGCTCGACACTGCTGAAAGATATTTTTCTATCTCGCTTTTGAGGTCTAAACGTTGAAGTTCGTTCGCTATGCGATCGTAACTTGGTCTGTAGTCTTCTTTCATCGCCTTCAAGAGTTGCTCCGCACGAGCTGGATCCCGCTCTCTCACTGCTAGAATCGAAGTCAGCAGAACCGGTGCCACACCATCGGGAACGGCCCACACACCTTTCGCTGCCATGGCTTCGCACGCCCAGATCTCTTTACGGGCAAGATTTAAAAGAAAGTCAATCGTCACATCACTGACGAGATGTTCGATGCCCAACATCTGAACCGCCAGCAGTCTGTAGATATCTTCTCCCCGCGCGGCTCTCACGGTGTCAGGATTTTTCCACTCTGGATATCTGTTCCAGGAACCAGGCAGACGGTACACCGTCCCCATGGCCCAGTGGACGAACTCGCTTCTGTACTTCACGTAGAGTTCATCGAGCTTATTTAGAAAAATTCTGGCCTTTTCATCTTGCTGTAGATAGCTCAGCCGCTCTCTGAGCTGTTTCATACTATTTGCGAGGATCGCGTACCTCGATGCGAGGGCTTTGTACGTGTTTCTTTCGTTGAAACTCAGCAGCGATGTCTTGAACAACGCACAGGAGTCCAGCAAGATTTGGATGTTCGCCAGTGTGTCTTCGTTGACCGAGTCTGGGTAAAGCTTCTTCAATTCCATCAAGAAGAGTAGATCCGAGCTTTTGAATTGCGGTGCTATGACTTTATGATAATCGTCGAAGTTCTGTGTGAGGACGGAAGTTTTCCCCTGGCGCAGCGCGTTCGATAGCAGACTGACCCTGTCCCCCCTCAAGCACAACGAGGCCAGATAGAAGTGAGATTTGCCGTAAGTGTGGTTCATCGAGACGGATTTCAAAAGATTCTCCTTTGCCAGCTTCAAGTGCTGCGACTGTAACTGCTGAACTTGGCTCAGCCTGTTTCTGACCTTTTCGAGGTCACTTTCAAGACTCTTTCTTATCGAAACGATCTGGTTTATCCTTCTTTTCTCAACCTCCACAGGATCGAGGTTCTCGACCTTGAAATTCTCAGGTCTCAGGCTCATGAACTGACCAGACAAATCCTCAAGTTCTTTCAGCCTAGCTGTTATATCCTTCTCGAGCTGCTCCAGCATGCTCTTTTCACTGTCCAAGCTCGCAATCAGATTGTAAGAACCGCTTCCACTCTTGAAGTAAACTTCGGACACGAAATAGTTCCATTTCAAATACGTCGTTGAGATTACGGTGAACAGCAAGATCACGAGCGCCAGTGAGAGTTTCAAACCACGGAGTGTCACTTTCCAGGAAAGGAAGTTGTCCTCGCTGGAATTGAAGTAAACTCCCGTCGCGACGGAGGCGTAAAAAATGGCAAGTAGAGAATTGGGCAATAGATGTGCGGGGAAGCTGAAAAAGCTCTGAATCATGAATCCAACAAATCCAATACTCATTGAAAGAAACAGAAGAAAATCATCTAATCTTTGCAATTTTCTGAATCGGTTCAGGGCGTACAGACCTAAAAGAACTGCGAGGATTACTATCGCACTGAAACCAAAAATTCCCATTTCACCAAGCACCTGGAAGTAATCGTTGTGTGTGCGTTTGAAGTTGTTCCACACGTAGAGAAAGCGCGGATGTTTCTCCATCACCTTGGCGAGTTCTTCTATTGCGAGGATCTGATAGGTACCTATGCCTGTACCGATCAGCTTGCTTTCTTTCCACTGTTCTATCGAAGAAAGCCAGGCGAGCAATCTTTCTTCAGCATTCGATGCGAAAATTTGCGGGGCAAACCTCTCAACCAATGAAATTTGCCCCTGACCGGTCAAAGGATTCTTCGTGTTGTACACGATCAACACGACGATGGACAGTACAACGAGCAGGATGAAGATGACTCTGTTGAAGCGCTTGAGTTGCCCTGAGAAGATGCTTACCTGTTTTTCCTTTCCCTTACGATAGATGAGGTAGAAACCAGAAAAGAGAGAAAGCATGATCGCCAGTGCGATGTACTCAGACCTCGTCTGTCCCACCGTGATCACGACCAGTGACAGAAGGAAATAAATCAGAGAGAATATCTTCACCATCACGTATTCTTTCTTCTTCGCATTCTCCCACCCGTAATCGTCGGACAGCATGAAATAAAGGCTCACTGGCAGTAGCATTCCCAAATAGTTCGTCACGAAGATGACGTTACCGACACTCGCCCTTATCGTCGCCCTGTTGAAAGGCACACCGATCCTGCCAAAGAATATGCTCGTTCCGGTGTAGAAATTGAGCAGACTGTCTATCGCTATGACCATACCCGAAGCCAGAAACGTGAGAAGAAGCCTCGTCATCGTCCGTTTGTCGCTAACCCTGTTCGAAAAGCACAGCGCCATAAAGGCCGTCAGGAGCGTGTACAACGCTATATCAATGGAGTATCTGAAATAATAAGGATTATTGCGAAGCACGTAAACTGTAGAAAGCAAGGCAAACCCAGCAAAAACGAACCACAGAATGTTCGCGAATGAAAGATAAACGGTGAGTTCGAACTTTCTCTTCTTGGCCCATTCGAACACGAGTAAAAACGCTATGATCAACGTGAACAAGGCTGCGAAAGCATACTTTGGAACGCTAAACTCGTAAGTGATGCTCTTGTTAGCCAGAAGTGCGATCACCATGATACTTATGTGCAAGAGGACTTCTTCCCATTTCTTCATCTACATTCTCCTCTCATTTGAAGAATCTTGCTATGAAGTCAATGAGTGGAGAAAGAACCAGCGCGGGCAAGAAATTGCCCACCTTTATATCTTTCAGTTCGAGGAGCCTGAGACCGATGGCGAGGACTATCAGCCCTCCCACACCCGTGAAATTCGCAAGATAACTTTGCTGCGTGAGGAACGAAAGCTGAGAAGCCAGTAGAACCATGCTCCCCTGCACGATCAGCACAACCACACCCGTAACGAACACTCCCACACCGTACAGCGAAGCCAGTACAACGGAAGAAATGAAATCCAGAACAGACTTCACATAGATCAGTGTGCCATCGTTCAGAAGGCCCGCCCTTATGGAACCGACGATCGTCATGGGACCCACGAGGAACAGGGTCGTGGCGGCGACGAAACCTTTTGCAAACCTCGTTGAATCTTTTGAAAACCTGCCAACCCTCGAGAGTTTTTCCTCAATGTCTATCATCTCACCAAGGATCGCACCGAAGGCCAGCGAGAGCAGAACGATTATGAAGTTCGCGGTGTCCAGCGTCATTTTGATACCGACACCGATCGTTGTCAGCCCGACAGCTTGAAAGAGGATTTTCTTGAACCTCTCGGAAACAGCCTTGCCCAGTGCCATTCCTATGGAAGAACCAACAAACACGCAAACAGCGTTGATGAGCACAGAGGGATGGATTCAAAGCACCTCCTTCGTTTATTATATAACCGTTGGAGGTGGAGCGATGCTCATTCTCTTCGACATAGGGAACACACAAACGGTGGCAGGCATCAGCAAGGATGGTACAAGCTTTCACAAGTGGAGGTTTTCCACACAGAGATCTCAGACAGAAGACGAGCTCTTCGCGATGGTATCAGTTCTGCTCGAAAAACAGCTCGGAGGTATTCCACAATTTCAGGGTGCCGTGATCGCCTCGGTCGTGCCTTCGTTGAACTACGTTTTTCAGAGGCTCGTGGAGAAATATTTCAAAGTAGAATGCACATGGGTGGAGGCAAACGGTGTATCCACAGTGAAATGGAACGTGAAAAATCCATCGGAAATAGGTGCCGACAGAGTGGCAAACGTCTTCGCGGTCGTGCGAGAACATCCCAACTCGCTGGTGATAGACGCAGGAACAGCGATCACTATAGATGTGGTGAAAGACAGTAATTACGAAGGTGGAGTGATCATGCCCGGTCTCATGACCGCAGCCCACAGCTTATTCGAGAAGACCGCAAAGCTGCCCCAGGTCGATCTGTTTGCACCCACGAACTGTGTAGGGAAAGACACCTCAGAAAACATTAGAATTGGTGTTGTGAAAGGCACCGCGTATGCCCTGAACGGTCTGGTGAAGGAGATAAAGGCTTACTATAAAGAACCATTCGTGGTGTTTCTCACGGGTGGCCAGAGTAAGGTTCTGGAGAAGCTCGTGGAGCACGATGTATTAGACCTAGATTTAACACTGAAGGGGATGTTTAAGTTCTGGCAAGAAAAAAGAAGATCGTTCTGATCAGTCCCTGGATCTGCGATTTTGCCGCGTACGATTTCTGGCTCAAGCCTGTCGGGTTGCTCTACGTTGGAGCCGTACTGCTGAGTTACAGATTCGATGTCGTGCTCATAGACCTTCTGAACAGACACGATCCAGATCTTGCCAGGTTCGTCAAGCCAAAGCCCGACAAGCGGTACGGCACAGGAAAGTTCCACAGCGTGGAAATTTCGAAACCGCCTGAACTGTCTTTTGTCCCAAGGAAGTACAAGCGTTACGGGGCACCCGAAGAGTTTTTCGTACACAGACTGAAACAGATCGAAAATCCAGATGCGTTTTTCGTGACATCTTCCATGACCTACTGGTGGCCCGGTGTTCGCCGAACGATAGAGATCATCAAAAGCGTGTTCCCGAATGTACCGGTGGTGCTCGGAGGAAAGTACGCGCGTATCTATCCGGACCACGCGAAATTTCACAGTGGAGCCGACGTGATATACACCGAGGACGTCTCGAAACTGAACGAATTACTCTCTGAACTGTTCGGTGGAAATTTCGATGCGGATCTCAGTGACTGGTTCGAAAGGTTCGATCCAGCGTACGAACTGTACCGGAGGGTGGGTTATCTTGTTTTCTTCACGTCACTCGGATGCGTGTACAATTGCAGTTACTGTCTGACTCCAAAGCTGTACGGCAAATGGATGCACAGAAGTGTTCACAGGATCGTCGAAATGATACAGAAGTACGTTCGCATGTTCAACGTGAAAGATGTCGTGTTCTTCGACGATGCCGCCCTCATAGACAGAGAAAATCATTTCAAACCCCTTCTGAGGGAACTCATCGAGCTCGATCTTGGGGTCAACTACCACCTCCCCAACGGAATACACGCGAGGTTGATAGATGAAGAACTTGCCCAGCTGTTGAAGCGAGCGAATTTTGTCACCATCAAACTCGGATACGAAACCTCCGGTCCGTTGCAGGTCAGGACCGGTGGGAAGGTGTACGATGAAGACATTTTAAGAGCAGCAGAATTGCTGAGAAACGCAGGTTTCACATCGAACGAGATTCAAGCCTACATCATGGTCAACATACCCGACCAAACGGTGCAGGATGTGTTGACCGCGATAGAAGTCTGCAAGAAGGCATCCATCTCGGTTTCCCTGAACGAATACACACCCATTCCTGGTACGAGAGACTGGATCGAGTTGACACGTTCAGGAATGCTGCCATCGGACGTTGATCCTCTGCTACTGAACAACACGGTCTTACCTTACTGGTGGAAGGCAGGCATGGACGCAGCAACGGTACAGAAGCTCAAAGACCTGGTGCATGGAAAAACCCTTATTCTTCGCTCGTGACTTTGGTCGCGATCATGCCAACTCCGCTCGGATAACCTCTCCTTCGAGCCAGTTCATCCGCGAGCCTCTGGAAAACAACGATCGCGGGAATTGGTGCCAGTTCCTCGGACAGTCCCTCCCTGAGGCGCACGCACCGCGGTACGGACGTTTCGACGTTGCTTATCAGCCACAACCCATCGAAGCGGGACAGTTCCTGGATGAACCTTGCCATGATCTGGGATGTTTTTCCCTCAACATGGACGAGCGTTGAAATGACTCCTCCTGCCATCAACTCCATCGCACCGTGGCGAAAACCTCCACCGCTGTACCACGAGCAGTTGAACCTGGCAACTTCCGCCAGGGTGAGCTGCGCCATGCGGAGTATCGGTACGGAGAAACCTCGTCCCACCAGAACGAGCTGTCCGTTCGCCGCGACACTTTCAACGTAGTCATGGATGTTAACTGCGAGCGCATTTTCAAGATGATCATCCAGTCCACCAAGATTCAAAGACCTTCCTGCCCACTGAGAAAATATGAGCAAAAGCGTCACAATGCAGTTCACGAACGTTTTGGTAGAGCCCATGGCCCTCTCCTGTCCGGCGTGGATCACAAACACTCTATCTTCACCAAGAACCTTTGCCACGGAACTGTTAGGATTGTTGGTCACGAGAATAGATTTTTTTCGAATCTTCGGATACTTTTCAACGAGCTTCTTTAGTTCTGCGGTTTCACCAGATTGTGACACCAAAACGAGGGTGTCGTAAAGATCGAAAGAGTTCTCACTCCAGTACCAGATGACTTCGGAAAGCTCCTCGCACCTGCAGTTCATTCCCGTGGTGTTCGCGTAGACTGTAGCGTACAGTCCCGCATAATAGGAGGCTCCCATGCCCAGTAAAAGAACATTCCTCGGTTGAAGGAAGGCCGCTTTTCTTTTGATCTCCTCGGCGAACGTGAGCAGTTCCTTCACTGCCCTGGGTTGCTCGGAGAAATCCTGCGCAAAAATTGACATTCACATCGAACCTCCTCTGTCACTATGTCCTACCATTTTATACCACAGTGGGACCGTTCCGATGAAAGCACACAGAAAAGTGTTCCTGTGGAAGACGCTTCCAGGAAGACCACGACATTCACATATTTTAAACAGATGCGTCCTTGATTACGATCCTCTGAAGAGGATACGTTTTCCACTGCTGTGCTGTAAAATATATAAGGCTTAAAGGGGTGATACGAGTGCCAAGGTTGAGAGTCTATGAACTCGCGAAGAAGTTGAATATGTCTGCCAAAGACCTCCTCCAGGAGCTTGAGGAGCTCGGACTCGATGTGAAGAACCACATGAGTTACATAGATGAAGAGACAGTCAAGCTCTTGCTCGAACTTTTTGAAGAGGAAGATGTGGAAAAATCCAAACCCGTTGCGAAGACAAAAAAGGAAGAGGAGATAGAGGAAGAGGTCAGAGAAGAAGTCACCCTGAAGGAGGAAGAGCTCCAGCTCAACACGCTCGTGTTGAAGATAGGCGTGCCTTTGAACAAAGTGATTGAGGACATGTTCATGAAAGGTGTGGTGCTCAAGCCCAACCAGAAACTGGACGAAAAAACGGCGAGGGAAATCGCGAAGATGTACGGTTACAAACTGAAGATACTGCGGGAGGAGAAAACGGAGCAGGCAGAGGTGTCCATCAGCAAACTCCAACAGATAGAGAAATACTTCGAAGAGTTGTACACCAAGCACGCGAATGAACTCGTTCAGAGACCACCGGTCGTAACTGTCATGGGACACGTGGACCACGGCAAGACAACGCTCCTGGACAGAATAAGGAAAACCCGCATAGCCGAGCAAGAAGCCGGAGGAATAACCCAGTCGATAGGCGCGTACCAAGTCAGTTACAACGGCAAGAAAATAACCTTCATCGACACGCCCGGTCACGAGCTGTTCACAGAGATGAGGGCCAGGGGTGCTCAGGCAACGGACATAGTCGTACTGGTCGTGGCAGCGGACGACGGTGTTATGCCTCAAACCATCGAGGCTTACAACCACGCAAAGGCAGCGAACGTGCCCGTCATAGTGGCGATAAACAAGATAGACAAGCCGAACGCAAACGTCGAAGCTACGAAGCAGCAGCTCGTATCAAAATTGAACCTGGTTCCAGAGGACTGGGGTGGGGATACGATCGTTGTCCCCATATCCGCGAGAACCGGACAGGGCATCGATGAGCTGCTCGAAATGATACTGCTCTTAGCGGAACTGAAGGAAATAAAGTGCTATCCAAAAGGACCCGCGAGGTGCGTCGTCATAGAATCGAAGGTTGAGCGTGGACTGGGACCAGTTGCAAACGTGATAGTAAAAGATGGAATTCTGAAAGTCGGCGATTACGTGGTCTCAGGTCCCATATATGCGAAGGTCCGAGCCCTGATCGATGACAAGGGTAAGCACATCAAGAGTGCTGAACCTTCCCAGCCGGTTATGATCGTCGGATTCGAGGAATTGCCCGATCTGCGTTACACGATTTACAGCGTGGAGGACCTTGAAACAGCCCGCCAGGTGAGCGAAGAGATCAAAGCGCGTGTCGAGAAAGAGAGACGGACCAGAAGAAAAATGACCCTGGAAGAACTCTTGAAAATGATGGAAGAGAAGGAGAAAAAAGAGCTCAACTTGATCCTGAAGGCGGACACCTTAGGTTCCTTGAGCGCAGTTCAGAGTGCGGTTGAATCATTGAGGTCAGATGAAATAAAGGTGAGTGTCGTTCACGCGGCCGTCGGTCCCGTTACTGAGAGTGACATTATGCTTGCTTCCACCTGTGATGGTATCGTCATCGGATTCAGAGTGAAAGTGGAGCCACAGGCGAGAAAGGCAGCCGAGGCGGAAGGCGTTCAGGTGAAGACCTACGAGGTCATATACGATTTGATCGAGAGCCTCAAACTTGCGATGGAAGGCATGCTGAAACCACAGATCGTTGAGGAACTCGTTGGCCGGGGTGAGATCAAGAAGGTCTTCGATATAAAGAAAGTGGGCAAGGTCGCAGGCGTTCAAATGCTCGAAGGAAAAGTCACACGCGACAGCAGAGTCCGGGTGTACAGAAACGGTGTCCTGCTGTTCACAGACGAAATAGAGAACCTCAAGCACTTCAAAGAAGATGTCAGTCAAGTTGAAGCACCACAGGAATGTGGCATAAAGTTCAAGAACAGATTAGACTTTCAGGAAGGAGACGAATTGGAATTCTACCAGCTCAGAGAGGTCAAGCGGACTCTCTGAACTCACTGAGAAGAGCACTTTTCGCAAACGCCGTAGACTATGAGTTCAGTCCTTCTGACTTCACCCGGGACGCGGAACGAAGCTTCGTAAGGTATGTCGTAGATATTTCCACAGACCTCACAGACGAAATGACCGTGATCCGAGGTGTTGACGTCGTACACGGTCGTTGTGTCGTTGATGGGTATCTTTCTCACCTCACCCATCTGTTCGAGCACACGCAGGGTGTTGTAGATCGTTGTGAAAGAAACGCTGCCGACTTTGCGCAGGACGTGCTCGTATATCTGCTGTGCCGTCGGATGGATTCTGTGCGCTTGCAGAAACCTTATGACCTCGACTCTCTGTGGTGTAACTTTCAAACCTTTACTTCTGAGCATCTCCGCAATTTGACTTATCGTCATTCGACAACCTCCTGAAGAATTATAACACCTTCATCCACTCCGAGCCTTTCAAATGCTCATTGCATTAAAATGTAAAGATACTTCACTCGATAAACGAACGCTTCGCCTCAAAAGTTGGTAACACTCTCAACTCTGTCCACCGGCGCACATCAACTGTACGACGCCGCGCATGAGAATCCGATTCGGAGATGTTCTATAATGAAAGCTGGAGGTGTGTTGCGATAAGACTCGCTCAAGCCTTAGAATCGATCAGACAAGAGGCCAAACCGCTCGTCGAGGAACGCTTTAAACAATTCAAAGAACTGGGCGAGAAAGGAACTGAAGAACAGCTCTATAGCGAGCTGTGTTTCTGCATACTCACGGCCAACTGGAGCGCGAGCGGAGGCATTAAAGCTCAGAAGCTGATCGGAGACGGTTTCATCACGATGAGCGAAGAAGAGCTGACAGAGATGCTGACCAGACTGCACCATCGCTATCCAAAAGCCCGTTCCTCTTACATAGTGAGGAACAGATGGGTCCTAGGCAAGCTGAGACCTTTGCTCTCTTTAGATGCAATACAGGCGCGCGAATGGCTCGTGAAGAATGTGGTTGGAATAGGATACAAAGAGGCGAGCCATTTTCTGAGGAACGTGGGAATCGAAGAACTGGCCATACTCGACAGGCACGTGCTTTCACTTATGCTCGAGTACGGCTTGATAGCTTCGTTGCCATCGAGCCTCACGAAACAGAGGTATCTGCAGTTAGAATCTTTGTTGAAACACGAGGCTGAGGTTTTCGGTGAAACATTGGGTAAGTTCGATCTGTACCTCTGGTACTTCGTCAAGAGAACCGTTGAGAAATAGGAGGAAAAAAGCATGGTGAGAGTCAGGTTCGCACCGAGTCCTACAGGTTTTTTGCACGTTGGTGGAGCACGAACGGCGCTTTTCAACTACCTGTTCGCGAGGCGCTTCAACGGCGTCTTCGTTCTAAGGATTGAAGACACAGACTTAGCCCGTTCGGAACGCATTTTCGAAGAGAAACTGATGGAATCACTCCGCTGGCTCGGCATTCATTGGGACGAAGGCCCTGACGTGGGTGGACCGTACGGTCCGTACAGACAGAGCGAGAGACTCCACATCTACAGAGAGTACGCTGAAAAGCTGGTCAGAGAGGACAAGGCGTACAAAGTTTATGCGTATCCCGAAGAGATAGAAAAACTCAGAGAGGAACTGCTGAGCAAGAACTTGCCGCCTCACTACACCAGAGAGATGTTCGAACAGTTCGCCACAAGAGAGAGGATAAGAGAGTACGAAGAGAAAGGCCTGCAACCAGCCATCTACTTCTCGATGCCGAGGAAAACGATCGTTCACAACGATCTAATAAAGGGTCAGGTCGTGTTCGGCGAAGGTTCGGTGGGCGATTTTGCACTGCTGAGGAGTAACGGCATGCCCACCTACAACTTCGCGTGCGTCGTTGACGACATGCTCATGAGGATCACACACGTGATAAGGGGAGACGATCATCTGCCGAACACGGTCAAGCAGCTTGCCATTTACGAAGCGTTTGGAGTCGAGCCGCCTCAGATAGGACACGTGTCGATGATCCTCGGACCGGACGGTAAGAAGCTCAGCAAACGGCACGGTGCCACCTCCGTGGAAGAGTTCAGAGCCAGAGGGTACTTACCGGAAGCGCTGGTGAACTACCTTGCCCTGCTCGGCTGGTCTCCACCCGATGCCCATGAAATCATGTCCGTGGAAGAAATGATCGAGAAATTCTCCCTGGACCGTGTGAGCAAGAATCCAGCCATATTCGACCCCGGCAAACTCAGATGGATGAATGGGTACTACATAAGAAAGGTAGAACCTGAAAAGATTGTGGACTCACTCATCCCGTACATCGAATCGAGAGGATGGACTTACAAAAACAAAGAGTGGTTGAAGCACGTTTTTCTGTGCATCAGAGATCGCATGCATTCTCTCGAAGAAATCACAGACCTGGCAGATTTCTTCTTCATCAAGCCCAACGTCTCACTACAAGTGGATGAGCCCATACGAAAAGGTCTGCTGGAATGCGCCTCAAGGTTGCAGCAGGAGAACGATTTGACCAAGGAGCAGCTGGTCAACGTGTTCCGCGAAGTGGTGAAAACGTCGAAGCTGAACGCAAAGGATTTCTACATGAATTTGAGAAAGGCCCTCACGGGTAAGAGTGAAGGACCCGAACTGGTGGACATCGTTACTCTGCTCGGACCGGCCGAAACGGCGCTGAGAATCAAGAAGGCACTGGGGGTAGAATGATGTTTTTGAAAAACACGTTGAGTGGCCGCCTTGAAAAGCTTGAAACTCTCGAACCTGGCGTTGTGCGGATGTACGTGTGCGGGCCCACAGTCTACGGACTCATACACGTGGGTAATGCGAGGCCCATGATCGTCTTCGACGCCCTCAGGAGGTATTTCGAATACAGAGGCTACCGGGTGATCATGGTTCAAAACTTCACGGACATCGATGACAAGATCATAAACCGTGCGAATGAATGGAACGTCGACTTCAAAGACGTGGCAGAGGCCTTCATTCAGGAATACTGGAGGGACGCGAGCGCGCTCGGTGTCAGAGCTCCAAACTTTGCTCCGAAGACGTCCGACTTCGTGCCGGAGATCGTGAACGCCATAGAGCAGTTGGTAAGGAAAGGACACGCGTACGTTGTGGACGGGGATGTGTATTTCGACGTGAAAAGTTTTCCAAAATACGGGGAACTTTCCCACAGGAGCCTGGACGAGATGATCGCCGGCGCGCGCGTCGAGGTGAGCGAGAAAAAAAGATTCCCTCTGGACTTTGCGCTCTGGAAGGCGGCAAAATCCGGTGAACCTTCCTGGGACAGTCCGTGGGGCAAGGGAAGACCGGGCTGGCACATAGAGTGCACGATCATGTCTACAAAACTTCTCGGTTCCACGCTCGACATCCACGCGGGCGGAGAGGATCTCATCTTTCCGCACCACGAAAACGAGAAGGCTCAGAGTGAAGCTTTAACGGGAAAACCGTTCGTTCGTTACTGGCTCCACAACGCTCTGGTTCGTGTTTCCGGTGACAAGATGAGCAAATCTCTGGGCAACATATTCATCCTTAGAGAAGCTCTGAAAAAGTTCGGGGCGGATGGACTGAAACTCTACTTTCTGTCGAAACATTACAGGAGCCCCATAGACTTCTCCATCGAGGCCCTCGAAGCGAGTGCGAAGGCTGCCAGAAGGATTGCGGAAAGTTTCAGGAATTTCGAATCGAGGTTTTCCAGCATTCCCGTACCCAAAAGCGACGCGTGGATGAGCGAGCAGAGACAGAAGTTCGTCGAAGCGCTCGATGACGATTTCAACACTCCCAAGGCTGTGGCACAGATCTTCGAGCTCGTAGGGGAACTGAACAAGTTCATGAGTGAGGCAAACGAGGAGAAAGCGCTGAAAACTTACCATTTGTTGCGGAGAGAATTCTGTTCTGTGCTTGGATTGTTCGAAGCCGGGGCGCAGTCTCAAGAAACAGAGCTGGATCCGTTCGTGCGACTGATCCTGGACGTGCGTAAAGAACTGCGGGAACGAAAACTTTACGATCTTGCTGACTCGATAAGGGACAGATTGAAGAGTCTTGGGATCGAAGTGCGCGATACACGCGAAGGTTCAACGTATTCTTTTCTGAAGGAGGTATGAACGATGTGGGAACACGTTAAGCTCGTCGATCCTGAAATATACGAAGTGATCGTGAACGAACTGAAGAGACAGGAGTACGGTCTGGAATTGATCGCATCCGAAAACTTCGTCTCACCGGCCGTGATGGAAGCTATGGGCAGCGTGCTGACAAACAAGTACGCGGAAGGTTACCCCGGAAAGCGCTATTACGGAGGCTGCGAATGGGTCGACAAAGCAGAAGAGCTCGCCAGAGAGAGGGCCAAACAGCTGTTCAAAGTCAAGTACGCCAACGTTCAGCCTCACTCAGGTTCTCAGGCGAACATGGCTGCTTACCTCGCCGTGGCCGAGCCCGGGGACGTGCTGATGGGTATGAGCCTGTCACACGGAGGACATTTGACGCACGGTGCGAATGTTAACTTTTCCGGAAAGTTCTTTAGGGTAGTTCAGTACGGAGTGGATCCTAAAACCGAAACGATAGACTACGATGCGGTCAGGAAACTCGCGCTCGAGCACAAGCCAAAGATCATCGTGGCCGGCGGAAGTGCGTATTCGCGGATCATAGATTTCAAGAAGTTCCGTGAGATCGCGGACGAGGTGGGGGCTTATCTGATCGTCGACATGGCACATTTCGCAGGTCTGGTGGCGGCAGGACTCTACCCAAATCCTGCAGAATACGCACACATCGTGACTTCCACCACGCACAAAACACTCAGAGGCCCAAGGGGAGGGCTGATACTGACGAACGACGCAGAACTTTACAAGCAGATCAACAAGTGGGTCTTTCCCGGAACTCAAGGTGGGCCTCTCATGCACGTGATCGCGGCGAAGGCCGTGTGCTTCAAAGAAGCGCTCAGTCCCGGGTTCGTGGAATACCAGAAACAGATCGTGGTGAACGCAAAAGCGCTCGCTGAAGAGTTGTCAAGGCTCGGTTTGAGGATCGTTTCGAACGGTACGGACACGCACCTCATGCTGGTCGATCTGACCCCACTGAACGTGACGGGAAAGGCTGCCGAAAAAGCCCTTGAAAGCTGTGGAATAACTGTGAACAAGAACACCATTCCAAACGAAACGCGCCCGCCTTTCGTGGCAAGCGGTATACGCATCGGCACACCGGCAGTCACCACGAGGGGAATGAAAGAAGCCGAGATGAAACAGATAGCGCGCCTCATATACAGGGTCCTTTCGAGCATAACAGACGAGGAAGGTACCATACCAGATGCCGTTCAGAGCGAGGTCCAGATGCAGGTCAAACAGCTTTGCGAGAAGTTTCCTCTTTACATCAACAAGATAAGCTTCTGATTCTCACAAAAATTGGCCCCCGCTGCGGGGCCATCGTTTTTTCAATGTAAGGTGAGGCCGGGTCTCAGGTGCGAGACTGAAGCAATTCGATCACGTATTCAACCACCACATCGAGGCTGACTTCCACCTGGGTGAAATTCTCGAGCAGTTTCACGTGGGCGATCGATCTTGCCAGTTCATCGTCGCCGAGAATCACCGCCACCCTGGCACCCAGCTTGTTCGCGTGCTTCAACTGGGCGTTGAGCTTTCTATCGTTGACATCCGTGACGACCGGCACACCCTTTTTCCTCAGCTCTTCGGCGATCCTGAACCCCTCGATCGAAGCTTTCAATCCCAGGGTTGCGATGTACACAGAGCACTTTTCTTTTCGTGCAACCTGCACGCCCTGGTTCTTCAACGTGAGGATGAGCCTCTCTATTCCACTGGCAAAACCGAGTGCAGGTGTGGGCTGACCTCCAAGCTCTTCGAACAGGCCGTCGTACCTTCCCCCAGCCAGGATCGTGTTCTGGGCACCGAGTTCTCTGTGCCGCACTTCAAAGACGGTCCTCGTGTAATAATCCAACCCCCTGACGAGCGTTCCATCCTCGACGAATTCGAACTTCAGATAGACAAGCCTCTGTTTCAACTCTTCGTAGTGCGCACGACAATCGTCGCAGAGAAATTCGAACGACTTAGGTGCTCCCTCGGCAAGAGCTGCATCGATCTTGCAGTCGAGCAGCCTGAGCACGTTCGTGTTCAGACGACGTTTGCAATCGTCACAGAGTTGATCGAAATGTGATTCGTAGTACTCTTTCAGCTTCTGTCTGTACGTGGGTCTGCACCTGGGGCAACCGATCGAATTCAGATGCACCACATAGTCGCGAACGCCAATCCTGTCAAGGAAGTGTTTTGCAACAAGCAGAACTTCTACATCTGCAGATGGGTGAGCTGATCCGATGAGCTCAACACCGAACTGATGGAACTGTCTCAGGCGCCCCGCCTGGGGTCTCTCATAACGGAACATCGGACCTATGTAAAAGAATCTCTGGGGAAGGCCCTCGTTGATCAGGGAATTCTCTATGAACGCACGAACCGTGGGGGCCGTACCTTCGGGTCTGAGCGTGATGCTTCGACCACCCTTGTCCGTAAACGTGTACATCTCCTTCTGGACGATGTCGGTTTCCTCTCCGACGCCCCGCACGAACAGTTCGGTGGGTTCTATTATGGGAGTCCTTATCTCCTCGTAACCGTAAAGGTTTGCAACCGTGCGAGCATTCTCCTCGATGAAGTACCAGTAGTTCACCTCTTCACCGAACACGTCCTGTGTACCCTTGATCCTTTCGTATTTCAAGATCTGTCCCCTCCTCAGAATCCCATCATAACACAACACCGATCCGCTGGAGTCTCTCGACGATCGCTTCATCTTCCAGGATCTCTTTGAGATGCTCGTAACTTTTAATCGGACGGGAAAGGATTATCCTGCTCGCCCTTTTCTCACCGATTCCGGGCAGATATTTGAGTTCATCGTGACTCGCCGTGTTCAGATTCACAGGATACTTCAGTACCGTGAGAGACCTTGGGCCGTGGTCCACGACGACGACGTCCACTGGATTCTCTATCTTTCCAACGATCCCCACCAGGAAGGGGTACGTACCCAGCTGGCGGGCAAAGGTGATTTTGCCTTCACGATACTCAGGATAAACCTTTCTGAGCACGCTGCCTTCGGGAACGACTCGCTTGAACATGGGAACGTCTATCTCACGCCTGACGATCTCTCTGTAAACTTTGTAAAGCCTTGGATCCGGTCCCTTCAGTTTCTTGATCTGCGCGTAGCGCCACAGGGGTGTTCCGGGCTCGACGATCACCTGCCTGATGTTTATCCTCCTCACGAGCAATCCCCGTTCAAGAATCTTTCTGAGCCATTTCAGGTTCTCTTCGTAAGTCTGTTTTGTCTCGCCGATCAAACCGTAAAGCAAATTCAGCCCGGGCAAGAGCTTCGGAATGCCGTCGACTCTCGTGGCACCTATCTCGTTGACGATTTCGATCGCCCTCAGGATTTTTTCTGGTTCGTTCGCTATGTTGTTTTTTCTCAGCACGTTGACATCGAAGCTTTCCACACCGAAAGATAGCACGTCGGCAGGTGTGTTGTATTTGACCATCGTTTCAAGTATTCTGCGGCACTCCTTCTCGTACTGCACGATGTACATCGGGTTCGCGTTGTCGTGGTGAAGGACTTCTAGTTCAGGACAACTGCTCCACACACTCCGATACAGCTCTTCGAACACCTCTGGAACAGGTCTGCCCGCATTTCTTTCAGAAAAGTACGCCAGAACGTTCGCTGACCGGCCGAACCTGAAGGCCCTGCAGCCTTGCCTGTAGAGTTCTGCCACTTCTTCGACCACATCCTCAACAGGCCTGGAAGTGAACTTCGGATAGAAGACAGGTTCGATGCAGAAGGAACAGTGCGTTCGTCTCTCACAACCCCTGGAAAGCTCTATCTCGCAGATGATGTTAGGATAACGTGGATGCTGCTTGATAACACTGGCACCGAGCGCACTCGCCTGCCTCACCAGGCTCCAATCGTTACTCTGTCGCTCAGTTTTGAACAGAAAATTGTACAGTTCTACCGCCAGGTCTGGTCCGAGACACGCGTCGGCACCCAGAAGCTTTGTTGTCGCGAACGTTCCACCCCGGGCTGCCTGGAAGCGGGCGTAAGGCCCTGCCAGCAAACGCAAACAGGATGGAGGCAAACTCTTGAAGATCTTTTCAACTTCGAACGGTTTGATCGGCTCGCCACCAACGTATTTTCCAGGTACAGCGACCCCACCAACGATGAGAACGAGTTCGTAATCTCTCAACCTGCCGAGGTCAGTAAAACCACGCAGCTGATCTATCGTGAGATAGTCGACTGAAAAGTCTTTCATCATCAAGATACCTGCGGCGTATCGAACGTAGTGACTGACGTATGGGGGCACACCCAGTGCGGCAGGTTCATCCACGTAGCCATCGATTATCAGGGCACGCATTTTCGATCGATTCATCTCTCCTTGGTGAGGAGTTCCTTCACCTGTTCCAGGACTGCCTGGTTCTGTGCTATGACGTAGAGGTAATAATTTTCGCCCCTGATCCTGAGCAACTGCTCGTTCTGTTCCGTGTTGACGATCACTTCCCTGGAGGAGCACACCAGTTTTATGACGGAACCTGACTTGTGGTTCGCGATGATCATGAGAACCTGTTCTTCGCCGACGTTCAACCTCGACACCGTGTACCAGTTCACGTTGCTAAGGATCAACTTTATTTCGCTCGGGAGGTTGACGGTTTGCTCAGCAGACTTGATTCCGTAGCGCTGCGCTACTTGCTCAAAAGTTTCTTTCAGTGGCTCGACATGTTCATAGGTCAGCTCCGTTGTCACGTTGTTGAAAACCCTGATGATTTTCTCCGGCAGACCCGTTTCACTGATGAACGCGGTGAACAGACCAGACGGCGATTCAACGGTGACTTTATACCTGTTACCCAGTTTCTCCAGTTTCGTTATCCCCCGCTCTTTCAACTGCTTGATGAAAAGATCCTCCAGATCGAGTATCTCCAGTGGGGAATTCCGATAGTTGTTCAGCTGTCCCATGATGAATAATTCAGAGTGCTTCGCCCAAACAAGGAACACAGGATCAAGGACATGAACGATCTTATCGTTGGGCCATCTGTAGACCATCTCGATCCGGTTCTTGTTCGTGGGGCCCTTTTCGACCACGATCCTCCTACCAAAATAGGACGAGTTCAGATACAACTCTATAAAAGACTGTGCAAGAGCAAAGCTCACGACAACAACTACAAAAATCGAGAACAACGTTCTCTTCATCCAGGCTTACTCTCCCGAACTTTCAAAATCCATCGCTGACCAGCTTGACCAGGCTCAAATAATCGAAGAGTTCAGATACAACCTTAGTTTCCTGCACCAGCGGCTCGACGTTCCGCTTCGGCGGCACGTTGAAGACGACATAGAACATAGCTGCAGCGGCAGCGACACCGATCGCGAGCTCCCAGAGTATTTTACGTGGTCTGATGAATCTTTTCATGATCTTTTCTTCGAGTTTCGCGCTCGGCCTGTAGTCGCATCTCATTCGGAAGACCTTCAAAGCTTCGGAGTACATTTCGACTTCACGCTTCGTTACTTCATCGAGGTCCTTCTCGTCGAGCTCACCGTCAAGAAAGCTGTTGAACTTTTCCTCACTCATTGTGAGCCTCCTCCAGCAACTTCTTTAATCTCTTTCTCGCGTAGTGTAGACTGCTTTTGACACTTCCGATTGGTTTTGAGACGATCCTGCTTATTTCTTCGTAACTCAAACCATCCACATCCCGCAGCTTGATGAGCAATCTATCTTCAGGTGATAGCTTCTCGAGCGCGTTGACGATCCTCTCGTACTCCAGTTCGCCCACAACTGATTCTTCCGTATCGATCTCTGAAACAGGATGTTGGGTCGGATGTTCCTCGTCTTCAGCAAAGTCCGTCAGAATTTCGCTCCTTCTTTTGTACCTCGCCAGATAATCTTTACACACGTTGACGGTTATCCTGTATATCCACGTTGAAAGCTTTGAGTCTCCCTTGAACTTCCTTATACTTTTAAAGATTCTCAACATCACATCCTGTACCACATCGTCAACGTCGTCGGAACCCAAGTAAGATCTCGCTATGGACCCGATCTTTCCTGCGTACTCTCTATAAAGAATCCTAAAGGCTTTCTCATCACCGCGTCTCAATCCCTCAATGAGTTTTCCGTCGCGCATCCTCTTCCTCCTATTTTGACCAGCGTGCTACGAATGAAGTTCACGACAGATGATCTTGTCACTGCGACAGAAGGGTTGATCTATCATCTTGAAAACTCTTTCCCCGACAGGATTCCTTATGCCAGCGAGATAATCTGCGACGTGCAGATGCAGGCACTTAACACTCTTCAGGTTACGTATGCCGCCTGTACCGAGCCGGGAAAGAATCTTTCTCACGTTCTCATCTTTTATGTTCATGTCTCTCAGTTTCCTCACCTGAGCGTGCGCTTCGATGTATGCTTTCTCGAACTCCAGATCTTCACGAATGAGTGCTTCGAATCTGTCGATCCAGCCGAGCGCTTCCAGGCGCGATATTTCTTTACAGAGTTTTGGACACACCAGCCAGAAAAGCGTTGGAAAAGGTTTTCCGTTGATCTCGCACGTGTTCTCTATGACCACAGGAAAGCCGTGCTCACAGCTGAGCACTATCCTTTTTACACCGAGTGGTTTCCTTCTCAACTGCTTTTCAAGGATCAAAACTTCCTCATGGCGAACGCTTTCCAATTTTCCAGTTCGGCCTCCTCCAGGATCTGGAAGTTTTCCTGTGCCACGTTCTTTATCCTTTCGGCATCAGTACTGGGAATACCGGACACGATGATTACCGATCTGTGGTGAATCACCCTGTCGATCTGTCCTAACAGTGATATTACCAAATTGCTCGTCAAATTCGCAACCACGACGTCGAACGTTCCTGAGACGTTTTCAAGCAGATCGGACAGCCCAACCTCTATCTGGACACGGTTGAGGCGGGAAAAGCGACGGGCTATCTCTATCGCGATCGGATCGTTGTCAACGGCAACGACCTTTTTCGCACCGAGCTTCTTAGCGATGATGGAGAGGATCCCGGTACCGCAACCGACATCGAGCACACGGTCTTTGCTCTTCAGATAGTTGTACATCAAACGCGCCACCAGCTTGGTCGTGGGATGGTCTCCTGTGCCGAAAGCGGCACTGGGTCTCATCTTGATCACTATCGCGCCCTTCTTGAACCTGTGAGTTGGATCTATCCAGATTCCTGGAACGATCTCGAATGGTTTCAGTTTTAAGTAAACGAACCAGTCGCGTTCCCGGGTAGATCTTTTCTCCAGCAACTCGCAACCGAACCGTTCCTGGAGCTTTTTGATCGTGTCTTCATCGGAGGTATAAACTCGGAGCATAGAACCTTTCTCCGTGAGTTCGATCGCAAAATTCAAAAAATTAAGACCCAGAAGGAACTCCTCAATTCCTTCTGGGTCGGGGCACGTCAACAACCATTCGAGCGTTGTTCTGTTTCTCACAGGCTTCCCTCTAACGTCCTTCTGACGAAATTCGGAAGTACAAAACACGCCTTGTGCAACTCTTCGTTGTAATACTTCAATTCTTCCGACATAGCCTTCGCAGCCTCGAACCTGTAGTCCTTTATTGGATCCAGCCCTTTCGATGCGAAGATATACAGCCAGAAACCTGATGGATACGTCGTCATGAAACCTGCGTACGTCCTGACAACTGGGAAGACGCTCTTGATCCTCCTGTACGCTATCTTCGTCCAGCTGAAATCGTAAAGGGCGTTTTCCGCCTCTGCGTTCATGATTCCCCCATCTTTCAACGCCTCGAAGCACGCTTTGTAAAATTCCTGAGTGAACAGATGGCCACCCTCACCTGCCGTCGGGTCGGTCGAGTCGATTATGATGACATCGAATTGATTCTTCACCTTCTTGATGTATTCGGCACCGTTCTCGAAGACGAGCTCAACTTTACCGCTGTTGAACGCTTCTCCGGTCTTCAAATACTGCTTGGAAACCTCTACCACCCGCCTGTCGACTTCGCACAGCACCACACGTTCGACCTCTGGATGCCTCAGAACTTCCCTCAACGTACCCCCGTCCCCTCCACCTATGATGAGCACATCTTTCGGGCATGGATGGGTGAACATGGGCACATGCGCGAGCATCTCGTGGTACATGAATTCATCTTTGTCTGTGGTCATCGTGATGCCGTCCAGAGCGAACACCCTGCCCAGCGTCGGGTTGTCGAAGATGTCTATCCTCTGGATCGGTGTTTGCTCAGAGTGAACTACCCGTGCGATTTTCATGAAAAGCCCGACGTCACCGCCGGTGTAGTACTCGAAGTACCACAGATGCTTGCCGGCAAGCAACTTTTCATTCATGTTTTACTCCTCCTTTGACGGCCTTGTGTGAGGCTTCGAAAGGTATACCGATCATCTTGTAATCTCCTCTGCGATGTTCGAATACCTGGGTCCTCTTCGCCTTGAACGCCTGCTTCAAATATTCGAACGCCTTCCATGGGTCTGTGTCATCGCCGCACGTGAACAGATCGATCGCCGCATAACCATACTCCGGCCACGTGTGGATCGTCAGGTGTGACTCGCTGATAACCACCACACCGCTCACTCCGTAGGGGAGGAACCGGTGGAACGAACTACCAACGATCGTCGCGCCAGCGTTCAGCGCAGCGTTCTTCATCTTTTCTTTGACGTATTCCACGTCGTCGATCGCGCGAGGATCACACTCATAAAATTCTGCGATCAAGTGCCTACCCAGGCTTTTCTCCATTTCTAATCCCTCCCCTTCAGTCTATTTCGATCCAGAGGACCACGGCCTCCTTCTTCTTGCTCGGATTCTTGAGCATGTGTTTCTTGTCAGCCTTGTAGTAGAAGCAATCTCCCTGTGAGAGTCTGTATCTCACACCGTCCAACCAGAGATCCACCTTGCCCTGCAGAACGTAACCGAACTCGTCTCCTTCGTGGTAACCTTCTTCTTCAGTTTGGGCCCCAGGCCCAAGCACAACGAGCACTGGATCCACCTTTTTCGTCTCCACATCGCTCATCAACAGATAGGCGGCAACACCCTCCGGTTGATCGTAAAGTGGGACCCTATCCTCTTTCTTGAACACGATCTTCTCCTCGTCCAAGTCGGAAAAGAACGATTTCAGATCCGTACCCAGCGCCCTGAGTATTTTCTCGAGCGTGTCCAGAGACAACGACGTTTTGTTGCTCTCCAGCTGCGATATGAAACTTCTTGAAAGATCGGTTCGCACCGCGAGTTCTTCCTGTGTCAAGCCTCTGGACATCCTCAACCTTCTGATCTTTTCACCGATGTTCATGGTAACACCCCGGTATGCTTAATGAGCCGCTTCTCCTACCTGTTAAGTATTATAATCACACTCGGTCAAGTTACGTAGTCATTATAAAACCATCCGACAGGAAGTGATGTGAGGACATCTTTAAGAAATGTTTGCAACTTTTCCATTTACCTAGACTCAGTGAAAGGTGACCTCCCTGATAGTCCTGAATACTTGACCGATTTTGACGCTTATCATGTTCAGCTCACATGATTGATCGAGACAGAGGAATACGGGTTCAAATTTCTTCTGGAAGTCCATCAAGGTGTATTATTCTAAATGGTATGAAACAGGATCTCACGACCCGATTGGAGGAGTACCTTAAAAATCTGAACTTCTCAAAATCCCACGACAACAGAGTGTCCTGGGACGTTTATTTCATGCGCATCAGCCGCATGGTGAGTGAGCGTTCCACTTGCTTGCACAGAAAGGTTGGCGCACTCATCGTGCGAGAGAACAGAATATTAGCGACAGGATACAACCAGCCACCGTCAGGCTTTCCGCATTGCGATTCCATCGGTTGCATACGAGACGCACTGTCGATAGCTTCGGGAAAAAATCAGGAGATCTGTTTTGGCCTGCACGCAGAGCAAAACGCCCTCATGCAGGCGGCGAAGTTTGGAATATCCACTCGGGGAGCTACTATCTACGTAACGACGAAACCATGTTCTGTCTGCGCACGTTTGATCATCAACGCGGGTATCGTGAGGGTCGTGTACGAGCAGAATTATCCCGATCCCTTGACGGATTACTTTTTCAGCACCTGTGAGATCACTGTTGACAGAGTGATTGGAGGTGAACCAGTTGAAGGTTGAGGCTCTGCAGGAATATTTGAGGAGCGAAAGGTGGCCAACCATATGGTGCCCGGGCTGTGGTAACGGTATCGTGCTCAAAGCGTTTCTTCAGGCAGTCCACGAGCTGGGATTGAGTAAAGACAGAATAGCCGCGGTTTCCGGAATAGGATGTTCTTCGCGTGCAACCGGTTACATAGACTTCAATACACTGCACACGCTTCACGGAAGAGCGATAGCGTTTGCGACCGGTGTAAAGCTCGCAAAGCCCGATTTCCACGTTGTTGTACTCGGAGGAGATGGGGACATCCTCGCGATCGGAGGCAATCACTTCATCCACGCCTGCAGGAGAAACATAGACCTGACGATCATCGTCTTCAACAATATGATCTACGGAATGACGGGTGGACAGGTTTCGCCCACAACGCCCGTCGAGAAGGTTGCGTCCACAGCCCCGTTCGGGAACACAGAACCACCGTTCGACACCGTGAAAATGGCCATCGCTGCTGGTGCAACTTACGTGGCGAGAGCGACAGTGTACCATTATCCACTGCTGGTACAATACATAAAGCACGCGCTGAGCCACCGCGGGACCGCGGTCGTGGAAGCCATGACGAACTGCCATACCTATTATGGCCGCTACAACAAAATCGGAGATGCGGCGCAAATGATCGAATACTTCAAGAAGAACTCCGTCACTTTTGAAAGAGCAAAAAACATGAGCCAGGAAGAACTCAAAGACAAGATAGTCATTGGAGAATTCCACGTGGAAGAGAGACCGACTCTCCTGGACAGGTACAAAAGGATCATCGAAACCGTGAGAAAGGAGTGAAACTATGGCACTATCTGAACCCATCGCGGTGAGAATCGCCGGCAGCGGTGGACAGGGAAGCGTTCTCACCGGGAGAATACTCGCACAGGCTGCCGTGTTCGATGGCAAGCACGTCGTCCAGACACAGCTCTATGGTGCGCAGGTGCGTGGTGGTATAAGCCACTGCGATGTACTGATAGACGATGAATGGATAGATTTCCCTGAAGCAACCCAGTTCGATGTGATGTATCTGATGCATCCTGATGTCATCAAGGCGTACTACAAACTGCTCAGAGTTAACGGTATCGTGTTGCTCGACTACACCTTTCTGCAGGGCATACCTCAGAAGCTCCTCACCTTGACGAAGAAAGTGATCGCGCTTCCACTTGAAAGGATGGCGATAGAGAAATTCAAAACTCCGATCGTGGCGAACATGATAGGCCTGGGGGTGCTGGTCAAGGCAACACGACTGGTGAGCATCGAATCGTTGCTAAAGGCCGTTGAGGAGATCGTTTCTGAAAGGTACGTCAAGATGAACATCGAGGCGATCCAGTATGGATATGAATCTACCACGAAAGAGTACAGGATCAGATCAGAACAGAGAGTCAGAACCCTCGGTTTTGAGTGAAGTGTTATCATCGTTTGTCCACGCAGTCGAAGGATTCGTCGAAGCGATCGAAAGAGAAAGGAATTTGAGAATACACTTCGTGATTGGTTCGGCCGTCATGGTACTCGCATACACCTTGAAACTCACAACCAGCGAGTTACTGTGGATCATCTTTGCGGTTTTCTCGGTCATCGGTATGGAACTGCTCAACACGCTCGTCGAATCGATCATGGATCTGTACGAAACGAGGCCGAATCCAACCGTCAAGTTTGTGAAGGATATCGCAGCCGGAATCGTTCTGTGGTATTCTCTCTTTGCAGTGGTAGTGGGTGTGATAATCTTGGGAAGAGCCCTGTTCAACTGGGACCATTCAATTGGAAAACTCATTGCGTTGATCTTCGTCCTGATCTTCCCTATCGTGTCGTTGATATGGAGGTTATCGAACTTATGGCGCAAAAGATAAGAGTCGTCGTTGTTGATGATTCCGCCTTCATGAGGATGGTTTTGAAGGACATCATCGATTCTCAACCTGACATGCAGGTAGTCGGTGTTGCCAAAGATGGCCTTGAGGCGCTTCAGATCATAGAAGAGAAAAAACCGGACGTCGTCACGCTGGATGTTGAGATGCCGAAGATGAATGGAATAGAGGTGCTGAAGAGGATCGCGCAGAAATATCCCATCAGAGTCATCATGGTCAGCAGCCTGACTGAAGAGGGCGCCGACATAACGATAACCGCGTTGACGTTAGGTGCGGTGGATTTTCTAACCAAACCCTCGGGTTCGACCTCGTTGACGTTCCGTGAAGTTGCAGATGCCTTGCTGACAAAGATAAGGAACGCGATGCTCGTTGATCCTAAGAATCTCTTCGCAAGGCAGATCGCCAAACCTGCCCTGACAGCACCGAAGAAAATCTCTCTTGGTAACAAAGCGGTGGTCATCGGTGCTTCAACGGGTGGGCCAAAATCGCTCGATCTGATAATACCAGCCCTGCCGGAGAACTTTCCAGCTCCTGTATTCTTGGTGCAGCACATGCCACCCGTGTTCACCAAGTCTCTCGCAATGAGACTCAATTCGATATCCAAATTGACTGTTAAGGAAGCAGAGGATGGTGAGATCGTTAAGAAAGGTACGGTCTACGTCGCACCGGGTGATTTTCACATGGGTATTCGAATGGTCAACTCAAACGTGCAGGTGTTCCTTGACAAGTCCGAAAAGATCAACAACGTCAGGCCGGCCGTGGATTTCACACTAATGAAAGTTGCGGAGATCTACAAGGCCAACACCATCGCGGTGATACTGACGGGTATGGGTAGAGATGGAACCAAAGGAGCGTTCATGGTAAAGTACTACGGTGGGAAGGTCATAGCTGAACATGAGTCCACGTGCGTTGTCTACGGCATGCCGAAAGCGGTCGTCGAGGAAGGATACGCCGATCATGTTCTGCCTGCCGACAAGATAGCCGAAAAACTGATCGAGTTGGTTTGAAGTACCGTCAATTGCTATAATATGAAAGAAACACCAGCAAAAAAACAGAGGGGAGATGAACGTGCGAAGAACTCTTTGCTTTTTGCTGTTGATCTCGCTTTTTGCCATCGCTGTTGGGGGGTATCTGACCGTAACTTACATCGTGCAACAGGGTGATACACTCTACGACATCGCTCGAAAATTCAAAGTCTCTCCTTCGACTATCCTGGATTGGAACAATGTGAATCCACTCAGACTTTCTCCCGGTCAGAGACTGGTGATACCGCAACCGGAAGGATTGATATACACCGTAAAGAAAGGTGATACGCTCTATTCCATAGCGAAATCGTTTTTCACGTCTGTGGCCGATTTGAAGTTGGCAAACGATCTGAGCTCTGACAACATCGTCGTGGGTCAAAAGATCTTCGTTCCCATCAACTCGATAGGTAAGGCGTTCAACACGGAGAAAGGCTACATCTGGCCCACTTACGGTGTGATCTCTTCTCCTTTTGGCTGGAGAAGACATCCGATAACCAAGCAGATGTCTTTCCATTCTGGCATAGACATAGCGGCACCGGAGGGTACTCCGGTTTTTGCCTCAGCACCAGGTACCGTCATCTTTGCAGGTGAAAAGGTTGGTTACGGTCTTCTGGTGGAGGTGAAAGGCTCAAGAGAGATTTTCAGATACGCACATCTGTCGAAAATCACCGTGTACGTCGGTCAGAGGGTTGAGAGAGGCACGTTGATAGGGCGCGTTGGCAGCACTGGAGTTAGTACGGGGCCGCATCTACATTTTGAGATCGAAGTTCTGAACAAAGGAGAAACCGTGAATCCTTTAGCCTACCTGCCTTCTTCAACGAAGGTTTACGTTCTGACGGAAACCACGGAAGGTATGGGTGGCGAATGAGACTCAACAATGTGAATCGATCCAGTTGAGAAGATCTGCCTTGAATTTTTCAGCGTTTTTTGTATCTTCGAACAGCTCGTGGTACGCGCCTTCATAGACCTTCAGAACTTTGTCTTCAACCTTCAATCTTTCGAAAAATTCCTTCGCTCCATTCGGAAGGGTCACTCTGTCCTCACTGCCCACCGCAACGAAACATGGTACGTTTATTCTGTGAGCTTCTTCTATCGCCAACCTGCTGTGTTTGAAAAGATCGGCGACGAGTTTTGCAGAGATTTTTCTGTGCACGAGCGGATCAGACACGTATCTCTGTACCGCATCTGGATTTGTGGAAAGATCGTTCGGATCTATGCCGTTGTCGAAGCTCAGGCCAGGTGCCAGTAAAGAAAACACCGAAGCGATCGCCCTCAAAGCAAAGCTACTGTTTGGAAGATGAAGAGCGGGTGAGGTGACTATCAAGCCTTTGATGTTGTTCCTCAGTTCCGCGTACCTGATGGCGATCAAGCCACCGAGGCTGTGACCCATGAGAAAACTGTTAGGATGTCTTGAAACCAACTCATCGATGATCATGAATATCTGTGAGAAAGCTGCGTGGCCCCGTTTTCCTTCACTTTCTCCGTGACCAGGTAGATCGAACAGTGTGATGCCGTATCTGGGTGAGAGTAACTCAACAAGCCATCGGTAACGCTTCGCATGTTCACCGAGGCCGTGCACAACGACCACATGGCCTTCAGTTCCTTGAATCTCCTTTATCCACATTCTTCTTCTCCTCCACCAGTTCGAAATCTATCTCCCCGGTGATCTTGTCCGCCCTCAAAACTCTCACTCCGAGCATGTCGCCTATCTTAAAGATCCTTCCGGTCCTTTCTCCCACGAGGATGTTTTTCCTCTCGTCGTAGATATAGTAATCATCGAGTGTAGATACGTGCACCAAACCTGAGATCAGTTTCTCAGGTATCTCGACGAAGAGACCGAAGCGTGTGACGTTCGTGACGACAGCCTCAAAGATCTCGTCCATGTGTTTGCTTATGTACTCCACCTTCTTCATCGCCAGCAGGTCCCATTCGGCTTCATCCGCGATCCTCTCACGCTTGCTGCAGTGTTCGGCAATCTTGGGTAAAAGCTTCGAATAGAATTCGATCTGCTTTTCAGTGAACCTGTTACCCTGTCTCAAATAGAGCTTCAACAAACGGTGGACAACCAGGTCTGGATACCTTCTGATCGGGGAAGTGAAATGCGTGTACGCGTACGATGCCAGTCCGAAGTGTCCAATGTTCGTTGGTGAATACATGGCACGCTTCATGGATCTGACCATCAGTTTCTCTACGCTGGAACGCAGTGGGTGATTCTTGACCAGCTCGAGCACTTTCTGAAGGATGCTCGGATGGATCGTCTTTGGAAACCTCAGCTTCACACCGAGCGCTTCCACGTATTCTTTCAACTGCATTATCGTATCCGGATCCGGCTCTTCGTGAACTCTGTAGACGAATGGAAGACCCGCGTTGTGAAAAATCTCCGCCACCGTTTCGTTCGCCTTTATCATGAATTCTTCGATCAATATCTCCCCCGGTCCCCTCTTCCTGGGCACTATGTCCAGAACCTCACCCTTTTCGTTCATCACAACTTCAACTTCTCCACCCTCTATATCAGTTATCGCACCACGAGCCTTCCGGGCCTGTCTCAGGATCATGGAAAGTTCGTGCATCGTTCTCAAAGCGTTCGAAATCTCCTTCCCCAGAGCACACTCAACCGATTCGTCGCCCCCAAGCAGTCTGTTCACGATCGTGTAGGTCAGTCTCTTCTTGCTCTTTATGACGCTCGGGGAAATGGTGAAATCCAGCAACTGTCCTTCGTTGTCGATGATCATCTCGACGGTGAAGGTGAGACGATCCTTCCCTTCCACTAGGCTGCACAGATTGTTCGAAAGCTTGAAAGGCAACATGGGCACAACTGTATCCAGAAGATAAACGCTCGTTCCTCTGCGAAAGGCTTCTCTGTCGAGCGCCGAGCCTTCCTTCACGTAATGGGACACGTCGGCGATGTGAACACCGAGCAGGTACCTTCCTTTCGGAAGCTTCTTTATCGATACTGCATCATCGAAATCTTTTGCATCTTCACCGTCTATCGTGAAGATGATCTCATCCCTCAGATCGAGTCTGCCTTCGATGTCCTTTTCCGTCACGTCGTCAGGTAACTGTTTCAACTCCTCAAGTACCTCGTCCGGGAATCTGTCTGTGAGATCGTACTTCGCCATCACGGCAGGTATATCCGTTCTTGGATCGTCCACATTGCCCAGAACAGTTTCCACACACGCCTCAGGATTTCTTCCCTTCTTCGGCCATTTGATGATCCTGGCGACGACACGCTGGCCCGGCCTCGCACCACCTATGCACTCGACAGGAACGTAGAAATCGTAGATAATCTTCGGGTCGTCCGGAGCGATGAAGGCGAAGGCCCTCCTCAGCTCGAGAACGCCCACGATTCTCTCCTTGCTACGCTTCAGAACGCGCACAACTTTTCCCATCGGCAGGTTTCGCCATCGGCCAACGATTTCAACCAGCACTCTGTCGCCATGTATCGCGCCCGAGGTAAATTCGATCGGTACCGCGATCTCTTTTCCATCTTCGGTGGTGACGAACGCTATGGTACCCCTCCTTGAAAATTCGATCGTTCCGGAAACGAGGTTGCTCGATTCTGCTGAGTGATAGTACCCCTTCCCATCCCTGATCAGCAAACCTTCCTCTGAAAGTTGTTTCACGATATCCCTGACAATGCGTTTATCAGCTTTCGATTTCACCTTGAGCGCCTTGTAAATCGCTTTCAAGGTGTACTTGCTGTCGGCTTTGAAAAGAGAAAGAATCAACCCTCTGAGTTCATCTGTAGATGGTGACACAGGCCTTACCCCTTTCCTTAGATGTGTACATGGCTTTGTCTGCCAGAGCGATGAGTTCGTCCGGTTCGAACACATCGTCCTCCGGATAACCAGCTACACCGAAACTCATGGTTACCTTGAAATCGAACGGATTCATGGAGAACATGTTGCGCAGTATCTTTTCACAAACCAGCGCGGCACTTTCTTTATCCGTGTTCGGCAATATCATTATGAATTCCTCTCCACCGTATCGACCCAGTATGTCCGTTGAGCGAGTGTGACTCCTCATCAGAGAAGCGATGAACTTGAGCACCTCATCGCCGATCCTGTGACCGTAGGTATCGTTTATCTTTTTGAAATCGTCTATGTCTGCCATGACGACGGAGAAGCTGCCGCCGTACCTTTTAACTCTTTCGAACTCCTCGCGTAGCCTGCGGAGGAAGTACCACCTGGTGTAGAGGCCTGTGAGAGGGTCCGTGATGCTGCGTCTGTAGGAAATCGCGTTCCTCAGAATGTGCGCCGCAACTTCCTGGAGGTTCAGAATGATCTTCATCAGATTTTCACCCTGTGCCCTGTTCACGAACAGAGACCTGTTCGCCAGGTACATGTGCAATCTGTAATTGTGCTCGAGCTGGACCACGTGGTAAACCTCAAACGGTTCGTACGACGATACCAACTTCTGCGGAATGTCTCTCACGTTGAAGGCGGAAAATTCGACGATCTTCCCAGAACCGTCCACCAACATCAGCGCCGCCGAGTTGATGGGAAGGATGTTCATCATCCTCGAGAGCAAAAAATCCAGAATCGACTTCAAATCATCTTGAAAGTCGGCGACCTTGAGCGTGTCGAGCGCGTACTGCGTCACAGCATGTGCATCGATGAAACTTTTCAGCAGCGACCTCAACTCTTTCATCATCGATCTTACGTCTCCCTCGTCTATCCTTGTGGTATCAAACAATCGCACGAGTCTGCTCATCGCCGAGGTCATGCCCACTTTTTGCTCGAGCCATTCGGCCGCAGAATCGAACCCGTGGGTCCTGTAGATCGTGACGGCCCTTTCCGCGTAGTTCAAAGCCATCAACTCTTCACCGAGGGCTTTGTAAGCCAGAGCCATGCCTTCAAGCACCTGGGCGAGCGAAAGGAATGTTCCATCTTTTATGGCAGATCTCTCAAGCCTTTCAGCGAATCTGAAGAACGAATCTCTGTCAAGCAGAGCAATTCTCGCACCGAATGTCTGGCAGGCTTCCTGCATCCAGTACAGATGATCCTTATTGACGAATCTTTTCCAGGCTTTCAACAAATCTTCGTCACTTTCAGCGAGTATCAGGTCTCTGAACTCAACAAACGTTGGATTGTTCAGAGCGGGATTATCGATGTTTTCTTTCACCAGTTTTCTTGCTTCTTCCAGGTGTCCGTTCAGTGCGTAGGCAGCAACCGTTGCCCTCAACCCACGCTCTTCAATCCCAAGCTGCTTCTCTATCGATCTTTCCCTCTCCAGATCTTCCAGAGCTTCTTCGAGCTGTTTGTTGTACGCATGGTACTGGGCTTCAACGAAGTACGTGTAGGCCTCCGTTGCGGTGCTATCAACCATTTTTGAAAGTTCCCTGAGCCGGTGTATCGCCACGAACATCTTTTCTGTTTCGCCCCTGTACAGATTCATCCACATCATGTTGCTCAGTGCAACCATCATGAGATCGTGAGAACCAATCCTGTTTGCGATCTCCACCACCTGCTCGAAGAGCCTCTGAGCTTCAGGGGCGGCAGTCAAGCGGGTACCAAGAAGCAAAAGCGTTTCTGCGAGCACGTCGTAGAACCGCCCTTCTTCAGCGAGCAACTTTGCCGTGTTCAGAAGCTCGAGTGCTTGGATGGATTCGATGCCCCGCGCACGAGCAATCAGCGTCAGCGCGCTGGCCTTCAATTTATTGTGCAAAGGCAAATTCGACAGTTGTGCAACCAGAAACGACAATCTTCTGATGGTTTCCTGATCGATCTTCTGACCTGTTCTGAGCATTCTGCGAACTTTGTAGCCAAGTTTGAACAGCTCGGAGTAAGGTGTCTTCCCTTTGAAATCTATTTTCTGTTCGAGCTTCATGGCCTCGTCCACTTCGCCCGCCACTACGAGTGCGGCATAACGGAAAAACGAGAATTTTCCCACAGTTTTGAGTTCCTCACTGAACTGCTTCAAACTCTTTGGCTCACCTTTGATACTGAGCACTTTGAACTTCAAACTGGTCAGTGCGTAACTCGTTCTGTCTTTCAAAAATTCCTGAGCTTTGCTTATGTAGTCCAGCGCGGCGGAAACGGCTCCATAAGAGTCGATCTCTTTCCTGGCAGCTCTCAGGTACATCGCCGCGGCGGACACGGCTTTGCCCAGCATCCTGAGGTGCCATGCCCTCTTTTCATAGCTTGGGGCTTTCAGAGCCAGAGAACTGTGTACCCTGTCGCGAATCGATCGCTCAACGCTCTCGTACAACGATCGCCAGAGCTCAGGCAGAGTGAATCTGAATCTATCGTTTTCGAAGTAAATCAGACCGTCGTTCATCAGATTTCGCAGAGAACGGCCCAGTTCTTCTTTCTCCAGATCGATCGCTTCGCAGAGCACTTGAATTTCTACAGGAGAGAATTTTTCTCCGCACAGACTTAGAAAAGCCGTCTTCGTCGATTTGTACTTTTCCACCGACAGCCCAAGCACATCGTTGAAGTTGCTCGTGAGAAAGGTTTCATCCATGTGCAGACTGTCCCCTGAAACACTCAGCTTGTTCTCCTTGGCCAGGACCTTCAGCACCTGTGTGATCTTTCCTGCCAGACCCTGAGTGACGGTGTACAACCATTGAACGAATTCCTGTGGAATATTTTTCTCACCGATCGCCAGCGACTGACTGACCAGCTTCAGCGCTTCTTCGAAACTCAACGGATTAACTTGTACCCTGAAATCGACGTGTATATCCGTTTCGTCCTGTATGGAACTCAAAAGCAGAATGTGGCCCTGAGGATAAACATATTCTCCGAGCTGTTTGAACAGTATCTTCACACTTGTACTCATTTCGTGTGCATCGTCAACCAGAAAGACGATGGGCCACATCCTGGTCAGCAGCTTTGCAACGGTCAGGATCGCCTCATCGGAAAAAAGCTGCTCCAACGACATGAGCCTCGATATGTTATTCTTGGTTGTCTCATCCAAGCTCGAGTAAGTTTCGTTATCCAGCAGCTGAACCAGGTCCATCACGAGGTTTTCCACGCTCGTTACCCAGACGGCGGGCATGCCCATGCGACGAAAATCGTCAATGAGCAAACTCAACAGGGTGGTCTTCCCACTCCTCTGAGGCCCGTAGATCAGGATCGTGTTGAGTTTGGGTTTGAGATTTTTAATCAGGTCCAGGATCTCCGTTTCCTCACGTCGTGCGAGAACCACTGGCCTGATCCTGACACGTCCTGACAGTCCACCAAGAGAGTTCGCCGCGACCACAAAGTGTAATTTTCTTTCCGATGGTTCTTCTTGGGTGAACTTGCTCACTATATCCTTTATGGATTCGTCTTTCGAAAGCGAGAGGATCAACTTGCCAAACACGTAGGCAGTCGAAGCGATGGAAGACTCACCATAGCTTGCAAATTCCGGCGCGATGAAGATTTCTTGCTTGGGAAATTTCCTAGGATTGCGCCAGCACGGGGCGATCATGTAAAAATCTTCGTCCCTTTTCAAAAAGTCCTGCAGACCAATGACCGGAATTGCCATCCCGTAGTGTATGAGCTCCCTCAACAAGCTCAGCAAGAACCCGGCGAACCGTTCGGCCTCTTGTGGTTCAAGAAAATCGATATCTTCCCCACCAAAGTAGGCGAAGAAAATCTGAGGCGTTTCAGAACGGAAATCGAAACCCTCGATCGGCATGATCGCAGGATGTTTCAAACGCGACAACTTCGTGAGAAAATCTGCAAGCTCCTCTGCTTTATCACCTACGGCCTCCTTGGGTACAATTTTCAGCCTCTTGTAAGTCTCCTGTTCGAGAATCAGAAATTCATCCCCGCTGTAAGTCTGCCTCAAGAGCCTAATCAGTCTCATGTCTTCCCCCCGCAAGTGCTTCACGAGTCAGTCTGAGTACCTCATCGATCACCTTATTCAACTCGACGTTCTTGTAAGAACAACCTGCCGCTCGTGCGTGACCCCCACCACCGAGAGCGGCAGCGATCTTGCTCACATTCAACCAATGTTTTGATCTGAAACTCACGTGGACTTCACCTTCAGGAAATTCGGTGAAGAGAATCGCAACCTCTATATCCTTCATGGATCTGAGTTCCGATACGAAGCCACTACTGTCGTCCTCCGTACAGCCCAGCGATAGGTAATCTTCATAGCTCAGCCAGGAATAAACTAATCCATCTTCCACCTTCATGTGTTCGATCATCTTTTCAAGAAGCTTGAACTGTTCAGGTGTTCTGTTCTCAAGGATGGTCGATGCGACGAAGTACGGTTGTGCACCAAGCTCAACGAGCTCTGCCGCAGTTCTGAGTACGTTCCCATCGGTGTTGGAATACCTGAAGAAGCCCGTGTCCGTCATGATGCCGAGCAGATTGGTCGTTGCGAGTTGCGGATCGTAACTCACCTCCATGGCTTTGTTTATATTATAAACGATCTGAGCCGTTGAAGCACTGGAAACATCAACCAGATTGAGGTCTCCGAACAGTGCATTCGTTTCGTGGTGGTCTATCACTACCAGTTTTGCCTTTTTCAAAAGATCCTGAAACCTACCAACCCTGTCTGGTGAAGAGCAATCCACAACGACTATCAAATCTGGACTGAAATCCTGCAATTGTTCGAAAGATTCTATCTTATCGACGGCGAAAAAGAGCTTGTAATACCAGGCGATCTGGTCGTCTATGCCGGCTCTCGCAGTTTTTCCGAGCCGCCGCAATCCTTCGGCAAGGCACGCCACACTGCTTATGTCGTCTCCGTCTGGCATCACGTGGCCCAGAACGAGAACGTTGTCCTTAGACATGAGTTCCGATACCACAGACAAAAACTTCGTCATCCTCCCTGCACCCACCTTGACAGATAATCCTTCACCTGCTTTTCGTCATGAACTCGCTTGGTGGAGAAATCGACCGTCACGTAATGGTCCGAGCCGAGATACAGCGTCGGTTGAACCGCCAGAATCTGTCCGAAGGCGTTCGGATCGTAGTGGACTCCGACGATCTGGCCTATGAAGAAGGTGTGATCACCTGTGCGCCTGAAATCGACGAGCTTGCACTCGTACGCAGCATAGCAGTCGCTCAACACCGGTACTTTGACCTTCCTCCCGTTGGTGAGGTTTATCTCAAAGACGTTGAGTTTATCTATGTCCCTACCAGAAGTTTTACCGACGAAGGCGGCCAGCCTGCTCTGATCGTACCTTATGAAGTTCACGGTGAACTCTTTCGAAGACAGAATCAGATCGTGCGTCAACCTCTTCGACGAGATCGAGACCCCATAGAGAGGTGGATCGTGAGAAAGCTGCGTGTGCCATGCGGCAGCCATCACGTTGATCCTTTCTTCGTACATGCTGCATACCAGCGCAACGTTGGCAGGATAATGAAGGTTGTACTTCTGTAAACTCTCCACAAAGACCATCCCGATCACCTCCCAACGGCTATCGAAGAAATACGATCTATGACATCGGCGAGCACCCGAGCCGATAGATCAAAACCTTTTTCGGTGAGCCTGAGAAATCCATCTTCAAGCTGCAACAGTTCGCCCAGGAGGTCTGAAAAGAGAACTTCAAGATCGAACGCTGGGCAGAGACTCCTCAGGCGTTCGACGCTAATCCCTTCTCGCAGTCTCAAACCCATGAAGAGACTCTCTTTCAATTCCTGGAGTTCGTCGTTCTCAGAAAAATACTCGAACGCGAATTCTTTTTTCCAAATCTGCGAGACGTACTCGACCATCTTCGAAGTGTTGACGTACCTGATCCTGCCCAGATGCCCGCCTGCAGCTATTCCCAAACCGATGTAATCTTCGTTCCGCCAGTATTTCAAATTGTGCCTGCATAAGTTTCCGTTCAAGGCAAAATTGGAGATCTCGTATCGAAGATAGCCAATCGACTGTACGGATTCGACGAATCGCTCGTAACGAGCTTCCACTTCCTCGCAGGGCGGTTGGTTCAAATCCGGTTCGTGAATCTCAAGCAGGTAGATGGAAACATGGTCAGGTTTCAGCCTTTCAACCACACAGACATCTTCGTCTATGGTTCGATCGCTCTCACCAGGCAAACCAACGATGAAATCCACGTTCACTTTGGCGAAACTTTTTGCCGACTCGAAAACTTTGAAGAAATCACTCACAGTATGTCTCCTTCTGACACGCTGAAGCACCGAATCATCGGCCGCCTGTAATCCAACACTCACCCTGTTCACACCGAGCAGTTTCAATTTTTCAACTGGAAAGCCGCAGTTCGGGTTGACTTCGACCGTGAATTCGATATCGCTTTTCAGACGGAAACGCTTCGCGATGAGATCAACTGTTTTTTCGAGCAATTCGAAAGGGATGTCGCTCGGGCTACCCCCTCCGAAGTAGATGCTTCCAACACGAACCTCTGGCAACAAACTGGTCCACAATTCGATCTCTCTCCAGAGGGCTTTGAAGTATTCATCCACAAGCGAAAAATCCGTGTAAGAAACAAAATCACAATATCTGCATCTGCTTCTGCAGAAGGGAACATGTACGTACAGACCCGCGTCGTCAGAAACTAACTCTGAAGACAAACTTTCCATCAATGAAACACGCGTCGAACTTGAATCTTTCGCCAACCCATTCACCCCTGATACCAACCGATGCCTCTTCCTGCCCGAGCGCCAGAACAAGGTCAAAGAACAGTGAAGACTTTCCAAGTGGAACCCTGAACTTCGTTGCCAGTGCGCCTGAGAATCCCTCGTGCCATCCCACACCCATGAAGAACCCCTCGTCACCCGTCTGACCTCTCGTTAAAGGATAAAAACCTGCGAAAACAGCCCGATCGAGCGCGTAGAAGCCGATCTCCCGGTTCTGCATCTTTAGATATACCCTGCTCATTCCCATCGTTACAGGCCCGAAGACATCGAACGAAGAAATGTTCACCGCGTAGTTTCCAAGGAAGAGTTTCTGCGTTGCGTCTATGAAAGCGTAAGATTCATCCGGTGAGAGACAGAAAAGCAACCTGTAGTTCGCCGGGGTTAAACCATAACGTTCGACGTCGAAGGAAACGATCGCAGACCAGCTCTTCCCCACGGTGAAACCTGCTTTCAATTGCGCTTCTCCTTCTTTTATCCTCAAAAATCCGATCTTCCGTACGCTGGCCTTCTCATGCTGATAGATCGCTCCAAACTGAAGATCGTTTTCCAAGACCCTGATCAGGAAGTTACCGACATCGATGAAATGTGTCAGACCATCAACGTAGAGCATCTCTACTCCTAAAAGAATCGAACTTAGAAAAATCAGCAGTATCGAAAGTTTCAGCCTCACCCTTCGAGCAACCTCCTCAGCACTTCGTTCACGAGTTTCGGGTTCGCTGTCCCCCTAGTCTGTTTCATCACCTGTCCGACAAAGAAGGAAAGCACGCTCTTCTTTCCAGATCTGTACTGACTCACCACCTGTGGGTTTTCGTCTATGACCTTCTTTGCGATCTCAAAAATGGTGCGCTCGTCGCTCAGCTGTCTTAAACCTCTTTCCTCGACGATCTGGCTGGGCATCTTGCCGGTCCTGAACACCTCGGGGAAGATCTCTTTTGCCGTCTTTATGGATATCTCACCCTGATCCACCATTTTTATGAGTTCCGCTATGTGCTCGGGTTTTATCTTCAGTTCTTCGTTCTCGAGTTCCTTCATCTCCCTCAGCATCTCGGTCATGATCCAGTTGCTGGTCTCCTTAGGTTTGCCGGTCAACTCCACGCACGATTCGAAAAAGTCCGCAACGAATTCGTCCATCGTGAGTACGGACGCGTCGTACTCGGGAAGACCGTAAACCTGCACGAAGCGCAACTTTTTCTCGTCAGGCAGTTCCGGCAAGGACGACCTCAGCCTCTCGATCTCCTCTTTGCTCACAACGATCGGGGGGATGTCTGGCTCCGGGAAATAACGATAATCGCTCTCTTCTTCCTTCCCTCTCATGGACACGGTGGTTTTCGTCGCGAGATCCCAGCCGCGTGTCTCCTTCTCAACGTTCTCGCCTCTCATGAGCGCTTCCATGATCCTTTGTTCTTCATACTCCAGTGCCTTTTCGATGAACCTGAACGAGTTCATGTTTTTGACCTCAACCCTGTTGCTCGAAACGTTCCTTTCGAGATCGACGACAGAGATGTTGGCATCGCATCTCAAAGCACCCTTTTCCATATCCCCACTGCTGATCTTCAAATACCTCAGTATGGATCGCAACTTCTCGGTGAAGATACGGGCCTCTTTCGGCGAAGACAGATCGGGTTCGGTGACTATTTCGACCAGGGGCACTCCGCACCTGTTCATGTCCACTAAAGAATACTTCGCCTGAGTTATCGAATCACCCTCGTGCACGAGCTTGCCCGCATCTTCCTCTAGGTGTAACCTCCTTATCCTTATGCGTTTCGTAGTTCCGTCCACATCTATGTCCATGTAGCCCCCCACCGCGAGTGGGTAGAAATACTGGCTTATCTGATAACCCTTCGGTAAATCCGGATAGAAGTAATTCTTCCTGTCGAACCTCGAATACTCGTTCACCCGACAATTGAGCGCCAGTGCCAGCTTTATTGCGTAATCCACCATCTGTTTGTTCACCACGGGTAGAGCCCCGGGCTGTCCCGTACACACCGGACAAACAGCCGTGTTCGGAGGCAAGTCGAACACGTCTGCAGGGCAACTGCAGAACGCCTTCGTTCTGGTCGAAAGCTGAACGTGTATCTCCAAACCGATAACCGTCCTGAACTTCATACTCTCACCACCGGCGTGGGGAAACGTCCGTTCTCGTTGTACGGGGAAGACTTCTCGATTGCTCTGCCGATCCTCAAAACTTTTGGATCGTCGAACCTTTTGCCAACTATCTGAATTCCAACCGGCAGTCCCCGGGCGAAACCAAATGGCACGCTCAGTGCAGGTACACCCGCGAGATTCGCAAACGTTGTGAACACGTCCATCAAGTAGTAAGCGAGCGGATCGGTGATGGAACCGATCTTGAAAGCGGGTATCGGGGATGTGGGCGTCAGGATCGCGTCGAATTCATCGAACGTGGTGTTGAGATCGTTGGCGATGAGCCTTCGAACCTTCTGTGCCCTGTTGAAATAAGCTTCGTAGTAAGTTGCGCTCAGGGTGAACGTGCCGAGCACGATCCTCCTTCTGACTTCTTCGCCAAAACCTTCAGTCCTCGTCGTGGAGTAAGTCTCCTTCAATCCCGTTTTCTCGGCTCTCAATCCGTACTTCACACCGTCGTACCTCGCAAGGTTCGAACTCGCCTCGGCTGGAGCAATCACGTAGTAAGTCGCCACAGCGTACTTCAACGTGGATATCCTTACCTTTCTCACTCTCCCGCCGAGTTTCTCGATGAGCCTTACACACTCTTCGAACCTTTCTGCGACCTCGCCGTCCAGACCTTCGTACTCGTAAACTTCTTCTGGAACGGCAAAACGGAAGTTCTCTATCCCCTCTTCTATGTGTGAAAGAAAGTCCATCTTCACGTCCACGGTCGTCGAATCCATGGGATCTCTTCCATGTATGATCTGCATCAAGATGGCGGCATCGCGAACGCTCTTGGTCATCGGGCCTATCTGGTCCAGCGAAGAGGCGAACGCCACCAGTCCGTACCTAGAGACCAGTCCGTAGGTAGGTTTGAAACCTACAATGCCGCAGAACGCCGCAGGTTGCCTCACAGAACCACCCGTGTCGCTGCCGAGAGCCGCTACCACCTCGCCGCTCGCGACCGCTGCCGCTGAACCTCCACTACTCCCACCGGGCACGCAGGAAAGGTCCCACGGGTTACGCGTCACAAAGAAGGCGGAACGTTCCGTACTCGAACCCATCGCGAACTCGTCCAGGTTGGTCTTTCCGACGATGGCGAATCCAACCTCTCTGAGCTTTCTAACGACAGTCGCATCGTAGGGAGGTACGTAGTTTTCGAGGATCCTTGAAGCGCACGTGGTCCTTACACCTTTCGTGACGATGTTGTCCTTCACCGCCACAGGGATCCCTCTGAACGGGCCGTCTTTGACCTCGATCTGTTCTGCTTTCAGTACCGTGATGAAACTTCTCAGAACATGGTCGATCTCCTCTATCCTCTGCAGGGATTCCTTCACCAGATTGTCCCTCTCGGCCTCGAGACAATCTTCGATCGTCATCTTCTGAAACATGGTGAACCTCCTCACCAGTAGTATCTTCTCCTCCGAACGCGGTAGATGTAACCATACACCATACCCACGACGAAGCCACCTATGTGCGCCCAGTACGCCACACCGGAGCCTGTAGGGCTGTCGAACAATCCACTGAGAACCTGGAAAATGAACCAGAAAAACAGGTACGTGAACGCCGGAACGGCGACCAGGGCAGGCATAAAAAAGAAGAAAAACGGAACGATCGAAACGATACGAGAATATGGAAACAGCACGAAATAGGCACCCATCACCGCCGATATCGCACCCGATGCCCCGACCATCGGCACCTGAGAGCTCAAGTTCAACGAAAAGTGTGCCAAGCTGGCGAGTATGCCCCCGGAAAGATAGAAAAGCAGAAACCTGAAGTGTCCGAGCGTATCCTCAACGTTGTCCCCGAACAATCCCAAAAACCACATGTTCCCGATCAAGTGTGACCAGCCACCGTGCAGGAACATGTGTGTCAGGAACGTGAGCCATTTGTTGGAGTAAAGGCTCAAACCGGTGCGAATCTGCCATATCGTACTCCACCGGTTCAAAGTGAATCTGGCCGGAACAAGTCCGAAATTGTACATGAACTGGATGAGCTCGACTCTGGAGAGCGACAGCTGGTAGAAAAACACCACCACATTGAGACCTATGAGTGCATAAACGACGTATGGTTTTCTTCTGCTTGGTATCGTATCGTAAAGGGGAAGCAAACCATCACTTCCTTTCTGCGTTCTTAACTTCGAATTTTATCACAAAACTTCTTCGATAATGCCGCTACCGAGCACGAGATCACCATCGTAGAAAACCGCCACCTGGCCTGGCGTGACAGCGAAAATGGGCTCTTTCGTCTTTACCTCGACCACTCCATCCTTCTGGCTGACCGAACACGCAACTTCATCGCTGTTCTTCCTCACCTTCACCGATGCTGTGAACCTCCCAGGTAGATCCACCAGGGGGTTGAAGTGCGTTACTGTGAACCTGTCCCGGTAGACCTCCTCTTCTTTCCCGACGATTATGGCGTTGTTCTTCGCATCGATTCGCACCACGTACATTCTCGAACCCAAGGAAACTCCGAGCTTTCTCTGTCCGATCGTGTAGTGGATCAAACCTCTATGTTTGCCCAGCTCCTTACCGGAAGAATCGTAGATGGGGCCTTCATCGAATTCTATTCCATGCTCTTTGAAGAAACGTTCCTGATCACCATCGGGTATGAAGCACAAATCTTGCGATTCTTCTTTCGAATGAACGTGGATCTTCACTCTGGAAGCGATCTCTCTCACCTGCACTTTGGTTTTATCACCGTTCGGAAAGACTATCTTCGAAAGCCTTTCTTTCTCTATCGAAGCGAGAAAGTAAGACTGATCTTTCTCTCTGTCGATCGCCCTGTAGAGCTTTCCATCCACGATCCTGGCATAATGCCCGCTCGCCACCATATCGGCGCCGTCCTTCAGGATCAGGTCCATCACGAGTCCGAACTTCACCAGCCTGTTGCACAGATAACATGGATTCGGTGTTCTTCCATTTTTGTACTCACTCAGGTAGTACTGAATTATATTTCGGTGGAAGAACTCCTCTATGTGAAGCACCTTGAAGGGAACTTTGAAATGTTGAGCTATTAACTGTGCATCGAAAGTGTCGGCTGGTGAACAGCACACTTTGTGTTTTATCTGTCGAGAGAGGTAGAACTCGTCCGGTACAGTTTTGATGTGGTAGGCGATCACTTCGTGACCGGCTTCGAGCAGACTGTACAGTGCGACTGCGCTGTCCACACCACCACTCAGCAGTACTCCTACTTTCAACTCATCTTGCCTCCCAATTTCATTTTACCTCAGTCGATTTCCAATCCAAAATGACGGGAACTGTGTGATAGAATCTGTTACGGTGTTGACCAAAGATTTTCCATATTAACTATCAGTTATGGAGGTGCGCCCATGTCGAGAGTGGTGACGTTTGGTGAGATCATGATGAGGCTCGCAACTCCAAACTTTCTGAGGTTCGTTCAAACCAGGTCTTTCGACGTCACGTACGCGGGAGCCGAGGCTAACGTGGCCGTGTCGCTCGCAAACTTCGGTGTGGAAGCATCTTTCGTTACGAAGCTTCCGAAGAACGAATTTGGAACCGCCGTGGTGCGCCACCTGAAACAGTACGGTGTGGACACATCCCACATCATATTCGGAGAAGGCAGACTGGGAATATACTTCCTCGAGACGGGATATTCACAGAGACCTTCCAAGGTCATCTACGACAGGGCGAACTCAGCCTTTGCCCTTTCTAAGCCAGAAGAATACGACTGGGACAAAATCTTCGACGGGGCTAACTGGTTCCACTTCACGGGCATAACCCCCGCACTCGGAGAGAACTTAGTTCAGAGCTGCCTCGATGCCCTCAAGAAAGCTAAGGAAAAAGGTGTAACCGTTTCGTGCGATCTGAACTACAGGGCAAAGCTTTGGAGCGAAGAAAAGGCTCGAAAGGTGATGTCCGAGCTGGTCAAGTACGTCGATGTCCTGTTCGCGAACGAAGAAGACGCAGAGAAGGTCTTCGGCATCAAGGCTGACGAGAGCAACGTGGTCGAGGGCAAACTCAGTTTGAAGGGATACGAGCAGGTCTGTCGCAGGTTGAAGGAACGGTTCGGCTTCAAGAAAGTCGCGATCAGCCTGCGTGAAAGTGTGGTTGCGAATCTGAACGGATGGTCGGGTGTGCTGCTCGATGGTGACGATTTCTACAGTGCCAGACAGTACACAGTACACATCGTGGACAGAGTGGGTGCGGGAGATTCCTTCGCGGCAGGTATCATCTACGGTTGCCTCACGGGTATGAAACCACATGAGACGCTGGAATTCGCCGTCGCCGCTTCCTGTCTCAAGCACACGATCATGGGGGATTTCAACGAGGTGAGCGTCGAAGAAGTGAAGAGCCTTATGAAAGGTGCTGGAAGCGGCAGGGTCGTGAGGTGAAAACAACATGGCCATTTATTCGGTGGAGAGAGCGTTGAAAATCCTTGAGTTCGTGGCCTCGAAGAAAAGCGGCGTGAGAGTTCGCGATGTGGCGGATTTCTTGCACATCACGGCTCCCGCCGCCTTCAAACACCTTGAGACGCTCCTGAAATGTGGTTACGTGTTCAAAGATCCCGGCACGCACCGTTACTTCGCTTCGTACAAGCTGGCTGAACTCGGGAGCATGGTGCTCAGGAACATAGAAGTTCGTGAGATAGCTCACCCGCTACTCGTCGAGCTGATGGAAAAAACCAGCATGACCGTTCATTTCGCACTGAGAGACGGTTTTGAAGGCGTATACATAGACAAAGTGGAGAGCGCCAGAACGATTCCCACCATTTCCAGGATCGGCATGAAGATGAGACTGTACTCGACCGCTTTCGGCAAAGCGATCCTGGCGTTTTTAAGTGAAGAAGAACTCGAACAATACCTCAGGCACACCCAGCTGGTCAGGTACACGCCGAACACGATCATTGATCCTGAAAAACTCAAACAGGAGCTGGCGCTGGTCAGAGGAAGAGGCTACGCGGTGGACAACGAGGAGAACGAATACGGAGTCAAATGTGTCGGAGCACCAATCTTCGATTACACGGGCAGAGTCATCGGTGCGATCAGCGTCACTGCTGCGTCCGGTTCTTTGAACGAGGAAAACATTCCGAAGATCGCCGAAGAGGTTAAGAACACCGCCAGGGAGATATCGAAAAAGCTCGGTGCGTGAGAGCGCAGTCCCCGCGGGGCTGTGTGTCTTCAGTGTCTCGTGATACCGTACTTCTTGATTTTGTAACATAGAGTTTTGTAGTTCAAACCAAGAATCGATGCAACTTTCTTGCGATTCCACTTGTACTTTTCGAGCATGGTCTTTATGGTTCTCTTCTCGACGGTGGCAACGATCTTCTTCACATAGTCAACCAGCCTGACTTCTTCCTTCTCCACGTTCGGGAGCGAGCTGGCGAAATAACCTATCACGTCGAGACCGGCGGAGTACATGTGAACCACCTTGATGAGTTCTTCCGTGTTTCCCGGCCAGTCGTATTTCAGGAACAGATCCATTATCTCCTCACTGGGAAAGTTCACAGGCAGGTATTTATGTTTCTGATGTATCGAAGAGAGTGTCCAGTCCACCATGTAAGGTATATCGTTCTTCCTTTCCCTCAACGGTGGGATGCGGAAATTGTAGAAACCCTCCAGTGGGTGTTCACTGAAAAGGACCATCTTCGCTTTGCCATCTAAATGCACTTCAAAAACGGTTTCCTCAATCTGAGAATATCTACCAGCCGAAAGGTATTCCAGATACGCGAGCAAATGCACTCCCCTTTCAGCGACCAGGACGATCATCTGCTCTGGACCGTGTTTGAGTTTTTGAAGTTCTCTCAGAACCTGGTGACAGGTAGGCCCCTGCAGTTCCGCGTAGCTATAGAGCACTTCGTGTCGTTTCTTCATCTCCTCCAGCTCTATCCTGCTCTCAAGGTACTTGATGGCCAGTGACACGGCATCGGTGGAACTCACGAAGATGGTGGTGAAAGTGTCGAACTTCTTGGGTCCCATCACGATGTCCCAGAATTCTTCGAGCAACTTTTTTTCGTAGTCGCCATCGTTGTAGACATCGATGAACAACTTTTCCTTGGTGGATGACAGCTCAACACTGCCGAGGACATTCGCAGGTAGCAGTATCTTTATCATTCACCCGTTCCTCCACTCGTGGCACACGCCATGGCTATCGAAAGTAACTTGCTTTCCGCCGTGTCGGCCCTCGAAACGAGCACTATGGGCGCCTTCGAACCGATGACCATCCCAGCAATCTTACCGCCCGCAAAGTAAATCGCCGATTTTCCTAAGAAGTTACCGGAATGGATGTCTGGCACGATCAAAAGATCCGCGCGTCCAGCGACCGGACTCTTCACGCCCTTGACCTCGGCTGCCCTCAGGTCCAGAGCGTTGTCTAACCCCAGCGGACCATCCACTACGCAATTTCTGATTTCACCACGCTGGTTCATCTTCGCGAGGATGGCTGCTTCCACAGTTTCCGGCATGGCCGGATTCACCGTCTCAACGGCACATATCAGAGCGACTTTCGGCGCTTCGTAACCGAGCTTGCGCATCACCTCAACCGCGTTGTTGATCAACTTCACCTTCTCTTCCAGCGACGGCCTTATGAGGATGCCCCCATCGGATACGAACACGACCCTGTCGAGGACGGGAACTTCCACCGCCACGATGTGCGTCAAAAGACCTGAACCCCTGAGACCCCATTCCTTATTCAAGACAGCTTTGAGAAGGACTGAAGTTTTCACCAATCCTTTGACGAGAACGTCCGCTTTCTTCGAAGAAACGAGCTTTACCCCTTTCTCGCTCGCGTCCACCTCGTCGCAGCTATCCACGATCTCGATATCGGTGAGGTTCTCATAACTTTTCAATTTCTGAGCGTTTCCAACAAGAAAGATTCGCCCCACCAGACCCTCCTTTTTCGCCATCAGTGTGGCTTCCACAGCCTCTGCATCTTCAGCACCGACGACGACGAGATTCTTCCTTCCAGCCTGTTTCGCCTTTTCGAGCAGCTCGCGAAGAGATCTCATCATCGCTCACGACCTCCAGTCCCTCGCAGCCATCGCCACGTAGACTATGGCCATAATGGCGTTGAAGACCACAGAGTAGTCGTCGTGAACGAATTTCACTGTGCGACCGTCGATCCTCTCCACACCCGGGATCAGCTCGGCAAGGTCCGCGTACACTGTATCTTTCAGTTCTATCTTCAGCTCCACAGGCTTTTCAAATTTGAAGAGCGGCAGTTCGTTTCTGGGGATCTCGAGAGCCTGCGCTGCCGCGCTTTTTATCTCTTCAAATAACTGTCTCTTCGGTTTCATGATCGCCGCGTAACGTCCCAGTCCCGTCTTTGTGGACACGAAGAGCCATCTACCGTTGAACTCGTTCCTAAGCTCTTCACCGAGCGCTTCGTCTCCCACAACAAGGCAAATGGGCACCCCATGATGAGCCGCAAAGGCTGCGTTTATGAGTGCCTCGTTCATCCTCTTGTTGTTGATCCAGACGCTGTGTATCAGAGAACTCGAATACGTGTGGTCCATGATGCCGTGCTTCGTACCGATACCCGCGTGGTATCCGAGGAAGATGACCCTGTCGTACGACGAGTCCAACCCGCTCATCATGTAATCTTTCCTGATCGGACCGTGCACCAGACTGACCCTGTCGAAGTCTTCACATATCCTGTAGGGTATGGCCGTGCCCGAACCGTGTGCATCGGAGATCAGCACGTGCTCAATGTGAACCCTTGCGGAGAACAGGCCCTGCAGCAACGCTGTCAAATGTTCGTACAACACTTCGGAAGCTTCCTTCTTGCTAGTATCGACTTCCCCCCAGGTGGCGATCCCGGCGAGCCCTTCCATGTCAACAGATATATAGACCTTCATGCGATCCCTCCTCACCCTCTACCTTCTCGAATCATACCACGAAGTGCGGGACAAGATGGTATGATTTGTTTTGGTGATCGGTTTGATCTTTGTCGATCCGAGCGGAACGATCCCTATTTCTCTGACCAACAATGTGTGCCGGATGAACTGTGCACACTGCGGTGGACACTACCTTGCTCACATGAAAACCTTGCAGGAGATGGAAAAGCTCGCGCAGGAAGGCCACAAAAGCTTTCTCATAAGTGGCGGGCTGGAAAAGGATCTGCTCGTGCCGTTCAGAGAACACATGCGCACACTCTGGGAATTCAAAAGAAGATACGGCCTTTCTTACAATTTCCACGTCGGTTTTCCACTGTCACCTTTGAGAGAACTTGAAGGTCTGGCGGACGTCGTGAGCTTCGACTTCTTTGCCGATTCGAAGATCATGCAGAAAGTCTACGGATTTTCTGTTCCACCAACGCAGCTTCTGAACGCCATCTTACAGACCAGCGTTCCAGCAATCCCACACGTGACGGTCGGAATCTTCGAAGGTCGTATCACGCACGAGTACGAGGCATTGGAAACGCTGTCAGGATTTTTCAACGCCGTTGTTCTGAACGTGTTCGTCCCAACGCAGAATACCAAATTTTCCAGAGCCTTACCACCGGATCTGTCGGAGGTGAAGAAAATATTCCAATACGCATCTGAAAAATTCGATCTTGTCACTCTCGGTTGCATGCAACCTCGCGGTGAGTACAGACGATCCCTTCAGGAATCAGTAAGAGAGTTCACACATGTGATGGTTAAGCCAGCGTTCGGAACTGAACCAGATTTCAAAGGTTGTTGTTCGTTCGTATTGGTAAAACTTTTGAAGACGGGGGTGTTGAAGGATGTACGATAAAGAACATCTCAAGAGAATTGAAGAAGCTCTCCAACAATGGCAGGCGCAGCTGGAGAACGATCTGAGGAAGTTCCCTGAGAGAAAGGAAAAGTTCCTGTCGAGCTCCGGTTATGAGTTCAAAAGATGCTACACTCCCCTCGATGTGGCAGGAATGGATTATCTGAGAGATCTCAACATGCCCGGAGAGTACCCCTACACGCGCGGAGTTCAGAGAACGATGTACCGTGGCAGACTGTGGACGATGAGACAGTACGCGGGCTTCGGTACCGCTGAGGAAACCAACAAGCGCTTCAAGTACCTGCTCCAACAGGGTCAGACGGGTCTCTCCGTGGCGTTCGATTTACCAACACAGATCGGCTACGACTCTGACCATCCCCTGGCCGAAGGTGAAGTCGGGCGCGTGGGAGTCGCGGTTGATTCTTTGCGGGACATAGAAATCCTTTTCGATGGAATTCCACTGAAAGATGTGAGCACGTCGATGACGATAAACTCCACCGCTGTCATACTGCTGAGCATGTACGCTGTGACGGCGCAGAAACAGGGCGCGGAGCTCGAGGAACTCAGGGGCACGATACAGAACGACATCCTGAAAGAATACATTGCCAGGGGTACTTACATATTCCCACCAGAACCATCCATGAAGATAGTCACAGACATTTTCGAATTCTGCGCCAAGCACATGCCCAAATGGAACACTATAAGCATCAGCGGTTATCACATAAGGGAAGCTGGTGCCAACGCCGTTCAGGAGCTCGCGTTCACGTTCGGCGATGCGATCGCGTACGTGGAAGCGGCCATCAAGGCGGGGCTGGACCCGAACGTGTTCGGAAGACAGCTCTCTTTCTTTTTCGCCGCGCACAACAACTTCCTGGAAGAAATCGCAAAGTTCAGAGCCGCAAGGCGCATCTGGGCGAAGATCATGAAGGAACGTTTCAACGTCAGCAACCCGGAAGCGCTGAGACTGAGGTTCCACACCCAGACAGCTGGTTCCACCCTCACGGCACAGCAGCCGCTGAACAACATCGTGCGTGTGGCGATACAGGCGCTCGCCGCGGTGCTCGGAGGCACTCAGTCTTTGCACACCAATTCGTACGATGAAGCGCTCGGGCTCCCGACGGAACAGTCCGTTCAGGTTGCTTTGAGAACCCAGCAGATCATCGCGTACGAGTCCGGTGTTGCGGACATCGTCGATCCTCTGGCAGGCTCTTTCGCGATCGAGGCGCTGACGAACCAGATCGAAGAGAAGGTCTGGGAATATTTGGAAAAGATCGACTCTCTGGGTGGTATGGTCCGCGCGATAGAGCTCGGTTACGTTCAGAAGGAGATCCACAAGAGTGCCTACGAACAGCAGCTCGCCATAGAGAAAGGTGAACAGATCGTCGTTGGTGTGAACGCGTTCCAGGTCAGCGAAGAAAAACCCATAGAGAACATTCTGAAGGTTGACCCCACACTCGAGGAAAAACAGAAAGAAGCGCTGAGGCAGTTGAAAAAAGAACGGGACAACAACGCTGTGGCAAACGCACTGAAAGAGCTGAAACAGGCCGCACAGGAAGGTAGAAACATCGTTCCATACGTGTTCGAAGCAGTAAAATGCTACGCGACACTCGGTGAGATAAGCGATGTCCTGAGAGAAGTCTACGGCGAATACACCGAGAGTACTGCGATCTGAGGAGGTGATCTGGATGAAGAAGTACAGGATACTGATCGCAAAACCTGGTCTGGATGGCCACGACCGCGGAGCAAAGGTGGTGGCCCACGCCCTGCGCGACGCAGGCTTTGAAGTCATATACACAGGTTTGAGGCAAACGCCTGAACAGATCGTGAAAACTGCCATTCAGGAAGACGTCGATCTGATAGGACTTTCGATCCTCTCAGGAGCGCATCTGCAGCTGTCGAAGAAAGTCATCGATCTGATGAAAAAAGAAGGCATAGGGCACGTACCGGTCTTCGTCGGTGGCATCATCCCTCCGGACGATGTGCCGAAATTGCTCGAGATAGGTGTGTGTCGCGTGTTCGGACCCGGAACACCGCTGTCGAGAATCGTTCAGGAGGTCAAGGAAGTTCTGGAAGGAGTGACGAGTGCAAGTGGATCATAAAAGCATCGCCAGACTCATAACTTTGCTGGAAAACACACCCGAGAAGGCAAAAGAAATATTGAGCAATCTGCCCAGAAGGACGGCACCGGTGATTGGTTTCACAGGTAGCCCTGGGGTTGGCAAGAGCACGCTGATAGATCAGGTGATCGCAAAGCTCAGATCCTCAGGAAAAACAGTCGCAGTCGTCGCAGTCGATCCTTCGAGTCCGTTCAGCCAAGGGGCTTTTCTGGGCGACAGGGTAAGAATGAAAAAACATTTTCTGGACGACGGTGTCTTCATACGCAGTATGGCGTCACGCGGTGCCTTAGGTGGTTTGAACGAAAGCATCTACGATGTTGTGGAGTTGTTCGAATCTGTTGGTTTCGATTACGTTCTGGTGGAAACCGTAGGGGTAGGACAGGCCGAGGTCGAAGTGCGATACGTGGCTGACGTGGTGGTGCTGGTCCTTTCACCAGGTTTCGGGGACGAAATGCAGCTTCTGAAGGCCGGTATCATGGAGATCGCAGACATATATGTGGTGAACAAAGCGGATCTGGTGGGAACCGATTCTCTGTACGATCAGCTGGTGAGTTTTCTCACGTTCGCCGGCCGGGACGTTTCGAGCGTAGTGAAAACTTCTGCCCTGAACGCACAGGGAATCGAAGAGCTGGTGAACAAAATAACAACGCTCTGGGAGAAATTTGCAGAAACCGGAAAGCTGAAGGAGCTGAGAAAGCAGAGGCTGAAGCACCACGCAGAAAATCTCGCAAGAAGGACTCTGCAGAAGTATCTATCGCTCGCGGATCTGGAAGATCCTTACGAAGGCGTGGAAGCAGCACTCAGATCGATGTGCGAACGCTTAAAGAATGGTCAGGGGGGAGGGACTTGAACCCTCGACCTCCGGACCCCGATTCCGGCGTTCTGGCCAACTGAACTACCCCCTGAGCCAATAAAAATGATACCACACACGAAGGACCTTGACAACTGTCAGAAAGTCAAAACCGCTTGCACAAAAAAGAAGATCGTGGTAGAATGGATGGTGCGGGGCGTGGCGCAGGTTGGCTAGCGCGCTTGCATGGGGCGCAAGAGGTCGCTGGTTCAAGTCCAGTCGCCCCGACCAGGCGGCGGTTGCCGCCTTTTTTGAAAAAAGATACTTGACCATTTGAAAGAGTTGTTGTAAGATAACGTTGGTTGCCCCCATCGTCTAGCGGCCTAGGACACTGGCCTTTCAAGCCAGAAGCAGGGGTTCGAATCCCCTTGGGGGCGCCAGCATGAAAAAAGACCGCTCCGTATGGAGCGGTTTTTCTTGCCCGTTCGTCTCGAAAACAAAAATGCGGGTCGTGTTCGACCCGCCATCGCTTAAAACGAAATCGATTTCAACCCTGGCTCCGGCGGCAGGACTCGAACCTGCAACCTAGTGGTTAACAGCCACCCGCTCTGCCGGTTGAGCTACGCCGGAGCGAATTGTTTTCGCTAATTATTCTATCAAAGGCTCATTCCATTTCAAGTGTAGATTTCATTACTGTTGCATTAACGTTGAAACAGGTGAGACTCATGTGGAAGAACTTGCCGAAGCAGGTGAAACGGTATTTGCTCTTCTATTCTCTGAGCGGTTTCTCTTTTTCCGCTTTCATCGCCGCTCCAACTCTTGGAAGATTGCTCAACATCTCGATAGAAAAGATCGGATGGCTCTTCAGTGCTGCCTACGTTTTTCAGGCCATCCTCACGTACTTCTTAGGAAAGAAGTTCGAGACGATCAGCGTGAACCATGGTTACGCGATCGCAAGGTTTTTCTTCGCCATGGGGAGCTTGCTGTTCATTCTCACGAAGAACGCCTACACGTTCGTGGTCGCACAGCTCTTGCTCGGCGTCACGGACGTTTTCTATCCCTGCCAGGTCATGTACGAAAGGGCGCTCTTCCCACCGAAACAGCGTGAAGAGATTTATTCGATGCAATTTTTGATCACCGAGTTCACCAAAGCCGTGGTTTACTTCCTGCTTGTCTTCCTTCTGGCGAGGCAGATGAAAGATCTGAGATTTCTCACCTTTATCTTCGGTTCCATGTTCGTTGCAAATCTGTTCTATGCATTCTCTCTGGTGAAGGTGTTGCCACACGTTGAAACTGGTTCGAGCCTGCACGAAAGTCACGTTCCGGCTGGAAACACGAATGGGGCGTTCATTTCTATGATGTTCCATCAGTATCTGGCGTATCTGTCTTTCAGTTTCTCGAGCTTTCTGGTCATCTCTTATTACCTCATAGACCACTTCAAGCTGGATAGCTCTTCTCCCTTCCTGTTCGAGATGGTTTTTTCCATCTCTGTAGTTGTGTCGTATCTGTGGAAGAAAAGGGTCAATTCCAGTTCGGTCAGGAATCTCATCATTGGTTCTGTTTTGATCATCCTCACGTTCGTCGCCTGGTTCGTGCCGAACGTGTACGTGTTCTTCATTTCACACACGATCATGGGTCTGGGGTTCATTCTGTGGTTTCCGGCAAAGGAACACATAAAGATGAGCCTCTCACCGAGGGAGCTCGGCAGGTGGGAAGGTTTTTTCCAGGGACTCAACATTCTGAGTAGGACCTTCGTACCTGTGGTTTCAACCCAGATCGCAGGGAAGCTCGGCCACAGGTGGGTGTTTTTAACATCTTCACTCATCTTCACAGCGAGCCTGATCAGCGCGATCCCGGCGCTGAGATGGTATCATAGATACGCCGAGAGGATCAGGGCTTGAAGAGTTCTTCCGCGTTCTTCACGGTGGTTTCTGCCACATCCTCTATGTCCATGTCCAAAATCTTTGCTATCTCTTCAACGACGAACCTCACGTAGATCGGCTCGTTCCTCTTACCCCTTACCGGTTGCGGAGCCAGATAAGGACAGTCGGTTTCGATCAGGATGTTTTCGATTCCCACCACTCTCACAACGCGTCTGAGCGTGTGGTTATTCGGGTAGGTGATAGGACCACCTATACCTATATACATGCCGAGCTCAACGAACTTCAGCGCCCATTCCTCATCAGCGGAGAACGCATGTACGACACCACCGTTCGTTGGCAGTCCAACCCTGCTGAGAATTTCGTAGGCGTCTTCGTAAGCGTCCCTGATGTGAACTATCAGGGGCATGTCCACATCCTTTGCGAACTTCAGCTGCTTCTCGAAGACCTCGCGCTGTAATTCTTTCGGAGAAAGCATTCTGTAGTAATCCAAACCACATTCTCCGATCGCAACGACTTTTTTGTTTTTCAGTAATTCCTCGAAAGTGTGAAGGAAATCTTCCGGTGCACGCCCAGCTTCGTGGGGATGGATTCCTATGGAGCAATAGAGTTTTTCGTACTTCTCACTCAGAGCGAGGGCTTTTTTCGAATCTTCAACATCTATACCCACGTTGACAACGAAGGCGAACTTGTGCGAATCGAGCTTCTTGATGATCTGATCCAGATCCTTCTCGAACTGGTGAAAATGAAGATGCGCGTGTGTGTCTACCAGTCTCACGGCTTTGAAACCTCCTCTCACAGTTAGAATTGTATCAGGAGAAAGGTGTATGGCCTGGATAAAGAAACCCTGGCTCGCGCTGAGCTTGATGCTCATTCTAGGTATCCTTTCAGCTTCACAACTTCCAAAGTTGAAGGTGAGGGCTTATTTCAAGTCACAGGTTTCCAGAGAATCGCAATACGTCGTTGCAGAAAGAGAGATATCGAGAACCTTTTATCTCAGGGACGTGGCCATCGTCGCCGTACCTTACAAAACCCGCGAAGAGGTTTTCGACACGGTTCAGAACCTTCGAAACCTCGATGGGGTTCTGATGGTGATCAATCCGTTCGAATTTCCACTCACCATGGCCAACAACACCGCACTGGCCCAGAAACTGAAACTGATCGGCCAGTTTGAGGGAAAAGATTACGCACTGCTGGTTGCGTTCATCTCAAAGAGCCCTGAGGATACTTCCCGGAGGATCTACAAAACCGTCGCACCGAAAGATGGTCTGGTCTTCGGAATTTCTTACATCGGTGCGATGGCTATGGATTATGTGAAGATGATCCTTTCCTATCTTACCCCGGTAGCGCTGCTGATCATGTTTTTTGTGTTCTACTTCACTTTGAAGAGCTTCTGGGCTGCGGTACTCGCGTTCCTTCCGAGTGTACTCGCGACGGTTTATCTGCTCGGTTTCTACGCCGCGATCGACAAACCCGTGACGATGGAAAACGTCTTGATGCCCTTCATCACGCTGATAATGGGTAGCTCCGCGGCGTTGCACTACGTCAACAGGTACTTGAGACTGAAAGATCCTGACAGGTTCGAAAAGGCCTATATCTCTTTCCGTGAAACCTTTTTTGCCTTGCTGATGACAGTTCTCACAACGGTTGTAGGATTTTTAAGCCTCGGTCTAACGAGCTCACCTGTGATGAGAGAACTGGGCTTCAGCGGTGCACTCGGTGTTGCAACGGCGGGCGTAGCTACATTCATTTTTCTGCCCCCCACAGTCACTCTGCTGGAAGTCAGAAGGTCCCCGCGAACAATCACAACCAGCGGAATGTTGAAGAATAGGTGGATGAACATTCTCATCTTTCTCGGTGTGTTCATCTTTTTCTGCACCTTCGCCGGAAGGGTGGAAGCAGAGTTTCACTCGTTGATTTTCTTCAGATCCGGTTCCAAGGTCATGAAAGGCGCTAGGGTGATCGAAGCGATTGCGGGCATAAAGGTTCCCATCTTCTTGAAGATCGATCTCAACGTGGACGTTCAGAGTCGGGAAGGCCTCGAATCGCTGAAGATGGTGAGAGACAGTCTGAAGGATCACTGCGAAAGGACTTTCTCATTGCTGGATCTGTACGAACTGCTGCCACAACCTCTCAGAAATCTCGCTCTGACAATCCTGCCAGAAGGCATCCTTTTTGACAGGAAGAACAATTCCGCACTCATGCTGGCCTTTCCAAAACGTGTCGATAGTAAAACGTACAAGCGGATCGAGACGATCGCGTCTTCTCTCGCTGAAGGTTCGATAAAGTCGATCAAACTTTCCGGCGAAGATTTTAAATACATGGAGATGAACGAATTCGTCATAGAAAATCTGCGTACCAGCTTGATCTTTGCACTACTCGCCATCGCACTCATGATGGGTTTCACATTCAAGAACTTCAAATTCGGCCTTGTGGCGTGTTTACCCATCGCGATGACGCTGCTGAGCCTCTACGGGGCGATGGGATTGTTCAGAATCCCCCTGAACGCCATCAGCGCGTGCCTTATGAACATAGTGCTCGGTGCGGGCATCGATTACGCGATACACTTCGGTTGTGCGTATCTGAAACACAAATCCGTTGTGGAAGCCTACAGACTCACACGAAGGCCCATCGTCGCCAACGCGTTCGGCGTTGCTCTGGGATTCTCTGTGTTGTTCCTTTCACCCATGAAGGTTCACGTGCACATAGCAACGCTCATATTCGTTGGCATGTTACTCGCCGCGATGTACAGCTTGCTGTTGCTCCCGTCGTTGCTGCCACAGAACATCAAAATTCGATGATCGTTCATGCTAAAGTGACGAACGTTCTGAGCAATTTTCATCCTGGACCTTTTTGTCGAGCGATCCCATCTTTCCCTTCGACAAAGTCCTTAGCAGTCTCACAACACTGAAGATGATCAAACAGAGGATCGTTCCTGCCAGTGCTCCTGAGATGTCGATCACGACATCGTTGAGCGAAGCTCCTCTTCCTCTGAACTGTTGAGAGTATTCGTCCAGGCTCGCTACGAGCGCAGCTAACTAAACAGCCATGAGTGTAGCGATCAACAATTTTTGAGAATAAACCAATGTGAACCAGAAAACCATGATCCCGAGTATCATGTACAGGCCAAAATGTGCAGATTTTCGAACGAGTTCGATCGATGGCATCTTCTTGTTGCCAAACCAGAGTCTGTTCAAACTATTCTTGACCTTCGTGAACAGTTTCGTCTGTGAAAAATCCAGCATTTGGTCAATTTTCTTCAAAACGTTGTAGGCCCAGCGAGCTTGCTTCGAAGAAACGATCGCGTTTCTGGTACCGAAATAGAAAACGACAACGATCCAGAAAAGCAGAACGAATGCTAGTGCCAGAGTCCATTTACGCACTGTTCTTCGCTCCCTTCAATCCTATTTTGCCATTCTCAAATGAAGTGTGTGGAAAAACGTGTCCAGAGTCCATGAGGAGCCCAAACGGATGAAATTTTGACAGGAGCGAATCAGAAACGTTATAATGAGAAGGGCTGTGAAAAGTTCTTAACATCCCCATAACACACCAAAATTTGAGGAGGTGCTGGTATGAAGAAATTGCTCGTGGTGCTGGTGGCGCTTCTCAGTTTCATCGTTTTCGCACAGGAAATCATCAAGATCGGTGCTATCTTTCCACTCACAGGAGCAGCCGCCGCGACAGGGGTAAAGATCAAGTACGCCATCGAGGTCGCACAAGAGATCATCAACGGTGTGTATCCTGACATCAACCTGTCGCTCGCAAAGTCTGCCGGTTTGCCAAACCTCGGAGGGGCAAAGGTACAGTTCATTTTCGCTGACCATCAAGGCAACCCGGAACTCGCCATGGCGGAAGCGGAGAGACTGATCAGAAACGAAAAGGTTGTCGCTCTGATCGGTTGTTACCAATCTTCGTGCACGAAACCTGCGAGTCAGATCGCTGAAAAATATGGTATACCTTTCGTTGCAGGTTCGTCGAGCTCTGCTGCACTCACGGAAAGAGGCCTCAAATGGTTCTTCAGGATCGCTCCGCACGACGGTATGGAAACGGTATTCTTCTTTGAGTATTTAAGATACCTCAACGAAAAATACAACGCCAACATCAAGAGAGTGGCCGTGGTGTACATCGACAACGAGTACGGAGTGCACGCCGCGCAGATGGTCAAAGAGAAGATAAAGAACTTCCCCGAGTTCAGCCTCGTGGCCGATGTGAAATATCCCGTGAATGCGACCAACGTTGACATCGAAGTCCAGAAGATCAAATCTGCTCGGCCAGACGCGATATTCCACGCCTCGTACATAGGTGACATGACCATGTTCGTCAAGAAGTACAAAGAGTTCAACGTCGTTCCCAAGGTGGTCCTGTCGTACTGCGGTGGTTATCAGGATCCACAGTTCGTTGTGAACCTCGGCAAAGACGCAGACTATTTCTCAGGGACTAACGCAACAACGCCTGCCCTGTTCTCCAAGATGGCGATCCTTTCCAGGATCAACGAGATGTACAAGGCAAAGTCCGGTGTCGATATCGACGGTCCAACTCTGGAAGACTTTGCGTCCGCTCTCGTCATAGCTGAGGCGATCAACATCGCCGGAACGACAGAGCCAGAAAAGGTCCTCGAGGTTCTGAGGAACTACGTGTTCGAAGCTCCTTACTTCGTTTCTGGAAAGATCCAGTTCGGTCCAGATGGACAGAACATTTACTCTGCCTCCGTTATGACTCAAATCTTCAACGGAGTGTACGAAGCCGTCTGGCCTGAAGAATACCAGACGCACGAACCAGTACCGCAGTTCCCAGACTGGAACAAGAGATAAAAAGCTGGGGGGCAGCCGCCCCCCATTAAAAAATCTGGAAGGGGATGAGCATGCTCGCACAGCTTATCGTTACAGGTGTGCTCGTGGGTAGTGTCTATTCTCTTGTGGCCGTGGGCCTGACGCTCGTCTGGGGGTTGATGGACATAATCAACTTCGCCCACGGTGATTTCATGATGATATCTATGTACACGGTCTTCTGGCTCTACGCCTTGCTGAAATGGGACCCACTCGTGTCCCTGCCTGTAGCCGCGATCGTGACGGCCGCGATAGGTCTTGTGACTTATAAGCTTGTCATCAAAAGAGTTTTGAATTCACCAAGCCTCATGGCACTGCTTGCCACGTTTGGTCTGAGCCTGTTCATTCGAAATTTTGCTCAGTTTCTGTGGAGCCCGAACTACAGATTCGTCGGCGAGTCGATCCTGTCCGGTAAAAGGTTCATAGTGTTCGATGTGATCATAGGACTTCCCCAGCTTGTGGCTGCGATCGGGAGCATCGCCATGACGTTCGCAGTGGCTCTGTTCATCAAGAAAACGAAATTCGGAAAAGCGATACAGGCAACGGCGCAGAGTAAAGAGATCGCAGAACTCATGGGGGTTGATACCGAAAAAGTTTACATGTTCACGTTCGCGATCTCCGGGATTTGCGTTGGTGCTGCAGGCAGCCTTCTGTCCGGCATTTTTCCCGTCTATCCAGAATCCGGAGCGATGTACGGCTTGCTGGCGTTCGTCATCGTGGCACTGGGTGGTTTTGGAAACATATGGGGGGCTTTCTACGCCGGGATCATGATCGGACTCGCGGAAACGATAGGAGGTTTTTACCTTGGAACCCAGTTCAAGTACGCGATCGCTTTCCTCATATATTTGCTCGTGCTGCAGTTCAGGCCCAGAGGGCTCTTCGGGTGGTGAAAGGCGATGAAGAGAATGCCGCTTCTGATCATTCTCGCAATTCTGTTGATCCTTCCATTGGTTGTGAGAGACGTGAACTTCCAGCACGTCATGTTGATGACTCTCATATTCGCGGGTCTCGGAGAGGCATGGAACATCATCACGGGTTTCGCGGGTCAGACCTCGTTCGGTCACGCCGCGTTCTTTGGCATCGGTGCCTACACCTCCACAGTTCTCTTCTATAGATTCGGCGTTTCACCCTGGATCGGCATGATCCTTGGTTCTCTGTTCGCAGGCATCGTAGCTTTCATAGTGAGTTATCCGTGCTTCAGATTGAAGGGTCATTACTTCGCCATAGCGACGCTCGCCGTTGCGGAGATCATAAAGCAGCTCTTTGTGAGCTGGGATTATGTTGAGGGTGCCACGGGAATTTCCATACCGGTGGTTGAGGACAGTTTCTGGGCAATGCAGTTTCATCGCTCGAAGATTCCGTACGTGTTAATCGCTTACAGTCTGTTCGTTTTTGTTCTGTTCGTAGCCGTGCTCATCGAGAGAAACAGGATGGGTTATTATCTGAAAGCGATACGCGAAAGTCACGAGGCCGCTGAGGCACTCGGTATAAACACGTCCAGGTACAAGCTCGCTGCAATGGTTGTGAGCTCCATGCTTACGGCGCTCTTTGGAACACTCTACGCACAGTACATACTCTACATAGATCCGTTCATGGTGTTCGGGCTCGATGTGTCCATGAAGATCGTTCTGCTCACGGTCCTGGGAGGGCTCGGTAACATATACGGTCCCATTGTCGGGGCGGCGGTGCTCGTACCTCTTTCCGAATACACGAGGACCCTGCTAGGTGGCACGGGGAGAGGAATCGATCTCATGATCTATGGCGTTCTGATAGTACTCGTTGTGGTCTTCGAGCCGAGAGGCATACTGGGACTCCTCAGAAGACGCAGAAGGAGGCTCGACTATGGTAGGAGCGCTGCTTGAGGTTCAGGGCATCACGATGAAGTTTGGAAGTCTTGTCGCAAACGATAATGTCTCTTTTTCCGTGAACGAAGGTGAGATCGTCAGCCTCATCGGACCGAACGGGGCAGGGAAGACAACTCTCTTCAACTGCATCAGCGGTTTCTACAAACCTTTCAGCGGAAGGGTGTTCTTCGAGGGGAAAGACATAACGGGCAAACCGCCACACGAAATAACCCTGATGGGATTGACCAGAACCTTTCAGATCGTCAAGCCGCTGAAGGACATGACGGTCAGAGACAACGTGCTCGTCGGAGCTTTTTTGAGAGCCGCAAGCAGAAAAGAAGCGGAGAGAATAACTGATGAAGTTCTCCATCTGACGCATCTGTGGGAGAAGAAGGATATGCTCGCCGGGAATCTGACGATCGCGGACAAGAAGAGGCTCGAAATAGCACGGGTCCTCGCCACAAAGCCGAAGATGGTCATGCTCGACGAGGCGATGGCAGGACTCAACCAGTCGGAGATAAAGGAAGCAATGGAGCTGTGTGTGAACCTGAACAGGTCAGGAATAACCCTTTTGATCGTGGAACACATCATGGAAGCGATAATGCCGATATCTCACAGAGTGATCGTTCTGAACGCAGGCAAAAAGATCGCGGAAGGCAGTCCGGACGAGGTCACGAACAACGAAGAAGTCATCAAGGCGTATCTGGGGGAGAGATACTATGCTAAGAGTAAAAAACTTGACCACGGGTTATGACGGTGTTCCAGTAGTTTTTGACGTTTCTTTCGAGGTCAACGAAGCGGAACTCGTTGCGATAGTTGGATCAAACGGGGCTGGGAAGACCACGATATTGAGAACGATCTCTGGATTGTTGAAACCCATATCGGGTGAGATAGAGTTCCAGGGAAAGTCGATACACAGACTCACACCCCACGAAATAGTCCGGCTGGGCATAGCGCACGTGCCCGAGGGCAGACACGTTTTCGGCAAGATGTCCGTGAAGGACAACCTCCTTATGGGTGCGTACACATTGAACGACAGAACGAAAGTGAGCAGGTTGTTGAGCGAGGTTTTCGAACTGTTCCCGCGTTTGAAGGAACGAGAAAACCAGAAAGCAGAGACACTTTCAGGTGGTGAGCAGCAGATGCTTGCTATAGCGAGAGCGCTCATGTCTGAGCCAAAACTGATACTCGTCGATGAGATGTCGCTCGGTCTCATGCCGGTGATGGTGGACAGGGTTCTTGATACCTTGAAGCAGATAAACAAAGAAAAAGGCGTTGCTATCCTTCTGGTCGAGCAAAAGGTCCAGGAGGCCCTTGAGATAGCCGACAGAGGCTACGTGCTCCAGACCGGAAGAATTGTCGCGCACGGTACAGGAAAGGAGCTACTCGAGAGCGATCTGGTAAAGAAAGCGTATCTGGGTATGTGAACCGTTCAGTGTAATAGCTTGGTAAAGAAAAACGGGCCCGAAGGGGCCCGTCTTCTTTTCAGAGTGTTCTCAGATCTTGAACCTTCTCACTTGCTGCACCAGACTTTCCGCAATTGAAGACATCTCTTCAGACAAACTGCTCACATTCTGACTCGCATTCGCCTGCTCTTTCACAGCTTTCGTCATCTCCTCCATTTGCTGTGCTATCATCATGATCGACTTTGTCGCTGTGTCCATCGCACTGCTCATCTCTTCCGCTGCTGCACTTTGTTCTTCTGCACTCGCCGCTAAACTCTCTATCTGACTCACCATAGCGTTTATCTGCTCTGCTATCTTTCCAAACTGACTCACCACACCCTCTGCACCTTTGTTTATC